>NZ_JAKMZC010000013.1:0-148232 GCF_029890535.1 Vibrio sp. S/42/10 | reverse complement strand
GAATACATCGAGTACTACAATACCAAACGTATAAAAGTGAAACTAAAAGGCCTGACTCCGATAGAATATCGAACTCAGGCCTTGAAAGCCGCTTAACAGAAATGTCCAACTTTACGGGGTCACTTCAATCGGGGGCTTTTCTTTATCTAAAGAGTTTTAAGTTAGGCTTCTAACTTGTGGCTTACAGTTAGATTAACCCTACTGAATCTTCAAACGTTGAATCAGAGTCTCTTCGTCTAACTGATATAGCTCATCAAGCAAGTTCATTTGTAAGCTACCCGGGCCGCGTGAGTTTTCAGCCGCGATTTCACCAACCACGCCCAATATCGCCGCAGCCGCTAAACCACTGTCATCACCAACAGCAGCAAATGCGCCCGTCAAGGCCGTTAAGGTACAGCCCATGCCCGTTACAAACGGCATCATTGGATGACCATTGTTTAACATCACAACACTGTCTTTGGTGACAACGTAATCTGTCTCACCAGAAATTACCACATTTGCACCGTATTCAGCCACTAAGCACTGTGCAGCGCCTAATGCGGCATCACTGCTATCCAGCGCATCAACGCCTTTGCTCTGTGCTTGCTCACCCGCTAGCGCAATGATCTCAGACGCGTTACCACGAATGATTAGCTTATTGGCTAAACGTGCAATTTCACGAGAAGTCTCGGTACGCAGCGTACTTGCGCCACAACCTACAGGGTCAAGGACCACAACCTTGTTGTTCGCATTCGCTTGTTCAACCGCGAAGCGCATTCTTGGCGTCCAAACACTATCAAGCGTGCCGATGTTAATCACCAAAGCGCCAGAGAATGACATCATCTCAGCCAGTTCTTGCTGTGAGTGCGCCATGATAGGTGAAGCACCAATCGCCAATAAAGCATTCGCCGTATTGTTCATCACGACGTAGTTGGTGATGTTCACAACCAATGGTTTTTGCTCTCGTACTGCGCGCAGTGATTGGATGATTTGTTCAGTTAGCATGGATTAATCCTTATTCGTGAAAGCCGCTGTTGAGTCATTAAGTGCATTCAGACCTTGCTGCCAGAAAGCCACTTCCATACGCGTTGCCGTTTTAAAGATATGAACGATACTTTGACCACGCTCGCTGTTGATATCAATTTCAGCAAGCAGCTGATTAAAGTACTCCGCGCCTGTAGCCACACCTGATTGGAACTCTTCGCCGCCATACAGTTGCAGCCAGCTTGCGTATGGGTTACCTTCCCAAACGGTATCGCTGCTTTCTAACAGCGCTTTACCGATCACAGCGTAACCAATTGAACACGGAGCCAGTGCCGCATAAAGATCGACAAGATCACCCGTCATACCCGCGTCTAGAACGTAGCGTGTGTAAGCGACTGTGCCGAAATCTTCAGGTTCGTTTTCTAGGTCAGATTCCGTTAAGCCCCACTGACCACAGTAAGTCACGTGGTGAGATATTTCAGAATCTAGCAGAGCATGAACACTTGGCAATGCACGGCGCATATCAGCCAAGGTTTTCGCCTTGTAAATCGCCAACGCATAAGCGCGAGCATATTGCTTCAAGAACAGAAAATCTTGTTTCAAATAATGCAGGAAACACGGCTGAGCGAGTGTGCCGTTCGCCAGCGTTTTAACAAAATCATGCTCTGTGTAGTCTTGCCAATCTTGATGACAGGCTTGGATTAAGTCTTGGTATTTCATAAGATTCCTTAGTCAAAAGTCGGTACGTAGTCAGCGGCTTTTGGTAGTGATTTGATAATGCCTTTGTCGAACATGAACTGTGCGTAATCGTCGTAACGTTTCAGGTCAACCGCTGAAGGGCGAAGTGCAAAACGAGTCAGCGTGTCGTTCCATGCGCGTTGGTTAAGCTCGTTGTTCAGCGTATCAGGTGAATACGCAACAAACTCGCTCCATGACTCTTGTGGGTGGTTCACAATGTAAGTGGTTGCTTGTTCCAATGCTTTGTTGAACGCTTTGATCGCTTCATCATCATGTTGCTTTGCGTTCGCAACAAAGATAAGCTCATCGTAAGCAGGAACACCGTGCTCTTCTGGGAAGAATGCTTTTGCTTTAAAGCCTTCAAGAGCTAACTGGTTGGTCTCGAAGTTACGTAAGCCACCCCAGATTGCATCTACCTTCCCTGATGCCAATGAAGACGACAGTGCCCAACCAACATTGATGGTTTGCACGTCTGTAAACTCAACGCTTTCTTGAGCCAGCATGGTGCCAATAGTCGCTTCTTCGTTACCAGCAATCGCAATACCAATCTTCTTGCCTTTCAGATCCGCTAGCGTATCGTTCTTGCCGTTATCCAATACCATTAGTGTATTTAGTGGCGTCGCGATAAGGGTTGATGCACGAACTAAAGGAAGACCCGCTGCCACATCCATGGTTAAACTTGGTTGGTAAGTTACCGCTAAATCGACCTTACCTGCCGCGACCAATTTTGCTGGTGTGCTTGGGTCTGCTGGCTCTTGAATTTCAACATCTAGACCTTGGTCAGCAAAGTAGCCACGCTCTTGAGCGATCACAATCGGGCCATGGTTCGGGTTCACAAACCAGTCCAACATCAGTGTCAGTTTCTTTTGTTCAGAGTCCGCTAGAGCATGACCTGACACTAGCGAAGCAAGCAGTGCCACTGCACCTACCAATTTGGTGTTTTTCATAGTTAACCTTTCCTTTTGAATATTATTATTGTGTTTATAGAGCTAGTTTTTAACGACGTTTTGTTTAGATAAATAGCGTTGAGCGAAGCCTTATTAAACAAAGTGTTATTGATCAAGCCATCACTGGTTCTCCCAAGGGATGGCTTTTTTGAGTAACTTATCTGTGATGAAATAGAGCGAGATAGACAGCACCGCCAAGATAAATAAGGCCGCAAACATCTCATCAATGATCATGCGCGCATTGGCTTGTAGCATTAAGTAACCTAAACCTTCACTGGAGCCTACCCACTCACCGACGACTGCGCCTATTGGGGCTATCACCACCGCTACACGAATGCCAGACGCCAATGTTGGCAATGCAGCAGGAAGTTGGATATAGCGGAGCAATTGCCATTTCGATGCACCCATCGTCTTAGCAAGATCAAGATAACCTGTCGGTGTATTACGCAGACCGTCGTAACAGCAAGTGGTCACAGGGAAGAAGATAATGATCGCCGCCATCACCACTTTTGAAGCGATGCCATAGCCAAGCCAAAGCATAAGTACTGGCGCAATCGCAAATACAGGAATCGCTTGGCTAGCAATCAAGATAGGCAATAGCCAACGCTTCAACGGGTCAAACATCAACATCTGCAAGGCGAAAAACAGCCCCATGGATAAACCGAGCAATAGACCAAGTAAGATCTCTTGCGCAGTCACCCAAGTGTGTTTGAGTAACACATCGTAGCGTTCAATCAGCTTGAGGGAGACTTCTGCGGGAGCTGGCAGAATGAAGCTTGGCATCTCGAATATAATTACCACCATTTGCCACAAACCAAGAATCACAGCACTGCTAATAAGCAAACGCATAACAGGATTCATCTGGCGAGGACGCGCTGTGCTAGCCTGCGCGTTAGTTGAACTTTCTTCCATTGAGTTTTCTATCTTGGAGCTATCAGTAGCTTCACTTCGAGTTAGTTCATTCATAATCACGCTCCAACTGTTCTAAGATCGCTTGTTGTAGCTCGGCACACTCACCATCTAACACTCGTGGCGTTGACGTGTGAGGCACAGATAAAGAGTGAGCACTCGCAGGCGTGCCTTGCAACACATACAAGTTATCCGCCAGACGCACCGCTTCTTGTGGATCATGAGTGATCAACACAACGGTTTTACCCCTTAACAGTTCACACGCTAAACTTTGCAGCTTGTGTCTCGTTACCGCATCCAGCGCAGAGAAAGGCTCATCCATCAGCACGACTGGCTTGTCTTGCATTAAGGTTCGAGCCAAAGCAACACGCTGACGCATACCACCAGACAATTGATCCGGCATAGCATCCGCGTAATCAGCCAGACCAACAGAAATCAGTAGCTCTAACGCCTGATTTTTATGCTCGATATTTTTATGCTTATCTGCGGAATTTTGAAAGCGATGGCTCAAACACACGTTGTCGATAACCGATAGCCATGGCAGTAACAAATCTTGCTGCGCCATGTAAGCGATGCGCTCCGTTAAAGGCAATTCATCAGACGTTGCCAATGTGCCCTGCCATTCCACCTTGTCGTCCAACAAGCCTGCCAGATAACGCAATACCGTGGTTTTTCCGCAGCCACTGCGACCAAGTAACACTGTCCACTTGCCTGCTTTTAAGCTCAATGACAGTCCAGATAAGGTCGCGTGCTCGCTATCTCGGTAACGCAGAGTCGCATTACTGAGTTGAACGCCAATCGTATTAACGGACATTACCGTGCCCAACGAAGAAGTGATTTACAGGGCCGTGACCTTGACCAACTTGAAGTTCGTCGGCGTGAGCAATTGCTCGTGAAATGTATTGTTTACCTAGGTCGACAGCCTCTGGAAGTTTGTTGCCTTGAGCCAAGAAAGAAGCAATAGCAGAAGAGAGCGTGCAGCCCGTTCCATGAGTGTTTTTGGTAGGAAAACGCTTCGCGCTAATCAGAGCAGATGTGGTTGGCAGAATCAGTAAGTCGTTACTGTTTTCATCTTTCTCCAGGTGGCCGCCTTTCAAGAGAACCGCTTTAGCACCTAGTGCGCGTAAATCTTCAATCATGCCCTGCATTTCAGCTTCGCTTTCAGGTACCGGCTTGCCTGTTAACGCCGCGCCTTCAGGCAAATTAGGCGTAATGATGTCTGCCAGCGGAATCAGCTCTTGTTTCAGTGTAGTAATGGCTGAGTTTTCTAAAAGAAGATCACCACTGGTTGCGACCATTACAGGGTCAATCACTAAGTGTTTAGGTTGGTACTGCTTAATTTTATCAGCGACGACTTTGATGATTTGCGAATCGGCCAACATGCCGACTTTTACTGCCACGATATTGAGATCAGTAAAAACCGCATCTAACTGGCTAGCAACATGGTCGAGTGGAATAGGCAAAATGGCGGAAACGCCTTGGGTATTCTGAGAGGTAATTGCGGTAATTACCGAACAAGCGAAGCTACCCGTTGCAGACATGGCTTTAATATCAGCTTGGATCCCTGCACCGCCGCCGCTGTCTGAGCCTGCGATCGTCAATACAATCGGAGTGTTTGTTCGAATCGAACCATCAGCAGAGTGCTGTGAAACTGAGGCTTTTAGCGTTAAATCTTTTGAATTAGAACTGTGTGTCATTGTCGCTCCTACTATCTTACAAGACGTAGGAGAACGAACACCGATCGAAGGAGAAGTCGCAATAAACACATGAAAGTTTTCATGGGTGCAGACGCAGATCAAGTGCTTATAGTTCCCTACGCCAGTGTTAACTGAATCAGGTTCAACGGGTCTCGATTAACGATCTCAGCAAACACCAAATAAGGTATATGCCCCCCGACTATTGATAGCGATAGTAACAGCACTCTCACAACTGAGATACTGATTTTATTCAATTATAAGAATTACACATGAAAAAATTTCAATTAGGCAAAACAAAACAAATACTTATAACGTTCCTTTAGATGGCTTCGACTGTATAAACAAGCACAACACAATCAGAGACATACCTAACCAGCCTATAAAAGGAATCAGCTCACCGACAACACAGACGGCAAGCACCGCTGCAACTACTGGTTCAAACAGAGTCAGCAGATTGGCGCTACTCGCGGTCACGTGGCGTAAACCAAAACTGAACGCGATATAGCCCAAGCATTGTGGGATTAACGTCAGATAACTGATGACTAATACGTTAATCTGCGAGGAAAACAGGTTCTCCCCCGTAAACCAGAGCGTTGGCAGCAACAGCATCGCACCCAGGCCAAAAATACTGCCCATCGCCGCTTGTGACTTAATCCCTTTGTCGATAAGTGCTTTGGTCGCCCAAGAATAAATGGCGTAACACAACCCAGCGAGCAAACCTAAAGCAATACCGAACAGCTTGAGATCATCACCGGATTCATTCGTCGATGAAGATTCTGAAAACACCAACAACCCAATACCCACCACACCAATCGCAAAGCTAGTGAGCCAACGTTTGTTGATATTATTCTTTTTGCTAATAAGACACTCTAACAGAGCAGAAAAGAAAGGTGCGGTAGCAATCGAAACCACTGTACCAATCGCCACGCCAGATAATTTCATTGAAGAATAGAAAGCTAAAGGATAGATCGCTAAAGCCAAAGCGCTCACTGCCAACAACTTCTTGTTCTGCAAAAGCTTGTCGAAAGCGAATAGGATTTTTCGATACGCTAAGCCCGCTTGCATTAGGCCGCCGACACCCATAGAGAAAGCACCAATCGCTAATGGGCTTAGATCAGGCGCAAAACTTGCGGCGGTGCCTGTCGTGCCCCATAAAATGGAAGCAAACAAGATGGCTAAAGTGCCCATTTGGAATTCGTTAACGCGATTGATGGCAAGATTCATTTCTATTACCCAATTTTCAGTTCTGAAATAGATAATAGTGAAGATTGATAAAAGTTAGTTTGCCGAAAGGACGCTATTGTTGTTTCTAAAGACTGTCTTTCATTGAGCCTAGAAACGCCCTTGGAGACATTCCAAAGTGCTGAGAGAAGCGACGACTAAAAGCAGAAACATCACTATAACCCACATTTTCGGCTATCAATTGAACAGGTAAATCGGTGTGGGTTAACAAGGCTTGAGCTTTCTCCATACGATATCGAGTAATGTATTTAAGCGCACTGATACCCAAGCACTCTTTGAAGCGTTTTTTGAATTGAGTAGGGCTCAAACAGGCCGTTTCTGCAAGTTGTGATATGGATAACGGTTGCGTGTAGTTATCCGCTATCAGCCTTTGTACCGCACGGATTCTTGGGTCGATGCTCTTGCTCACTTGTTGTTGCTCTAACAGCAGTGAAAACACATCCAAGATGGATGACTCAATACCGCTATCGACCTGATATTCCAGCTGCTTCTCAACAAACAACAAGAAGCTCATCAAAGGTGGCGTTATCGTGAAAACCGAGAGCTCGTGCTCTAACAAATGCTGAGGCAACACAGCCATATCCGCGACAATAAACCGCGCTGCTTCGTCCGCTTTAAACGCATGTGCTGTGGTTACCGGAATCACCACACATTCGCCCACCGCCACTTTACCGACATACCTCACCATTTCGATATTAATACTGCCTTGGATCGGTAATACCAGTTGATGATGGTCATCATGAGCATGGGTATTAAATTGCTTGGTGTAAGATCGAATGCTTAAGCTAGATTTCATGAGCAACGCCGGAGTACATTTCGCTAGGTTAAAGTAAGAGATACAAAGTTACATTATCACTTCCCTAGAGTCACACTCAATGATCATCAAATTCATGCTAACTAGGTGACATGATCAAAAACGGCCTCTAAATGAGAGGCCGTTTTTATTCGAATGCTTAATCACGTCAAAGATTTAAAACGATACTTGGTTATCCTGACCAACCACTACCTGAACACTATTTTGAACTTCATAAATGTCAAAACCATCAGCAACCGGACCAGCATTGTCTTCATCACTGTCGTGTTGCGCGGTACAGGTATAACCCAATGAGTAAGTACCTGGATCAATAAATCCCAGAGAGAACTCATAGTTAGTCTGTGCTTCATTCATTGCCACTGATGCTGAAGTAATCGGCTTCACCTCATCGGAACCGCCAATAGGCGCCATGTCAGCTTTGTCGACATTACCTTCATACAAGTACACCGACTGAACATAAGTATTATCATTTGTAGGGTTACAAGCTGCAAAAGTGGTACTCGAAACAGTACCTTCAATGTTTCCTGTCTCAACCGTATTGATAAGGCTTACAGACGTTCTTTGAATAGTGTAATCAGGGAAAGTCGAACTGTTCTTTAGGCCACGTCGAAGATCGAACTCGACAACAAAATCGTTACTCTGTTGGTTCACATTAAATGAATCATTAAAGTAAAGCACGCCAGCGTTATCTTCTTTACCAACACCTTGCGGGCACGTGCCATTACCTTTCACCGTTAACTCACGAATCGAGTCATCGTTTTCTACAACATAAGATGGATGTGTCGGGTGATCGCCATCATTCGCAAACACACATAGTTTATAGCTACCTACTGGAACTACCTCGTTTTCAATCAAAGGAAGTGCATCGCTTCCTTGGTAATCCAATAAATTGACACTTAATGGAATAGGATCTTCACCGTCTGGCAACGGGTCGCCATTTTCATCAACGTAATCACCGTTTTCGCCCGTCTTATACACGTCATACACTAGCGTTGTACCTCCCTGAATCGGAAGTAAAGCTACCTTGCTGAATGTCACCGTCACATCTTTAACATCATCGACGGGCGCATCACTCACACTCAAGGTCATGGGTGTCGTACTGCTTGATGATCCTGAGTCTCCGCCACAACCAACAAGCCCGGCCAACACAAGGCTAGCTAAAGCCGTTTCCTTTAAATATTTCATAACTCATTTCCTATAAAATCACTGCTCAATAAAGGGCTTATTTGAGTGCCCTCTTGTTCTTTATCTTGTTGTGACCCATAAATAAACAGCGCTATTGTTTGATGTTTATGTCCCTACTATTCAGGGCATTCCTCATCCAAAAAACACTGTTCATCAAGGTGCACATATCAAGTCGCACATAGGTTAATTAAGTCTAGTAAGTAAATTGTCAGTAGCAACGCATGTTTGGCAAAGGTGCTGTCAATTGTGTTGAAATAGTCGTTAAGTAGAAAATGGGAGGCAGGGATTGAAAGCAACTTGATCAAAGTGAATAATCGCCACCAAGATCAAAAAAGGCCGTTAAGATAGCCTGTTGCTGAACTTAAACGACCTTTTCATTGAATTTTGATTAAGCTAATTCGATCTTAGCTCATTCAAATTGACTTATTTTTGAAGTTGTTCTTTAGCCGCTTCAACCTTAGAGAAATCTAGGCCAAGCTCTTCAACGGCTTCTTTGATTAGCGCAGGGTTTTGCATTACCTGACCCATCAGCATTTGAAGTTTATCTTGTGGTAAGCCAAGTTGGCTGATTGTCGCCATTGCTGCAAGAGGGTTCTCTGTCAGCGTCTTGAATATCTCGCTGATTTGCTCATCGCTAATATTGTTCTCTTTCAACATTGCTAAAATCGGGTTCATCACTTTACCTTTGAAACACTAAAATTAATAGAGCGCCAGTTTACCACCTAGCGCCTCTCGATAGTACCAGCAAGTTGTGCTTTGCTTAACCCAAGTTATTGCTTAGATTTTAGGCTTAACGCGACTCTAGCGGATAAGAGCGGTAACTCCACATGCCATAGGTTCTTAGAGCATCACGATAAATACCTAACAGTTCGCCACTGCTTGCATTTTTAAGACTTTCTAATGGCTTGTCTGGGTAAGCAACCGTATCAAATGTAATTCCTTGAGGGCCAGTTTGCCAGCTCGCAATTTCAAACAAAGTTTGACCACGACGAACATGGCTTGCCGAGCTAATAATGGTCGCATGATTAATATTATGACGAGCAAGCGCATAGCTACTGAACAAAGCATTCCCTACCGTGCTAGTCGCATAGTTCTCTTCAATGATACGATCTTTACTCACCCCTTTTGAAATAAGCCAATTCGCCATCAACTTGCCTTCTGTCTTGTGGTTCTTAGGCACGCCACCCGTTAGCACAATCATCGCATCCGGGTTGGCTTTAGACATTGCCAATGTGGTTTCAAGACGTTCAATCAAGATCTCATGCATTGAACCATCTGGGTTCAGCGCGTAACCCAAAGTAACTATCGCGCCGTGATCGCTCAGTAGCCCTTTATCTGCTGATTCTTTCAACGGTGTATCTAAAACGCGATCGACCGTAGCAAAGATACGTTTGATGTCTTCGGCTTTGCCTTTGTTCAGGCTCTCAAGCTTCTGCATATGCTTGTTGGATTCACTATCATTACCATCGAATCTTTGCCAAACCGCAAGGTAAGCATGAAGATCGACATCGTCTGGCGCAACCGTCAACGCTTGCTCAAACAACTCAATAGCGCGCTCTGCATTCTTGTTGTAGATCTGAGCGTTCGCTGCCGAAATCAGCAAGTCAGTGCGGTAAGGTTCTAACTGGTAAGCTTCTAACAACCGGTTAGTCACAATTTCCATGTTGCTTGGCATTTTAGCCGTGAAGCCAGCGTGAGAAATTCTTGCTGGAGACTTAAACGCTTGCAACGCATCAAGAAGTAGTTGGTCGACAACTTGTCGCTTAGTCACCAACTGCGCGTAATCCGCAGAAGCTTGTACTGCGCCATCGTTAGCAGCAAAAGAATAAGGAGTTGCGCCAAAAGCCAGCATGCCACCAAGAGCGAGGGCGATAATGTTCTTTTTCATGGAAAGATCCTGTGTCGTTAAGTGTTCACATCAGATTTGCTCCCCAATGTAAGCCCCTAGTATTAAAAAACCGTGAAGCACACCAGAATCTACAGCGTTAATATTCCTTGGTTGCATAAGATGTGGCTGCAGATCACGATTTTATGTGCCTAAACACGCTCGCCAATCTAACAAGTTGTTGTATAACAATGATGTTACTGACTATTTTCGAATATCTAGCTTCAAACTCACACGCCTCCCCCACCATAATCGACAATTACATTTAGACTGACGACCAACATGAAAGCTCACATTTAAACACATACTTTCAGATATTTAAGATTCTCAACCGCCAATAGGTTCACGCTAGCTTCTGCCCACTAACTGAAATTCAAACACCGCTCGTTTAAAAAAACAGGCCCTTTTTCACACAATTTAAAATCAATTATTGAACGATCGTTCAAGTGATGTTTTAATGGACGTCCAATACAAGGAGTTACCCCATGCTTAAGTTCTATTTTCACCAAACACCCAATCCAATGAAGATCGCTCTGTTTCTAGAAGAGACAGGCCTAGATTTTGAACTCGTTCCAGTTGATACCTTAAAAGGCGAGCAACACACACCGGAATATCGCTTAATAAATCCAAATGGCAAAACGCCAGCGATTGAAGATGACGGACAACGTGTATTCGACTCTAACGCTATCCTTCTTTACCTATCAGAGAAAACTGGCAAGCTAGCGGGGCAACCAGAAGACAGAGCAGAACTTCTATCTTGGATGATGTTCATCGCGAGCGGTCTTGGTCCATACTCTGGCCAATCGGTACACTTCCGTCATGCTGCCCCTGCAGGCCTAGACTACGCCGTGAACCGTTATCTACGTGAAGCACAACGTCACTACGAAGTGTTAGAAAAGCATATGGAAGGTCGTGAGTTTTTCGTCGGAAATGAGTACACCATTGTCGATGTCGCGGCATGGGGTTGGATTGATAAAGCACCGTTCGTGCTTGGTGAAGAAGGCCTAGAACCTTACCCGAACTTAAAGCGCTGGTTTGATGCAATCAACAGTCGCCCTGCCGCACTGCGCGCTCGCGAGATTGGTAAAGGCATTGAGTTTAAAACCGAACGTGATGAAGAAGCGAAACGAGCACTGTTTCCTTCGAATTATGCGAAGTAGAAAAATTGATAGTTAACACTCTTCTAAGTGATAGCTAAAACTCAAACATAAAGAGCCGCTAAAAAGCGGCTCTTTATGTTGAAAAGTCACAAGTTGATATTTTGTGTGGATTGATACCAAGGTTCAACATTCGTAACTATCCACTTCTCTCAAACACATTTCTGGACAAAAATCATTTTCGGGAAATTGAACATTAGCGTATCATGAATAACTAAAGGTATGGCAAATAGCAAAACTGACGTGACGGTCGTACCAGATTACATGTAGAAACCTCTGCCTTTCGAAGTCCGCCCTCGCTTTGAGAAAATCATCAAGGCTGCGACCGTTCTAGAGCAGATCGCACAATTTACTTAAATAGAGGCTCGGGCTTGTTCAACACTTGGGATTTAACGTTAGCTACGCAACGCTTAACCCTTATTCGTTGGTCCCCCCAGACAAACGCAGTCCCTAACCCTAATTGAATAGAGGACATAGTCCGATTTTTGAGAGATTACTTTATAATCTCAATCAGCTAACATATTGTGAACTTACCATTTTTTAGAAGCACTCTAGATTGATAGACGAGGAATATTGCGATATTAGTTAGCTATGACTTAAAATTTTGGTAACACTCATGGCAGATAACTCTATCGATAAATCCGTTTCATTCGCCTCTGTCATTGAATTAGTCAATGCCTATTCACTGTTGCCTGCCGCTTTGCGTGAACAGGTAGAAGCATCTAATCACTTTGATGGTATAATGCTGGAGGCTATTCAAAACAGCGCTAAGCTAACGTTGTCGGCTCGACTTCCAGAAAGCCAAATGGTTGCCTTATGGTCACTACTCGAACAGCACCATCCATCGCCCGAAATTGGACTCATCATTGGGCAAACTATATCTCCTAAATCAAAAGGTGTACTCGCAAGTTGGGTAAGCCAATGCGCGACGTTAAGAGATGCATTTAACACCTTCCAAAGTAATATTTTTCTGATGAATGCTTCGGAGTGTTGGCAAGTGGATGACGATGGACAGCAGTGCCGCTTAACCCTCTCCATTGAATCACGCCATGATTACCCTAGAGCCGCCATTGAACGCAGCATGAGTGCGATGGTGGCATGGGCAAGAATGCTGAGTGCCCAGCCCTTCCCACTAACCAAAGCTAAGTTTGGGTATTTAACTCCGCACTATGTGGATAAATATCAACCCGCCTTTGGAGAAATCATTGAATTTAACAGTGCTTATCACCAGTTGATATTTGAGTCGAAATGGCTCAACCTTCCCATTGCGACAAGTAGTGAGTATCTGAAAACGATGATGGCAAAAACCGCACAAAGTCATCTTGAGACACTAACGAAAACCCAACCTCTCCAGCAGCAAGTCAGGACCATAGTAGCAAACGCACTAGAAAATGGAGAACTGCTCAGCGTAGACAAAGTTGCGCAGCAATTACACTTCAGCCGACAAACGCTCTACCGCAAACTGGTAAAAGAGCATACCTCCTTCCAGAGTCTTCTTGATGATACTAGAAAACAGCTAGCAGTCCGTTGGCTAACTCAAACCCCGCCTCCAAGCCTTACCGAGTTGAGCTATCGTCTTGGTTTTAAAGATACCAGCAGCTTCTACAAAGCGTTCAAGCGCTGGCACCAGGTTACTCCTAAGGCTTACCTCTCGAGATAAACTGTTTAAATGCCTCTGCTGATCGCTCTGGGACCTCTTCCATCGGTAAGTGTCCAACATCGTCATACACAACAGCATAAGAGCCCCGAATATCACGCTCAAATCTTCTCGCATTTTCAGCTGGAAAATAACGGTCTTCCTTCCCCCAAAGAATAAGCGTCGGCTTAGCAATTTGTGTTATCTTTTCCGAGTCCTCATCCAGCGATGCCTTGACGCGACGTGTGAATCCCTGTCGGTTTTGTTGGTAGGTAGTCAGTTCGTAGTAACGATCAATCAACACCGCACCCACAAGTTGCGGGTCGAAGTAAACTTCTTTAAGCCCATCTTCGAATATAAACCTTGGAGTGACATGTTCCATTATTTTATCGATGACGGGCCACTGGGCCATCTCAATGCCTGGCGGCCACGATTCTTGCGGATAACCTAACGCATTTATCAACGTAAGGGTTATAACCTGCTCTGGATGTTGCAAACCGTACTCCCACACTATGCGTCCTCCTAAAGAGCTACCTACAAAATGTGCCTGTTCGATGTCGAGCTCTCTCGTAAATGCGTTCAAAAAGGCAATATCGTCAGCGATTTCGTACTGGTTTTGAGGCTGATGCCCAGTCAAGCCAAAACCCGGCAAGTCCATACGTACGACGCGGTAGTCTTGTTTGAGGATTTGCGTCCATTGCTCCCACGCGTGAAGTGACGACGAAGTGCCATGCAATAAAATCACCACCTCACCCTGTCCTTCATCTCGGTAATGCACACGTTTACCTTCAATAGTGGCAAATTTAGAAGCGTGATTTGTGTATTTCTGTTCAATAGCTTGTGAGCTATTTTGTGCGCCACACCCTTGTAGCAAAATGACCAAAGCCATCATTGGTGCCACATTCCAATTCATACTTTCCTCTCCCTATTTACTGCGTTTTCCATTCTAGAAACTTGAGTGTAGAGGCTATGGTGGTGAGAAATAGGTCTTAAGGTTGCAATATAGTGTTTTTAGGGCTTATTTGACTTTAGTGAGGGAACAAGAACGAAGGAGGTGAAAGGAAAGAGTGATTTAGCACACAGACCAAGCCATGCCGGCTTGGTCTGTTCTCGTCTAGTTAGCTGACCTTTGAAGCATCTGATAATGTTTTGCCTGTTCACACTTAAAATTGAGCATGATCCTACCCTATTTCATCGTATTAGATTTAGTATGGAAAAAGTCTGTGAGCAGGATATGAATGAGTGAAAGGCCTACCAAATAATGGGGCACTTTTGAGTTAGTAAATGCCACGTGTAAAAATTCTGGTCTATGAAGCCTCTGGTCAAAACTGAGTCAGTGATTTTGCTAAATTAACTGTGCCACCACAATCCAACAAATAGGCTGAAAATAGTTCGATTGGCGCTGATACATAATAGGACAAGGACTATCATTTACCGGCCCTAAATTTACAGACGAGAAATGGTTTGGTAAAGGTATTGGCGTCGCTGTTAGAAAGCAAGATAACGAATTGAAAGATCTTATCGATAGCGGGCTACAAAGGCTAATTGACAATGGTCAACACCTAAAATAGCGAGCAAATACTTTTTGTGCAGCATATTACGAATGCTGTTCACTTTATAAGGCTATTTACCCATAAAATAGATTCTTTGCAAAGCCACTAAATAAGTTACCTGTTATTTTTCTCATACTGAAATAAAAACAGATTCACTCCGTTCTATTTACCTATAAGTTAGTGTGCAATTTTAAGTGAACAAACAGAATGAGTCATAGGGATCAGTTCTTAAATTAAACAAACGGTGGTGCAAAGATGAAAAATAGTAATTGGACAAAACCCAAGAAGTTTGACCGCAACATGATTGTTATTGGTGCAGGAGCGGGCGGCCTTGTGACTAGTTATATCGCAGCAGCGGTTAAGGCAAAAGTAACCTTGATTGAAGCTGGAGAGATGGGGGGTGATTGTCTGAATTACGGTTGTGTACCCAGCAAAGCCATAATTAAGAGTGCCAAGATGGCAAACTCTATAGAAAATTCACACCACTATGGTTTAGACAACTTCACTCCTCAATTTTCTTTTAAAAAAGTCATGCAAAGAGTACACGATATTATAGCTGAAGTTGCACCTCATGACAGCGTTGAACGTTATACGAATTTGGGTGTAGAGGTACAGAAAGGATATGGGAAGTTACTTGACCCCTGGACTGTGGAAATAGCCTATGACGATGGTACGACAACTACACTAACGGCTCGCAGTATCGTAATTGCCACTGGTGCACGTCCGTTTGTGCCGCCATTACCCGGCATTGAAGATACGGGGTATGTAACCAGTGATACACTTTGGTCCGAGTTCGCTAAGCTTGATGAAGCACCAAAAAAGCTGGTTGTTTTAGGAGGAGGTCCAATTGGCTGTGAGTTAGCTCAGTCCTTTTCTCGTCTAGGATCCAATGTGACGCAAATAGAAATGGCAGAAAGAATCATGATACGTGAAGATGTTGAAGTTTCTGAGTTTGCCACACAAGCGCTGAAAAAGAGCGGGGTCAATATCTTATCTTCTCATCAAGCACTTCGATGCGAGCAACGAGCCGACAAAAAATTTATAATTGTGAAGCATGATGATCAAGAAATAGAGGTCGAATACGATCAGTTGTTATGTGCTGTCGGACGTAGTGCTCGTCTTGAAGGATACGGTTTAGAGGAACTAGGTATTGAAACTAATCGCACAATTGTGACTAACGAATACTTAGAAACGATTTACCCAAATATCTATGCGGCGGGTGATATAGTTGGCCCATACCAGTTTACACATGTTGCAGCCCATCAAGGTTGGTATGCTGCCGTCAACGCACTATTTGGTCATTTTAAAAAATTCAAGGTGGACTATCGAGTGATCCCGTGGACAACATTTATTGATCCTGAGATTGCACGAGTTGGCATCAATGAATATGAAGCAAAAGAAAAGGGCATCGATTATGAAGTGACTCGATTTGAATTTAAGGAACTTGATAGAGCAATAACAGAAAGCTCAACAGACGGGTTTATTAAAGTCATTACGCCAAGAGGTAAAGATAAGATCTTGGGTGTTACTATTATATCTGAGCACGCGGGTGATCTAATAGCAGAATTTGTGCTAGCCATGAAACATGGCCTAGGCCTAAATAAAATATTAGGAACGATACACAGCTATCCTACGTGGGCTGAAGGCAATAAGTACGCAGCAGGAGAGTGGAAACGCAATCACGCACCGCAGACAGTATTGAAACTATTAGAAAAATATCACACATGGAAACGTGGTTAACGGCAATGGTACGGGAAAAGTGATGTGTTTTTAAAGTTTGTATAAGTGCCAATAATCTTCAGGCCGCATTGTGCGGGCTGAAGCTGTTGCCGCCCTACTTGGGCTGTGGCATCAGCACTATTATTTGCTTAGCACGTTCCACACTTCAATAAATAGCCTTCTTAGCATTGAATGATGAGAAAATGGGTAATGCCTGTTTAAGTCATGAGCAACACACAAACTAAGTCGCTGCGTAGCACCTTAAACACTCAAAAAAACACTGCTAACCCAGAGCGCCAAGTGTTGCGAATCTGCTCAAATTATTTGTATGTTCATTTGCCTCAACGGTCTAATAGCTGCACAAATTTTTCTAAACTAGGCATTTCTTCGTGATGTGTCGCTGAGCCACCAATGATATCCCAATGTGCTTTAGACCCAACGAAGATATCTTGGGTTACTTTAAGCCCATGTTCTTCAAGTAGTCCAGCTGGAAGCCATACTAACTTCGACCTCTTAGCTTATTAGGTACTGGACTCCCACAACGACCGGAAAAATTAACACTGTATCCACTATCAAGATTAAACTCTTGAATATCCGACGCCTTTTTTATCCAATTAAATTCTATCTCATTTACTATCGCAGCTGTATTTGAGGACGAACCCGTTGATTTACGACACACTGAGCAGTGACACTGATACAAGCTAGGCTTAACACCTTTAACTTCAAACTGAATATCACCGCATAAACAAGAACCCTTCATTAATACTCCTGATTGACGTAGCGCTTTCTGTACGGAGAGTGTCTGTATTTTATAAAGACATGATTCAGGCTTACAATAATAAATCAATAGGTTAGTTACAAAGAAAACGGGTTAGACTGCTCTGTGTGACAAAACAAAGGGATTAGCAGCGTTCAGATCATTTCTAGTAGGAGAAAACGCACGCCTCTAGACTTTGTAAAGTACTTGGTCTAAATGATTTTGGGGCAGTTCTGAGTTACGACATGCCAACTGTGAAGATTCTGGACAGAAACATTTAGACACTTCGAACGGGGTTTATCCTTCAGATAATCTTTGGTATCTAAAACACGATGGCCACCGCTTACTTACAGTGGTCATTTTTGCGTAGTTTCTATACTAAATCTCCCCAAAAAATGGCCAAAATTGTCTTTGGCCATTCAAATTGAACTATTATTTGCTCGGTTGGATGCAGGTAGCTTTAACTCGATTCATGGGTTTTCGCAAAAACGTGGAGCCAAAAATCATCAAACCGCCAAATACGTAGAATATGGTAATTGTTTTCCATTCACTATCCCAGAAATTGATCACTAACCATGAGAATAGAGACGCTACAATCAACTGAGCAGATCCATTCAGAGATGAAGCTCTACCAGATTGTTGAGAAAACTCACTTAAAGCTAATGTTGTTCCCGCTGACATCAATAACGCAAACCCAAAACTACCTAAACAGCTTGGAGCCATGAAATGCCAAACATTGACATCCGTCATAAAGTGATAGGCACTAAAACCGAAACCAGATACCAACAGAATAACAGAGCCAGCTTTGATGATTGATTCTTCGCTACATCTACCAATCAGTTTTACAGCTAAAAGACTTCCTGCAGTGATTGAGAAAGCATTAATAGCGAAAAGCAAACCGAAGTACTCTGTACCTATACCAAACTGTTCGATGATTACTAGTGGTGAACTTGAGAAGAATACCAACTGTGTGGAGAAACCCAATGAACAAGCCATGCAGCCAATAATAAAACTCCGGGTAGTAAGTAATTTTGCATACAAGTTCCTTCCGGCATCAGAAGTATCTTGGTTAACGTCGACCTTTGAAGGAAGAGGTTTATACCTATTAACTAAGATGCAAAATATCATGTAGATTGCTAAGAACGAAAAGCAAGCTTCCCAGTTGAACACCGCCGTTAAGAGGCCTCCTAATAGTGGAGCCAAAACCGGCACGACACTGAGCACACTGCTAAAGAGGCCAAATACTTTACCGCTTATTTCCTTTTTAAAAATCTTTGGCACACTAGAGAAAACTGATACAGCGACCGTACCAGCACCCAAGCCCTGAACAAAGCGCATCAGTACCAATAAACTTAGAGACTCGCTAAAAACAATAGCAACAGAAGCGGCTGCACAAAGCGTAATACCTATGTTAAATGCTTTTTGACACCCATGTTTATCGATGTAAGGCCCGAATATTAGCTGTCCAATACTCAAGGCAAACACATAAACACTTATGAGTAATTGCGTTGATTGCTGGCTTGCACCAAAAGCATCGTTTATTGCCGGTAGTGCAGGGATAAAAATATCCAACCCTAATGACGAAACAGCTACGATTGGAAAAAGCCAAAAAGAATATGATAGTTTTTCTTTCATTAGCAAACCCTAACCTTTTGAGCATTAAAAGTAGATGTATTGTCACCAGTCATTTCTAGAGGCATTTTGATTAGCGGAGAACTCCCTGTCAGTTGATTACACATAGATTGATAAACTGCTGAGACCAGGACGGCTCCGTGCTCATGTTGACTAAAGTCAGACTTCATCTCTTCTCTAGTGATTTCTCCACGTAAAGCTTCAACAAACTCAAAGAAGCACTTGCTCTTTGGCTTACCAAGAAGCCCGATAGACTCACCCTCTAACTTTTCAATGTCATCAAGTCTGATAACTTCTGTAGGTTTACCGCCGATCAGCTTATTGTTTCTAAAGATAAAAATTGCAATGTGCCTTTTTGTTCCAACTACTTCTGCGTTGCTATCAGCATTTTCATTAGAGTCATCTGACTTGTATGAGTGCAAATGAATGGTTTGGAACGGCCCTTGTTGGATAATATGCGATTCGTGAGAAACCCGGCCATTACCTTTGTATAGCTCTATTCCTTCGATAGAAGGCCAGCTCCTGCGAGAAAACCCATTATGAGTTAGATTAAGCAAAGCTGTTGTAACCACATTATTGCCATTTTTGAATGCAATACTGCTCTGACAGTCTACCTCACCTAAATCCTGCATAAGTTCATGAAGTTCTGCTTCACTGTGCGGATTGTTTTTGGAAAACTCTTCCGCACCGAACAACCTTTCATAGTCCTCAAGATTGAACTGAGATAGGACATCTAACGGTCTAACAGCATGTGAAAATACTTCGATATGCTCATAAAATTTTGACTCACTGAGTCCAGCAGAAAGTATGTAAGGAACGATATCAAAGAAGTGATACCCAGTATGGGAGCACTTACCGTAACCCTGGTTGTACCCATGATAGATTTCCTCTACACATTCAGTAGGGGTTCTCCATTGACCATCAGAGTGAAAGGTTTGGATGTTCGTTACAGGGCAATTCGTTTTTGCAAAGCAGTTACTTATCTCATTACGGATAAGCTCTATGGTTGTTTGGTATCTTCTCTGAGCAAGCAAAGAGAAAATTATGTTTGGATCTTTTTCCTTTGCCTTCTCGTATTCATCGTTCAAGAAATAGTAATCTTCTGCAATCTTTTCAGCGCTGCTAAGTTCAGAAGATACATTCATATTTGCGGAAATGGGTTTATCCATTAGGACAGGAAGACCCGCTCTTAACGCCCAGGTTCCATAGGCTCGGTGTACTAGCGGTTCAGTGGCGATGATAATCGCATTGATAGAGTGTTTATCTACGATTGAGTCTAGCAGTTCTATAGTAGAGGTATTTAGCTGATCTTGGACCGGTTCATCGTTGTTTAGATAGTACATTTCGGGCTGCACTACCTTACCATCAAGGTACTTCTCAACTCGACCTTGCTTGGATTTCAGGTCTATTGCAGCTTTCAAAACTAAAGTTGAATCGTTAGTAATATTCTCGAAGATAGGATGAAAGATTCGTTTGGAATGTGGACCGAATCCAATCAATAGGAAGTTAATTTTCTTGTTGTTTTCGTTCATTTTTATTTTTAGCCAATTTGTTGTGAATATCAAATTAAATGTCCAACTAAAGCTGTGTAGCTAACGAGCCTCGCATTGTGATAACGTTTCCACAAAATAACTCTAATTGCATCATTTATAAATATGGTTTCACATAAAAACTAGCTTGTAAACATGTAAACGCTTACACTTCCTATTGACAATTTTGTGATTTTTAATGTTAAAACGACTTCCTATACGAATAAAATTGATTCATCAACCCAAAGAGTTCACCTTCTTCAGATAGCTTTCCTCTTGTCTGAATCTCTCCTAAACAGCCTGTTGGACACTTTGCAAAACAAGCTGTTTCATAATTTAACGGTAAACTGTTACCCATTTGATTTTGACCAAGAGCATTACTCAATTTTTTCTAAATTTAGGAAGGTAGGTTCTAAAAAGGTTTGGGGCATTTTTGATTCAGAATAATTTGTGCAGCAGCCTGTTGCACAAATTGGGAAACAGGCTGTTTCACAAATAAATCTCATGGTGGTTTCATGCGTTCTAAACACGTCTTGGGGCAATAATGTGTTTGCAAGTCCCAAAAAAAGAGCCGCAAAAGCGGCTCTTGATTTTCAAACTATTCGAATTTGTTCAGATTACTCTTTACCGAATACGTTGTTCTCTTGCTCTTGTACACGGATGAAAGTTGTACGCTTAGTTAGCTCTTTTAGCTTCGCTGCGCCGACGTATGTACAAGTTGAACGTACACCACCAAGGATGTCAGAAATTGTGTTGTGAACAGAACCACGGTATGGAAGTAAAACAGTTTTACCTTCTGCCGCGCGGTACTTAGCAACACCACCTGAGTGCTTGTCCATAGCCGACTGTGAAGACATGCCGTAGAACTTAATAAAAAATACAACAATCACTATAAAATCAATAATCTACATTAAATTACATGTATGTAAAAACAGTAAAAAACGACGATTTACACCCATGAATAACGCTGTTTTACAATGAATGCCGCCATTTTTGCCGCCACTTTTTGCGAGGAAGTTAATAGCCTCAGCTTCATTGAGTATTTACACATCAAGTACATAATGTGTAAATTATTTATCGACACCAAATCCAAACGCCTTTGCTTGCTGCGTCTGGATAGGTCAAGTTCGGGGGGAACTTGGCCGCCCACCACCATAGAACAAATTGATATACTAACCTCTATACCCGAGGTTCAATGCTAATAGAAAAGCCATGATTTAACCCACAGATAACAGTAGCCAGAATAAAATACGTTATTCTATTTAATACACCAAGTCTTTATGACGCTAAGTACCTAACACAAGGGTTTTATACATTGAGATGGTTTCCTCTAACATTTTTACTTCTATTTTCCAGCTCACTCTATGCACTACCGGAAGAAAGTAAGTCAACCGACACCTCAAGTTTAGGGTTCTTCCTAACTGTTCCAGAAGACTGCCCTCTTGAGTATTCAGCTTTAAAACACAGCTTGGATGGTGAGTTTTTAAGAGCTAGGATTTCACCTAATAAAGACTTAGATCATAACTTATCTGTTTATGTGAAATGCATGCCAATCCGTAACGGGAACTCTATTCATACGGGCTATGCTATTAATGTAGATATTCGTTTTGGTACAAGGCTAACAAATGGAGAGTACGTGCTCCTTGAAACGCCAAACTATGGTGCACTATTAATTGGAGGGACTACAGATAGCGCTAGACTTTACTTCACCAACTACATTAAAGAAGGTGTCTCAACAGCTCTAACTGATTACCTCGCTGAGAATATTAATGAACAAAAGAAATATTCCAGTAATTCTAATCCTTTTCTTTTACAGCTAATGGTACTAAGGGATGAAGACAATGCGATTAATGTGCAAAAAGACCTTACCGAACGAGGCTACAACACCTCAATCATTAGTGGTCCCGATTTTTTTCGAATCGTAATTTCTGGCAATGCAAAAAAACCAAATGATGTCGTAAAGATTATTAATGAACTCGAAGAAATTACTGGTTCCAAAGCTAAACAAATAGAATAGGTGTTAGCTAATTTTGTAAGAGCCTGATGAACTGCCCCCCGTCACTTTCACTTGCGCATTCTGCGTGATCTCATCGACTACAGCATTCGCAATGGCTTCAGCCATCATGCCCGCCATTGCGAATTCGCCATCGAGCACAAAGCCCTGGGCTTTCAGTTCGGTTTCTAGCTTCTGTTTCAGTGATGTTTTACTTAATGCCATTAGTCTTTTCCTGCATAAACGGTGGATGATACATCGACATGCGGTTTCCCCATAAACGGGCAAATGCTTGCGCCGGTACAAACACCCTTTCCGCCATTGAACTTGATGGTGTCTGCGTCTTCGGTGATGTTCTTAGCTTTGATGGTTCTATTGCCTTTGACGGTTTCGGTGTGGTTCCCATCAATTTCAGCGATTCGATTTTCTAGCACTTTGATTTGTTGAGTAAGGCATTCAAGCTTATCAGCTTGGTCTGTCTTACGTTCGAAGTTGCCTTTCTGGTCGACTAATTGATAAACGCCTTTGCGCTGTTGGTATCGGCTTTCACCTTCTTTGATGCCTGGTAACTTGAAACCAAGTGGCAACACGCAACGAATAAAGGGCTTGTCTGGTTGACCGAACATGAAGCCTAGTTCAACAATACTGCCGAGTGCTGGCGGCTCTAAACGACCAGCATGATCACCCAGACCAGGAACGGGAAGCGATACCGCCTGCAGTGGTGATTTATCTTCATACTCCATGCCTTTTTCATCGAGTAGCTGAACATCTACCGCGTAATGTGGGTAAAAGCGATCGGATAAATCGCCCTCTTCAGGCAGCTCTGGTAGTGCTACGACCTTTCCCCAACGGGGTAAGTGCCATCGCCCTGTGAGCTCAGGGAACAACCTAAAGATGATGCGCTTGATGGTATTCACATCCATGTTAGCTTTGCCTCCGTTCCTTCAAACTCAACACCTACTAATCGAAGACCATTCACCACAACGCCTGGCTTGAGCTTTGGGATAGCCGGTATCTTTACCGATTTGTTGGCCGTGTGGTTGGTCATGAGTGCATTGGGTAACGTGATGGGCTTATCGGCCCAGAATGAATCAGCCCAACTGCCGACATAAACTTGGCCATTGCCTTGCTGCTGCCAGAACAGATCATCAATGCTAAATGCCTGGGCTAGCTCATCGATGACTCGATACCCATTACCATCACTGTAGAAACAAGGAATGGCCGTTTTGCTGTACGCCTTTTCTGGTACCACAAATTGAAGCCCCGTTTTATTGGTGACCTCGCTCAGCAACTGCATAAGTGTGGGATGGCGCAATATGATATTGAGCGGTTTATAGAGAATGGCCGCGAGCTCGCGACAAAACACTTTTGACCACCCTTTTTCAGACGGTTGAACACGTTCGATGTAACCCAAGAAAGCCCGAGTAATGTCATCCCCCCAACCTAAGTCGATCGCGATAAGCGTGTTGGGCTCTGGGTTTCCTTCAACCGAAAGCTCACAACGACCAGGCGTGTTTTCACTGAAGACAATGCGATGGCTTTTCACTTTGGTTTTGTGCTTGCCCAGGTAAGCGCGACAAAGAAACTTATTGTTGGTTGTCATTGGTCACACCCTCGTTTAAGCCAGCGCATTATCCACGCTTTTCAGTACCTTCATGACGCCCGTTAATTCCACTTCCGTGCCTGGCGGTATATCGTCGGTTTGTCCTTTTTCAACCGGTGTATTCACACCCTGCACTTTTTGCTGTGCTGCAGGTTTATCCGGTAGACGCTGTTCCACTCGCTCAGGTACGGATAGGTGTTCGACCAGCTCAAACGAGACACTCCACTGGCGATGGGAATCTTGTTCATCAGCACGCACTACCCCTTGGAATTTCACCTGACGAATTTTCAACGCCTCGGCTGTTTTGTTACTGATACGATAGATTTGGCGCGCGTCGCTTTCTTGCGCTTCGGCCATACTGAACAAGTTAGTCAGCAACTGATTTTTGGTAAAAGGGATCACCCCTTTCACCGTCAGTATTTTACCCTTGCTGCCGGTTTCAGCTTGGTCAGTCGCCGAGGTTTGGCCGGACATATCTTGTCCAGCCAATTGCTGGCGAACGCTAATACGTAGGTTCTTTAGTGGGAGCTGAGCACCGTTAAGAATAAGCACGTTATCGACCTGGCATGGTTGGCCAAATGACCTCTTCCGCCTGACTAAACGCCTGGGGGATGTCTCGCAGTGCTTGTCTGTAAGCAAGATAACTTTCTTTGACTTCATCACTTAGCGGCGCATCAGGCATCATCACCCAATCCGTTTTGGCAATAAGTACATCACGGCGCTCTCGAACCTCTAGCCATTCTTCTTCAACTAAACCGTGTTCAGTCACAATCAGTATTGTCATGCTAACCCCTTATTAAGCGTGTTTTTTCGCAATGGTTTTCGTGAAATGGTCTTTTAGGTTATACAACCTGGTGTGTTTACGACCTTCCGGCCAAATTCCTGGAACGACGGTCGGCAGCGCGATCATGACCACATCACCGACTTCGGTCTTATCGCTGAAAACAAGATCAACATGCGTGTACCTTGCGGAACCAGGGGCGCTTTTTACGACAGTTCGTTGCTGAACCCACTCACCATTCGTATCTCCCCCAATCCAACCCACCGAGGTTTTGCCAATCACTTTGGCATAACGCAGAAAGGAAGTTGCGGGGTCACGTCTTAAGTGCTGGTCAGCAATATGAGCGTCATAACCCGTACGCTCGATAAAAGACGTATCAAGTACTCTGATTTTTAATATGTTGAAGGAACCAGACCAGTATTTGGTGTCTGCGCCTATCCCCATAAAATCGAGTAAGGCTCTCACTTCTTCATGTCGGTCCACCGGAACTGAACCCGAGGTCGCTGGAATCATTTCCAAATGGCAACAGTCTAGAAGGTCCGGCTTCACTCCCCAACCAAGAGGAATTTGGTTGATGACCCCTTGTTTGTTCGGCTGCTCTTGAACAAGGACATCTTTCATATCAGAATTGTAATTCACTGCCATAAAACCCAATTGGTCGGCAGTACTCTCAATAGCACTTTGCGCCTTTGTTTGGGCGTCCGAAACGGATTTATCAATGCCCGCCATTTTTTGATTCACTTCTGAAGCCAAAGTCTGACTGGCTTGCGTTTGTTGCAGTGACGCACTAATGGCCTGTTTTAATAAAGCATCGGTATTGCTCATGTTATTTCTCCATTACTCTGATTTTTTCGTTCAGCTTCATCAGCATTTGCATTTGTTCAACCGTATTCTGTTGCGACTTCAACAACGCCGTGGTCAAAGACACATCCATATCAAGCCGCCTGTGCTCTGATAATTTATGACTCCGATTCATTTCAAGTCTCAGCTCGCCATACCGACGCTCACGAATCATCGCTACTGTATTCATTTCATCCAAGCGCATTCCTAATTCACGGTAGGCTTCTGACAACATCAAGTTTTCATAGCTTTGCTCAACAACATCCTTTTGGGTCTCAATGAGCCCGACAGTCAACTGGGCGAGTAAAGTGTCCATGTCATCGAGTTTGGCTTCGTAGTTAAACTGCCACGTCTCTGGCGTCACTGTAATATTGGTGATGGCCTGAGCGCCGGAGAACTTCAGCAAGAAGTTGCGCGTTAAGTTGTTGCCTTCTTCACTGGTTCGTTCGTTGTTCTTACGCTTCGATTGCACCACCATGTGATTGGCTGAGATCAACACCCCTTCTTCGCTGACCAGTCCGAGCCAATTAAATTGAAAGTTGCCCACCGCGTTATCTAAAATCAGTGAATAGACGACCTCATTGCCATTTACACAAGCGCTGCGAGTCGGTGCACTGCGAAACACAATCTGACGACTCGTCGGAAGCGATTGGTCTCTTCGTGGCGGTATCAGTGGATCTAAGTTAGGCACATGCGCCAGCACAAACTCACGGATCACCAAGGGTTGTTTTGCTTGTTGTTTTCGAGCAATAAGTTGCTCGCCTGCAATGGTAATGACTGCCATAACCTATCCTATTGATGCGCTATACGTTTCATGGGTGTGACTGAACTCGGTGACCGAAATATGAGGATACGCCGCCGTTGTCACATCAAAGCTGTATCGACGGCAGGTTCTGCCATATTGGCGAACCAAGGCGTCCATCAAGCCAGGGACTTCATTCAAATCGCTGTCTCGTACTTTCACGCTCACCACGTCCCAAGGGTAATAGTTCAAACGCTCATCGATTTCGACATGGGGGTAACCCAGCTGATCGAACATGGTTTCCCAGCCCACCTCTGAGCCGCCACCGGTTGCAAAGGCGTAAGCAAAATTCACTCGAATACGGTAGATATGCTCGGGCTCTTTAGGCAGACGTTCGATGTCACGTTGCCAAGCCATCAAATCAACAAATTCGATAGGGGCGACCATCGGGTCTAGCTGTCTAAGCGGCCACTCCAATACGTCTTGAACTCGCGACCAATACCCAAGCAAAGCTTGTCCTAGTTTGTAGATTTCGCCCTTACCCATCCAATGCTTGAGCGTAAAGTTAGGCCGTTTCAATACTGACCTCCAAATGGCCCATTCTTGGTACTTCCATGCCATTGGTTAGATCTGCATTTTCAAATTCAATCGATTCCAATACGGAGAATTCGCCGTGCAGCTCTTGGGCTAATCTCGAAAAACTAAACCGCGAAGAAGGCTTGGTTTTCGTGACGTTATAATCGGTGTTCTGCCTAAAGGCCGAGCCAATAAAAAGCGCAATATTAGTTTCAAGCTGCGCGCTCTCTTCTATCGACAGTATTCGCCCTATCCACACTCGACACTTCACGGTGATGGTATTGCCAGGCATGGCATACACTCTTAAATCATCGCCATGGCCGTGATTCCCTTCGTGGTTAATGTGCGTGTTTAAATCCGCCAGCATTTGAGGTGATGGCTCCCCAGAATCCAATAGAATAAACGCATTCGCCGAACCAGGACCTCGGGGCGCGTTGTGCTTGAAGTAGACATTTTCACTGTTGATGCCGGCGCGCAACATCAGCAATGAACGGTAAGCCGCATCAATGTGCCATTTCGCCACCCCACTAAATTGATTACGAATGCGCACCCTCAATTGGTCGTCACTCTCTTCATCGGCGCCCGCTTTGATTAGCCAATCGGCGGTATTGACCGCGCGGCTAATACCTGGAACCGCCGTGGTTAGGACATGAAAATACCCTTCGCCTAGATTAAAGGCCGCGCCTTCATGCTCGGCCTCCACCTTGCCAATCGTTGACGCTTCATGCTCTTGCAGTGTCGTGTCCTGGCTTAATATCACTCGGTAAACTGTGCCGTTAATGGGGTCGGTTTGTATCACTGTTCCTTTGGGTACAACAATGGCCGGCCCTTGCTTCGCGGCACGGTGTATCACCACTTGCCCCGCCGCTTTGGTCGAGGGCTTTCGCTTCACGTTGAATTGCCACGCCCATAAATCGAGCCATTTGTCTTTTGCCGTCGCAACGAACATATTGGGCAACACGTACCCAACCAGAAATCGGTTAACCAGCCACACTGTTGGACCAATCACCATGGTTTCAATTAAGCGCCAAAATGGGGAATACTGAGAGTCGTTGGCGATGGTGCTGCCTTGTTTTCGAGCTTCCTCTTTGAGTGTCGCTTTCCACTCTGAGGCTTCGAGCGGTAACCCCGCCTTTTCAGCGAGCTCGGTAAAGTTCGGTTTCGGGATATCAGTCAAAGTTCACCTCTGTGCTTACGCTGCCAAAGCGCACCGTTTCTGCAAAAATATAAATTTGCCCATCGTTCACTTCTTCGATGCGAACCGTACCAGGCACCAGACGAACGTCTTCTTCGACCAGAAGTTCGAGTTGCGTGCGCGCGTCGGCTTTTTTCGCGGGGCTACGTTCTGCTATCAAATGGATCGCGACATTACTTTCAATAATCGCGTGTTTAATGTCTTGAGCAATCACCGCACGATCATGAATCAACACCGGGTTACGGCCTGCATCGAGGACCACATCACCGCTTTCAATGAGGATGTCTTGATAAAAGAACTCCGCCATTAGCCTGCCGCCATTTCGAGTTCGCTCGCCATGTCTTGTGGGCTACTCATGTAAGTGGGATAAATCGCAACACCACCGTAATTGGTCGAACTGGTTTGGTAGCTAGCAATACTCTTGGCCGCACCACCTGGCTGGACTTGAGCTTGAGGCGCTGCGCTTTGCACTGACTTTGATTTCACTTCTAAATCATCACTTTCATTGCCAAAGCCTGGTAACCAATCAACAAGCCCTTTCAGGTTTTCCCAAATCCCCGCCAACTTATCCGTAAACCAACTAAAGACACTGCCAAAGACATTTCGCATCGAATCGGCCATTTGTCCAATGAAGGCAAAGCCACTGGTATCAGTAAAACCACTCATTACCCATTGCCAACCTGCAGACAGGAATTGAAACAGCGTTTGAAATGGTAGCGTCAGCAGCTCTAACGCTCCTAAAATCACGGAAAACCACCCAGTATCTGCCATTTCTACTTTCAGCATTTGCCAACCAAGGACCAAGCTTTTAAATCCGTTACTTAACGAATCCACCACCTGACCAATCAACATAAAACCACTGGTATCAGTAAAACCACTCATCACCCATTGCCAACCTGCAGACAGGAATTGAAACAGCGTTTGAAATGGCAACGTCAGCAGCTCTAACGCCCCTGAAATCACGGAAAACCACCCAGTATCTGCCATTTCTACTTTCAGCATCTGCCAACCGAACACCAAGCTTTTAAATCCGTTGCTTAACGAATCCACCATCTGACCAATAAACGTAAAACCACTGGTATCGGTAAAGCCGCTCATCACCCATTGCCAACCTGCTTTGATAAACTCAAACAGGGTTCTAAATGGCAACGTAATTAGCGCGATTGCGCCCTCTAACACTTGAAACCAAGTCGTATCACCAAATGACGCTTTCAGGTCGGCCCAGTAATAAATCAGAGCCCCAACCGCTGCAATGGCGGCCACAACACCGGCAGCAATTAAGAAAATAGGGTTAGCCAGTAACGCCACCGACAGTTTCAAGAACGCCCACGTAGCGCCCATCACCCCTTTTGATAATCCCCACATCGCCACCGTGACGGTTTTGGTCACGCCTACACCTAAAGTCATCGTTGCCCAAGCCACTTTCAAAGCGCCAGATATCATGTTCAACAGGCCACCTGCAGCCACCAAGCCCAAAAGAGCTACGCCAGCAAAGCCAATGTATTTGGTGAGATTTGGGAACATCTGTGTCCATTCGATGATTTCCATCGCGCCATCGGACAAACTGGAAACCACAGGTAAAAGCGCAGGCAACAACGCGGCGCCAAAGGCCGTTCGCACTGCAAACACGCCCTGCTCTAGCCGTTCCCATTGGTCGGTCATGGCGCCAGCCATTTGTTCGGCGACATCTAAACCCTTAACTTGGCCAAGTTCAGAAATAGAGTTAGCAAGACCATCCGTGTTTTGCATCAGCAGCTGGATCATGGCCGACGCTTCTTTGGTACCAAATGCTTTGCTCAGTTCAGCCGCTTCTGCCACCGAAATCGTTTCGCCGTAACGGCCTTTAATTTGGTTAAGAATGTCGACAATAGGTAGCATCTGCCCTTGAGCATTCGTGAACTGCATGTTCAATGCTTCTTGGGCTTTTGCGGTACCAGCTAGGAACGAACGGTATTTTGTGCCCGCTTCGCTGCCACTCATCGTGGCTTGCAACGTACCGAGAATTGCCATTTGCTCGGTCATGCCGACACCAACAGAGGTCGCCGCGGCTCCAACCGAAGTAAACGCAGAAGACATACCAGCGCCTGTTGTTTTGAACATCTGCACAGCTCTGGCCGTTTGACCACCTAGCGTGTTCACCCAATCCGCTTTGCCCATTTCATTGGCCGAGTTTTGAAAAATGCCATACATGGTCCCAACGTAATTGGTGATGGTTCCAGTATCCGCTTTCGTTGCAGCTGCTAGGACACCCGACGCTCTCGTAAACTCAGACAGCTCATTACCTCCTAATCCAGCAATCGCGGATTGGATATCATAAGAAGCGGCCACAAACTCCGTGGCTGACTTGCCATAATCCACAGAGAATTTCATTGCCGTTTGAGCAAGGGTTTTGAGTTGGTCATCAGCAACGCCGAGTGATTTGACTTCACCGAGCTTTCTATCCATTTCAATGGCTGGCATTAACGCTTGTTGCAGGGCAAAACCTGCGCCTACCATGCCAGCTGCGCCAGAAACCATCGTTTGAGTACCTTGCTTGTAGGTATTCGTTACATCGGATATTTGGCGCTGAATGTTGCCCAGAGGTTTTGATATCTGGTCAATCAATCCAACTTGAAATCTGAGCGCTTCAGGTAACATCAACCACTCTCTTTATGCTGATTAGAGTTAGGCGCCAAAGGCTTTGGCCACCCCACTTGCGGTAACGGCTTGCATGTTTTCCCAATGGTTCTTCTCTAACCAAATCGCATAGGCAAGATTTTGGTCAGTATCAGGGGCATCGGGTAGCCACTTACGCCGCCACGCATACATCTTTTGCCTGTCACTGCCATCAATGGCCGCGACAAGCGCATCTATTTTTTTACGGAGATAACAAGCTTCGGCGTGTACTCTTTAAGAACCGCACCATAAATCTGCATTGCCGCACCTGCGTTCTCATTAGTCATCTCACGCAGTGCGTCTTTTGAACCTTCACTCACACAGCTCATCAAAAAGTTGTGTGCTGCCGCGCTTGCATCACCCGAAAGGATGGTATTTTGCGCTTCGTCGTATTCTGCCGGTGTTGGGTTGAATTCAAGGTCGGTTGTGCCAACGGTTAAAACAATGGATTTTGTCATGCTGCTTCTCGCTTCAATGATTCATAAATTCGGGTGAGTCCGGTTTCAAGTTGACGCTCAAGTCGCTCAAAACCATCCTTCACTTCTTCTTTGGTGGCGTAGCTCTCCGCCACATGAGTTTTATAATCAGCAAGCTCTTTCGAAAGAGAGAACAGCTTGCTAATCAACGCGCCGATCAACATCACCAATAAGGTAGCAAGGGCGACCAGCGCAGATAACCAAGTCGGGTCCATCTAGCCCCCTTTTACCGCCTGCTTTAGTCCACCAATTAGGCTAAGCGGCTTTTGCCCCGCAGTGATTTGCTTATCTACGGAACGTTTGTGGATATTCACACCAAGTACAGCCAGAGCAACAGAAATCAATGGTGTCAGCGCGACAATGGCATTGACGACATTGGCCGCTTCTTTTGGCTCAATAATCATCACAACAAACAGTCCAAAGAACATCAGCGCCCAACTCAAACACAAGGTGTAACCCCAAGTAGGACGCCAACGCCTTACAAATGGATCATGACTCGCCATTTCGACTTTCATTGTTGAGGCTTGTTGGGCTATGGCAAGCTTACGTTCTTGACTTTCCAGTTCAGCATGTTGAAAGGCAAATTCACGAAGCTTTACCCGTTCATCAGACTCAAGCTGTTTAATTTTCAACAACGCTTCTGGGTTATTGATAAGTGCCTGTTCAATGGCTTGGGGGCTGCTGTCCACTCCAAGCGCACTGGCGACCATTCCCGCAACCGCGCCCCCTGCAGGGCCACCGATAACAGTGCCAATAAGTGGCGCTGCACTACCAAGTAGTGATTTAATTTTGTCCCACATGATTTAATCCTTAACGATAGTGAGTTTGGCTGGTTTGCCGTTCAGCTCTGCCATCAACACTTTGAAAGCGTGACTAGAATTGACAACGGCCCATTCATTTCCGACGAAACCAAAATCGACACCGGGTGCTAAACACCCCTGCAGATCACTCGGTTTATTGGCCTTATGGATCAGCACATGAGTTCGAAGGCTTGGCCCGCTGCGAGTGACGCCTAACATTGGCTCTTCTATTGCGTAACAGTGGCCAAAGCGTGGCGATTGATGCGGCAAAAGGTCGTAAGTGCCTTCAACAATGCAAGATTCACTTGGCTTGTTGTTGAGCATTGGTCGTTCAACCATGCAACAGACTTTTGAACCATCAGTGCGATAGAGATACGAATAGGTGCCATGCTCAAAGTAACGGCGTTTCATCAAATAGTGCTTCATCGTTTCATTCGCTCCAATTCGCTTTGGCATTGAGTGCAATATTGGCACCCTGGTATGTGTTGGCGGCGAGCTTCTGGTATTGGGTCGCCGCACTCACCGCATTTTTGTGCGCTTTCCCGTTGGTTAACGTGCTTAGCCCTTGCCAACTGGCTAGTAAGCGCCACTTCTGTGAATTGGGTTTCAAAGCCACTGGCTTGGTCAATAACATCAGACATTTCAATCCCTACTTACTGAGTAAACGTTACTGAACCAAATCTTCGGTTTCATCTGGGCGCAAATATGGAACGCCATTGATTTTCACAAAATCTGGACTGGTCACTTCGAACGGCAACTTATGGACTAATGCACTGCCACCATTGGAATCCGCATCGAGTAATTCTGAGATTTTCAGACGACAACCAAAGGCTTCAATCTTCAATTCGTCTTTATCAATTTTGCCGTAGAACAAGGCATCAAAGTCCGGCATACCGCGCCAAGAGCCGGCGCTTTTAGCGGCTTTGCCTAATCGGTTAAATTGCTGCGTGGTCAGTTCCATTTCACCACTGGCGGCCACATCACCATCGACATAGCCGTCAGGCACACCATTGGTTTTGTTGACGGCAGAATTATCTTCAATCGACAGCGTGACCTTTTGCGCGGTGAGCTTGTAGTCACCCATTGAAAAGTGCATGTTCTTGCCAGAAATACGCATGCTCATGGTTACGCCTCCGTATCTGCAGGGTTAGAGAGATCAAGCCCAATGTTCACAACAATGTGTTTCGGGCAGTTGTGTGGCGTGACCATCAAACCAATCACGACTTTTGTTTTGCTTTGCCACGTGATGGTGACGTCTTGATCGCTTGGTGACATGATTTCACCAGGGAACGGAATGCCACCAATCTCCGTGGTCTTCGACATATCGCGCATGTCTTTGCTGAAGTAAGTGCGGTTAAGTTCGATACTCGGTGGCGTTGAATTCAGAATGCGGTCAGCAATACGGCGGATCGCTTTGATGCGAACGCGGCGATTCAGTTTGTGAACCGGACGAACGTATTCTAGATATTGATAGTCCCCGCCCTTCGCTTCCAACGTAGTCGCGTCTGTCCAATACACCCCTTCCATGTCGGCATACCATTGCGGCAATGAATAACGCGCATCGGCTAACACTGCGATGGTGCTCATTTCCAGTGGTTTACCTGCGCTATCAATAGGCATTTCACCAAGCCCCAACACGCTGCCCGTTGCTACTCGCATTGGACTGTCGGCGACAGTCACCGCTCGATCGCACAAGCGCCCACCCAACACACCAATGTTATTGCCATTGAGCATCGGCACAGGCGTCACCATATTGGCCGACACATCTTTCACTAACGCCAATAGACTGGTTTCGTATTTCGCCCAAGTTTGCTTACTCTTATCGATGCCAGGACACGCCGCTAAGAAGAACACCCAACGGCCAAGCTTGCTGGTGAGCTCAGTCGCTTTACTTTGCATCGCTTGAAAATCTGCTTTGCTGGTCACAATGTCCACCACACAAACCCCTTCAAACGAGTCCGTGCGATTAGCAATATCAACCGCTTCCTGCCACGTTTTACCTTCAGCGAGACCAAACACGGCGCCTGTCCAGTTCTGTTTGCCATTGAGCTGCGCCGCTTTGAGGTTAGCGCCCAGAGCGTCATCGGCTACGACCTCATCTAGGTTGGTCATGTTATTCACACGCGTGACTTTGCCTTGCAGTTCAGCTTTATCGGTACGCCCGATATAAAGCAGGTGGCGTTCAATTCCTGGGATCCCGCCTTGCCCTAAATTGAGGTTGTTAACCTCTACCTTTCCGGTTGCCATTGGTTATTTCCTCGCTTATTTTCGCTTTCTGGCCTGCTCAAAAATGGTGATGAGTTGGCGGGTGACTTCGCGTTCCTTACTGCCTAATATCTGACGTTCTTTTAAGGGGATATCCCAAGTCGACACACTCGGTTGATTGCTCAACTCACGAATAATTTGTCCTGCTTGCCCGTGGGTTACGGTAGCCATCAACAACTTGAGTGTGGGTTTCTTCCTTCCCTTGCCACTCTTACGCGGGACCGTGTAACCCAGTTCCCTCAGTTTTCTCGCTTGCCCTTTAGAGCAAGGCGCAGAATAGTTTGGTTTTCCCCACCGCTTTTGCATTTGGCGCTTGGTCATTTTTTGTTTTTGACCAAGGTGATGCCTGGCTGCAATTTTTGCGGTGAACGGATTGCTCCAAGTTAGGTCGAGCGTATTGGCGTTTCTTACATAGGGGGTCAACCCCTTGGCCATACGTCGCATGACTTTTCCGCGCTTATTCCGTTTCTTCGGTGCTAAGGCTTGGCCGTGAATGTCTTTTTGTTGCTGAATGCGCTTTCGAGTCTTGGCTTTTTCCCAGCGCCCTAGGGTTTTCAATATCCAAACACGCTTTCTGGGGGGAAGCGCTAACATGGCAAGCTTTTCTTGCAGGTTGAGCACATCCCTTTGATTGACATTAACTGTCGGCTTCATTCACCAACTCAGCTTCTTCGGCGGTATATATCTCGACGGCTTGAACTCGGTATCGAGTCCCGCGCCAAGTGATCATTCCTGCTTCATCAGGTACCAGTTCTATCGGCTCCATCAGTTCAAGTTCAATACTCACATCGGCCGCTTCGCTGCTGATCACATCCACTGATAAAGTCGGGTCTTCAAGCTCTTGCTCGTTACGCTCTTCTTCATGGTCACTGAGCCAGCAAGCAATCAGAGCCAACAAACAGCGTGGGTCTAGTAATTGGTGAGGGAATTCCTCAACCGAGATCACCGCGTTGTATTTCCAGAAACAGGCGATATACCCACCGTTCCCACGGTCTTCACCACTTGGCACTATCGATCCGTTTTCTTGCCACGCATCAATCTTGTTATCGAGAACATTGCTATTGAGGTGACTAACGATGTAATCCGTTAAATGCTCAAGCTTGGTTTTGTTGTAAACCGTGTCGCTCATATCGAATCGATGCCATTAGCACTGCGCCCGAGCAATTGAGAGACATCTTTATTACTTTGAGCTAGGAAACGTGCCGCCTGTTGTGGCTCATCTATCGCCGCGTTGTCCCCTTCTTTACGCCTGTCTTGAGTCGCAAACTCGGGTAACAATTCAGAGTGAGCTCGGCCATACACCGCACGTTTGTACAATGTAGTTTTGGCGATGCTCATTGATGGCGGAATACCATCAACCAACAAGCGATCTAACTTCTCTTGAATATTCAGCGCAGCAATCGTGATGGCTGCAGCAATAGAGTCGTTATCAAACGTATGCGGAATACGGCGTAATTGGCGAAACTCATCGGTCGATAAGCTTGGCCAACCTTCACCAGGTATGGCTTGGTCACTCGTTTTATCCATTTTTCCGCCAAAGCTCATGATTCAACCTTTTTGCTACTGCAGTTAATTAGGGCGCCTCTAGCCACTGAGTCGACGGAATAAGCAGGGTGATGAATCACTTGCTCTTCCTCGTCAGTCGAGGCGCGGTGGCATAGGAGCTGTTTTAAGCTAGAGGTTGTCGCCACTCTCTAATGCTCGGATACGTTGGTCGATGTTATCGATCATGGTGCTAACACCAATCGCGCTGTATTGCTCATGCGCGTTTTGAAGATGAGTTCGCGCTTTCTGTAACGTCGCCACATCTCCGACAGAGGCCGCATGAGGCTTACCTTCATCGTTACGCAGTAGGTACAGGCCCGCGAACTTCAACCATTTAGCCGTTGGCTTTTCGTTGATGCTCCAGTCGTCAGTGACCTTCTCAAATACCTGGGAGAAGTAAGGCTCAATCGATTGACCTTTGTCTGCCATACGCTCTGACCAAGCCAAGACTTCATCCGCACAGAAGGTGGCAAAATCACGCTTGAATCGTTCTGGTGTATCTAGCCCGCGTTCAATAGCGATATCACACCACTTGATGGCGGTTTCTAGATCTTCGATATCAAAGAGCCAAATCACCATCTGAGTAAATAACGGGTTATCGAACTGCTCGTCACCGGCTAGGTAAGCTTCGATTGCTTCACGATATTTAGGGACCAAAACTTCACGTTTGTGGTTCACCTTTTCATCCTTACGATTGAAGGTTTTTAGCACCTTCAAATCACTTTCGAGTTCAGCTAAAAGCAGGTGAAGGCTGTTAGGATTAGCAACAAACTGTTTCTCAGGTGTCGATTGCTTTTGCTGTTTTGCCAAGGCTTCTTGGCGCAACTTCGCTAATGGACTGGCCATGTCTTCCCCTTAACCTGCGGCTGGCACAATGACAGTGACTTCTTCAATCGCTGCAAACTTGTGGTAATTGCCCACCGCGTAACCTTCCATACGTAGGTATGACGTTTCGAAGCGCTTACGGTCTTCTTCATTACGAGACTTACGCCACTGCGTTCCTTTTTGAGTCAGGATTTGCAGGTTGCTTAAGTTCGTTACCCAAATCATGTCCGGCGGGAAAAATGGCGGTGTATACACCGTTTTACCTGCAACGGTCTTAGCCAAGCTCTGCGCGGCTTTGTGCTCGGTGGGTACTTCTGCCGATTCCAATAAACGATGCTGCTCTGCGGCCACCAAGTTGCGGCCAATCAAAACCACTAAATCAGGGTCGCCTTGATGCACTTCATGGATAGTGGTGTTAATCAGATCGTTAACCAGTGAATCGAGGTTTCGATATGAACCCTCGGTTGCCCCTGTCGAATCCAATTTCACCGCAGGTAAGACTTGAGCCGGTGCTTTCTCTTTTGCGAGTTGAAGCCAACCTTTATTAACGTCTTCACCCATTGGGTTTGCTTTAGGATCCGTACTCTCACCCGCAATGGAGGTGCCGTGGAAACCAATACGCAGCTTATCTAAGGCGAAATTACGCGTGATGGCGTTGTTCATCAGCTTCATCCACTGACCTTTACCACCCGAGTTCGCCCAGATTGTCATCGTAATCCAGTTGATATGAGCGCCTGAGTCCGTTTCGGTTAGCTCGTAGGTATTGCCGCTTTGGTCAAGAGAGCCCATGAAACGACCGTCTTTAACTCGACCGGTCAGCAAGCCACTGTCACCCACATCGATCACTTGACCTTTAATTTGGTCAACCGAGATATTCGAAATACGGTTTAAGAAAGAGTCAGATTCAACAATGGCTTGGCGAAGCTTCGTTTCCATCACAGGCGTGATGTTGAATTGCTTAGACGCATCTACAACACCGCCCGCTTTTGCTACGGCTTGGCAATATTCATCTAAAAATTGAGTCGATACTGCATTGAGCATTTACACGACCTCCACTGTTGATTCGCCGCCGTTGCCTTCTTCACCAGGCTTTTGACCAGGGACTTCTTGCTTAAGCTTTGCGAACTGGGTTTCAAGGTTTTGTACTTGCTCGGCTACAGGAGCAAGCTGCTTCTCTAATTCACTAGAGAACTGCTCCAAAGAGAACGTTTGAATTTCACCTTCGGGTTTGGCTTCGGGTTCATTAGGCGTTTGCGTTTGCGTTTGCAGGTTAAACTCTTGTTTGAGTTCCTCCTTTAGCTCACCTTTCATAATGCCGAACTGCTCTTTCATTGCAGCTTTGAATTGTTCTTCGGTCACTTCTTCTTCCTCTGGTTCAGGATCAGGTTGTGGCTCTGGTTGTTCATCACCAGAATTGAAAAAGGCATTACACAAGGCAAAGAATCGGTCTGTTTTTGAGTAACACTCATCAAGGCTGATTTCTTCCAGTTGGCTGCAACTCAGCTCTGTGGTTTGACCTTCTTGTCGCGAAAACTGAAGTAATGAAACACCAGACGACGCCGGGGAATCGGTCACGGCTAACCCCATCAGGTAGCACTTTCCTTGCCCTTTATAGTCTGGGTTGGGTTCTATGGAGGTAAACAGCTTCTGCCCAAGCTTATTGGCTTCAAGTAAATATTGATTAGGTTCAAGTTTGGCAAACAAGCGCATTTTCCCATCCACTTCTTCAGCTTTTACGGCAAGCACTTTGCCCCAGTTACTTCCGTAACCAGCAAAGCGTTTGTGTTCAGGCCAAATCAAAGCGGTGTATTCACTCAAGGCGTAATTTTCTGCAATTTCAGTGAGCCACTCACGGGTGATCTTACGACCATCAACCGTCGGCCCTTCTGTTGCTACAATTTTCCAATCACTGGTTTTTGCCATTTGAGTTTTTTACCTAGTATTAATTTGTCAGTTAGGTGTTTCTGGCATTCACAATACGCCTTTGATTTACCCGTTTCAGCCACTTCAATTCCGACCAATTCGGATACAGGGCGTATCCGAACCCATCCGAATTTTGCTATGCAATTTAGGTTGTTACCTCGGCGTATGATTGGTCCATGGCATATTCTCCTGAAACACGACACGCGGCCCGTTCCCTTTATTTAAAGGCTTGGACGCCCAATGAAATCGCTTCCGAACTAGGTTTGAACAGCACCAGAATCATTTATCACTGGGCTGACAAATTTGGATGGCGTGATATGTTGCGCGAGCAAACGATTGATGAATCGATAGCGCGTAGAATTGAAACCCTGCTGGAGCTAGAAAACCCAACCAAAGGCCAGCTCGATATGCTTGATAGGCTCATCAAGCACCACGTACAACTTAAAAAATTCCATGCTCAAACTCAGCCAGTTGGAGAGAAACACTCATCTAACGAAACTGAACCTGTAGCTAAAACTAGCGGTAAGAGCTCGCGTTCAAATAAGTCTGACGACAAGCAGAAAAAGAAGAGCAAAAAGAAGAACAAAATTGCAGAGCTAACCAAAGAGAACTTCGCAACCTGGCATGAATCGCTCTTTGAATATCAGCATACGATGCGTAACAACCTGCACCAACGTACGCGTAATATTCTTAAATCTCGTCAGATTGGCGCCACCTATTATTTCAGTGGTGAAGCGTTAGAAGATGCGATTTTGACCGGCGATAATCAGATATTCTTATCCGCTTCTCGCGCCCAGGCAGAAGTATTCAGAAGTTACATTATTGCGATTGCTGAAGAGTTTTTAGGTGTTGAATTGACGGGTAACCCGATCATTCTCTCTAACGGCGCTGAGCTCAGATTCTTATCCACCAACTCAAAAACTGCGCAAAGTTATCATGGCCATGTTTATGTGGATGAGTATTTCTGGATCCCGAAATTCGATGAGCTGAACAAACTCGCGTCAGCCATGGCGACTCATAAGAACTGGCGTAAAACCTATTTCTCGACCCCTTCAGCTAAAACGCACCAGGCTTACACATTTTGGACCGGTGACCAATGGCGTAGAGGCCGTGATACCCGCACCAATATTGAGTTCCCCACCTTTGACGAATATCGAGACGGCGGCCGAATTTGCCCAGATAAGCAATGGCGTTACATAGTCACGATTGAAGATGCAGCTGCAGGCGGCTGTGAGCTTTTTGATATTGATGAACTGCGCGACGAATACAGCAAAGACGATTTTGATAATCTGTTTATGTGCATTTTCGTTGATGGCGCCAGCTCCGTCTTCAAATTCTCAGCCCTTGAAAAAGCCATGGTGGACATTAGCCGGTGGCAAGACTTCAAGCCAAATGACAAAGACCCCTTCGATCGCCGTGAGGTTTGGTTAGGCTACGACCCAAGCCGAACTCGAGACAACGCTTGTTTGGTTGTCGTGGCACCGCCCATTGTTGCCGTTGAAAAATTCAGAGTACTTGAAAAACACTATTGGCGAGGGTTGAACTTTCAGTACCAGGCGCAGCAAGTATCAAAAGTATTTGAACGTTATAACGTGAGCTATTTGGGTATTGATACAACGGGTATTGGCGCGGGTGTCTATGACTTGATTAACAAGAAACACCCGCGAGAAACCGTAGCCATTCAATACAGCAATGAGAGTAAGAACCGGTTGGTGATGAAGATGATAGATGTGGTCGAAGCCAACCGCATTCAATTTGATGCAGAACATAAAGATATCGCTATGGCATTCATGGCCATCAAACGAGCGATCACAAATAGCGGCAACAACATGACCTTCAAAGCAGAGCGCAGCGAGTTAACCGGGCATGCCGATGCATTTTGGGCGATTTCCCATGCCTGTATTAATGAGCCGCTCGATCACTCTGAAAAACGTAAATCAACTTGGCAGATGTAAATCAATGACTGAACAGACAACAGAAATAATCACGAAAGAATCCGCTAATGATGAAAGCTTGATGTTTAGCTTTGGTGAGCCAGAAATCATGGACCGTGATTTCACCAACTATGAATACAACGAGCTTTACTACAACGAAGACGGAAACTACTGGGAACCGCCACTCGATAGAGCTGGCTTAAATAAACTGACTCGGGCTAACGCTTATCACGGTTCTATCTTAATGGCTCGCCGTAACATGATTGCGGGCCGTTACACCCAAGGTGGAATGCAGAAGCAGCAAATGCAATCAGCCGTCCATGACTTCTTAGAATTTGGTGACACTGCCCTGCTTAAGCTGCGTAATTACTTTGGCAAAGTCATTGGGCTATGGCCTATCCCTACGATGTATTTACGTAAACGTAAAAACGGTGATTTTGCTTTTCTAGAGCGGGATGACAAACAAAAGAGTTACAAGAAAGATGACGTTATATTCATCAAACAATACGACCCAGTGCAGCAAGTCTACGGTGGACCGGATTACCTTGGTTGTGTTCAGTCCGCTTTGCTTAGCCAGGACTCCACCACGTTCCGCCGCCGGTACTATAAGAACGGTTTGCACATGGGTTTTATCTTCTATGCGACTGACCCGAACTTGAGCAAAGACGATGAAGAAGACCTAAAACAAAAGATGGCTTCAAGCCGTGGTGTGGGTAACTTCCGCTCGATGTTCATCAACATTCCAAACGGCAATGAGAAAGGGATTCAGCTTATCCCCGTCGGCGACATTGCAACAAAAGATGAGTACGAGAAAATTAAGAACGTCACCGCACAAGAGGTGATCACTGGTCATCGCTTCCCTGTCGAACTGGCAGCAATCATTCCAAACGGTGGCACTCGTGGTGACCCGATTAAATTTGATTACGTTTACTGTAAAAACGAAGTGATACCCGCTTGCGAAATGTTCATGGATGCCGTGAACAGCGACCCAGAAGTACCAGAACACCTGCATTTGACCTTCAATTTAGACAATGTAGCGGCCTAACTAGCGTGACGTTTTTTGCAATTATGTTTTTCTCTTCAATTTGCGCTCAGCCCTTTATTCATAAGGGCTGAGAATCAACCCAAACGATCGTCACAAAACATAAACGATCATTAAAAAACCGACCAAAAACACAAAAAGCACTAAATTTCAGCAACTTAACAAAACCAATCAGATCAACACTGATCGTCAGAATTTCAATTCCTTGCAATTTTTTGCACTCTTCGCAATTTTATTAGGCGCTCTGTGAGCCATTTGGAGCGCAGCTAACTTGCGGTAAACCCCGTTATTCCTAAAGGGCTAGCGGCTTGTTAGCCTTCCATTGAGGCGGCAGAATTTCACTGAAATAGAATTGCGAAAAAATGAGATCGAAAACGCTTCAGGTGGGGAGGAGGAGTGCGTTTTCCGTGGGTTGGGCATGCTTTCGGTGAGTATATTGACCGAGCAACCAACTAACAGTTACTATATGCATGTTGTGTGCTTAGGCTAGCGGGCAGCGGCGCAGTGTCGAAAGCTGCACAAATGACTTTTGACCCATCCGTCATCCTTTTGTTAATGATTGTTTTTTTCATCAAAAACATGTTGCTAATGACATCGGAACCAAGCCGTACTCTTGGTAAGGGGGATAGGATTATGGATAAAGTAGTAAAACTAGCAAGAACATTACTAGCTTCAGTAGCTGAAACAATTGGCGGACTGGGGATTAGTCACTTGGCCACAGACGGGCCGCTAGCCTAAGCGCATAAATACAAAAAACCGCCTCATTTGGCGGTTTTTTCGTTTAAAGAATCTAATTTAAACAAGCTTGAAGATTGATGGCTCTTCGGGGACCAGGTAAATGTGTCCAATCAGCCTTACCAAACTGCGCAATACTATTTTGAATAGTAGATAAAACATGGGGATTTAAGAGCCCATGTTGATACATCGTTCTAATTGCCCAGCAATCAGCATTTTGTTCATTTTGCATACTAGGACCACTGACTGTATGTCCTAGAGCATGGTGCGCACATTCATGATATCTGAAGAACGTTCTAGTTGGACCTGGCATCGATTGCAAGACGTTAGGGTTATACAATATGATCGGCATTCCCATATTATTGTTAGTCGCAATTGCCACATCATTTATATTGTAATTGTAAAACTCCCCTACTTGCTGCCCCTGAAAGTTGAAACATTGTGCCCATAAGTTAGTACTTATGAACAAACTTAAAATGAATAGATACCTCATAATTTTCACTCCTAGCGATGACCCATAAAGAATAGGAGAATACTCTAGTTAATGCATATGTAATATTGACAAATCTAAGCTTTAGGTTGGGGAGTTTAGTTTGTAAAAATGATTACTGACTGTATAAAAACACATCGAAATTTAGTACCATAAACTTATCATTTCGATAGGTTTATGGTGTCATATGAGAGTAGTTTGCCCCGAGTGTGGCGAGAAAGCCCGCATACAAAAATCAAACCGTATTTCAGCGGGTTATAGCGACTTATATTGTAGTTGTAGTGACCCCGAATGTGGCCACTCTTTCGTAATGAACCTAACCTTCAGCCATACGCTTAGCCCTTCAGCTAAAACAACTTCTCAGCTAGCTTTTGAAATGGTTAAAGCTCTAGCACCAGAACAACGCGCTATGATTAAGCAAGAGCTGTTGAAGTTCTAAGCTTCCTCCAATAACTCACTTTCCTTATGAGCCTGCTCTGCAATTTCTCTCTTCACTAGATGAGCCGACCAAACATCAAGCGCGTTATTCGCCAATATAATTGAGAATAATAAAACAAAAGAACCTCCAATCAACCGACTCAACAAGAGGACAAGATCATTTCCTTCGTTTAAAGAAGAAGGAATTAGAAGGGCAACAGCAAGAGCAACCATGAATAGAAAAAATACAGTGTTGAAAGCAAACCCGACCCAATCAAAAATACCGATTTTAACTCTTAACTTCCCATGGCGATATCTAATATAAAAATTAGCTTTTTTTAAGTGTCTTAAGGCTAAATGGCCCCCTGCGTTGCTATGAACTCTCATCATAGCCGTGAGCTTTTCTAACTCAGCATTGACCCCCATAAATTGTGATAGGTGCTGTTCTAAGACTCGGTCTTCTAGATACTTGGGAAGCCACTTATCTTCACAGTCGTTGGTCTTCACAAACTTAACTACATTAGTAAGTTTACTCACCCGTTTCTCTTTCATTCCATCTATGAAGTTCAATACCGCTCGAATATTGAATATGACCAAAGGGATCACAGAAAACATAACTTGCACTAGGCTTACATTAGAAAAATAGTCCGTGAGTGCCATGTAAAAAACCTTATATTTATTAATAGGATATCAGTTACTTTTACATCAAACGTCTGATAAACAAATAATAAAATATGAAATATTCAACCAAATGTGCAGCTCAGCTCATATTCTTATATAAACTATATTGGTCATTCTCCATTTACCAGAGCAACTGAACTAGCTATCTCAATTAGCTGCTTCATTGCGGCTAACTTTTCAGGCTTCAACTCTTCTCTTTGGTCTGCAACCAATAAACCCATCAAATAAATACCTACATCAGCTCTGCTTTCACCTTCAGTGCTGAGTGCTACAGCATCTATAATGAACTCCATCGCTTGTAAAAATATGTCCTGTTGTTTTAATGACATAGCTCTACTCCAAACCAAAAGACTGGATAAATATACAGTACTTTTATAAATATTCATACAGTGTTTTTATGAAGCGAGATTCACCCCTCATTCTGATAACTAATCTGAGCTTCATATCAACGGCCATTCGGCGGTTTCAGGAAAGAACGACAAATTAGGCTGTTCATATTCATAGTCGTCATCTTCTCCGGTTAGAGGTTCAGGCGGTTTTACCTCGAATTCATCTAACCAGCTTAAATCTGGCTTGGGTTGATACTCTTCAACAAGCTGGGCTGGGCGAACCGTACCACATGGCAGGTGCTCCGCAGGACGGATTCTTATACTCGTTTCATCATCTATTCGAATTGAGCTGCCTTGTTGCAGCGCGATTAGGGCTGAACCATCAATGTTTGGCGGTAACCCACCACCTACAGAGTAAGGTTCTAATAATCGCTTAAGCTGATCGCTGACCTGTACTTTCTGCGGTAGCGTACAGTTATTGACAGAACTCCGAGAGGAATCAGAGATTCCAGAAAGAGCAAGATCAAAAGCCCCCGCTTCAGCGTCATCGCTCTTTTCAGTTCTTGTTACTATCTGCCAGGTCTTAAGACGAGTCTTAACCAACTCACCTGCAGCAACAAAACCTTCTATTTTACGAACGTCTTCGCCATGCGCAGAAGCAAACGGCAACACTTCATAAGAGTTCGTGATCAGCAAATCCTCACGCTTAACGAACGGGCCACCCTGCCCCATGATGTAGCCTTGCCAGTTACCGTGATCAGCCGCTTTCATTGTTCCTGCGACATTCACTTGGTTAGTATCAGCCCTCGCCTCATAGTTCTCAGCAATCACAGCCACTAGCTCTGCATTTGTCATGACATGAACCGGTTTAAACGGACCAACTAAACGGTACATCGACATTAGGTAAATAGAGGCCAGTTCTTCACGTTCTTGCTTAAAAACGTATTCCATAAAGGCTTTCTTGTTTTGGCTAGCTAGGCGGCGCAGTTCACGGTAAGTGGTAACCGGCGCCCCACCAAAGAATTGAAATTGACGAATACCCCAACGGCTCTTCCAGGCGTTGACGTTTTTGGCCATAGCTTGCACAGATTGCCCGGTCTCTTTCGAAACCTCTTCACCCATAGCATAGCCATCAATATTTTTTGAAATATACTTAGCGATATAGCCTGTCGCTGTGCCTTTTTCTGGGTCGATGTACCCAAAGTCACAACGAGGCTGATAATTGAATGGGCCTTGAATAGATTGCTTCTTCGCTGCTCGCTTTTCGTTGCGATCGAAGAATGGGTAAAGCTCTTCTTTATCTTCATCAACCGCATAGCGAATAAATACATCCCGCACCTTGGCCACATGCTCAGGCTTAACCCAAATCAGCAAATGCCAGTGCGGAGTACCATCATGATGTGGCTCAGCAACACGGATACCAAACCAACGAATTTCATCACGACCTAACTTGGCACGAATGCGCTGCCAAACCTTATTCAAATAGGTTTGTGCTTCACGTGGGCTCGCGCCGTTCCAGTGTGGAATGAAGCCGCCTTTCTTATAGCTATTATGATATTTCGATGGTGTTGTCAGCGTTAAGAACAAACCTTGTAGGCCAAGTTCATTGCCGATATCTTCACAGCCACGACAACGAACCATTAATTCATGACGGCGAATGGCAGGGTTCGACATGCTTTTCAACACCATGTCTTCCAATTCAACCTCTTCGCCAGTGGTTTCCTCTTGAAGTAAGTGACCTTGAATAAAGTCCCAGCTCTTCTTTTGCTGAACTTGGTGTTCTTGAATGCAATCCCATGAAGCATAAGGTGATGCCTTTGCCGATACTTGCCCCATAGCAATAGCTAAGTGCTCGCGCATAATTTTGCGAATTCGCTTTAAGCGTCTAAACCACCACTTTTCACAACTCAACTTTGAGATAAACGACATGATATTTTCAGGCGTTATCTTCTTGTCATCACTTGGTGTTTTTACTCCAAAGCTACGCACCAAAGAAACGCACTGTTTGTAAACCATTAATGCGGCAATGTTCTCACCGTTCTCGGTTTCACATTCAACTGTCTGAGTCAGTGTCGTTTGATAGCGAATCAAGATAGACACAATTTTAAATGCCATATCTCGAAGTTCATCTTCAACTAACTCGGCAATGACTTTGCTTCTAACAGGTTTACGATTTTTCTCGGCTTGTTCGAATTCGAAACAGGCTTGCTGGTTCGCTTGTTCAAAGTTGTTTTGCTGAGGCTTGCTATCGTCGTCGACAGCATCACTCAGCAAAGCAACCTTAGAAGTAGTAGGAAGTTGTTTGTATTGCTCTAGCACCAACAGAACACGCCTATGCGCGGGTACCATTTTTTCGCGAATAAAAGTGTTCGCCGCAAAGCGGCCTTGCTTCTTAAAAACAGAAACATAGCGATTTACGAAATACTTAGTTAGGTAGTGTGGAAGCCCAGAAAAGTGTTCAGATAGCCATTCTCGATCTGCGGGGTTAACTTCATATAACTTGCGCTCAACAACTGAAAGGTTGTCTGGTTCTAAATCAACAGGCTCGTAACCTACAGGAATGCAAACAAGCCCTTCATCTATGGCTGGTAAAGGGCATAACCAAAAGCGATTTAATGGTTTAACGGGTTGATAGTAAGTCACTAACACTCATCCATAAAATCAACAGGATTACGTGTAATTTTCAATTGAACCTGGATAGACTCATTACCAGATAACAAAGTACCCAGTAGCACCTCATTATCTGGATGATCACCTTGCAGCATCTCTACTAAAAGGGTTTCAATATAATCAGGAGCTTCAGCTGCAACTTTCAATGCTTCACTCATAACGCAGCTAACTCCTGTGTATCCATAACCATGTGGCCACCGGTGTGGTTACCTTTAATAATCACCCCGTTCAAAACGTGCTGGCAGTTGAACAGCTCGCAAGCCGTATCAATTGCAGGCTCTGGTGATTCAAATTCACCCAGCAACACGTTCTTCACTTCATTGGTTTCGTCATGGCGAACAACGCCGCCACCGCTATTCAGGGCAACTGCTACATAACTCAGCATTAACAAGCCTCCACAGTTGGGTAGCCATGTTCATCGGCCATATCACGCCACCACATTTGCATTTGAGTAGTTTGAGAAGTGGATTTATTACAAGCCGACACAAAGAACAGCGCACGAACGGCACCTAAAGCTTGATTTGCGATACCTCGGTCAGAAGCCGTGTTGTAAACCACAATCCAAAACGCCCACCAAGCGGTAATAAAATCTTCCAAGCAGAGTCCTTGTTCAGTACCGTTAACATTCACAAGTAATGCTCGAGTAGAGTCCAAGCTCAGCACATCGCCCTGGCTAGTTTCTGTGATATTGAAAACACGCATGAACTGTTCAATCTTGCGAGTAGTAAACCCTTCTGAACGCAACGCGTGGTTCAAGTCTTTCTGATAAACAGAGATAGTGCTCATGCTGCCTCCTCCCCTAACTTTTTAAGTAGAGTCGTTGCCTCTGTAGCAAAATAACGTGAGTCTTGAATCTGCCTTTTTAGGTCTGCGGTTGTGAGCCCAGCCTCACGAACCACGTCAATACCCGCTTCCATGCAGTCGGCAGCTTCAACTAAACGATCTCGTAAATGCCCCATCAAAATCACACTGTTTAAATGAGATGAATTTGAAAGAGAAAGAACGCATACCTCTTTGCTTAAACCAAACTTACCGCCTTGCAGTACGTGCGTAATTTCATGAACCAGGGAAGCCCCCGTTTTATGGCCTTCGCTGTCTACTTCATGCTGTATCAGCACATCGTTGGCTTGATAGTTACGATCATTAACTCGAATTTCAGCCGTTTTACGACCTAAACGAACTTCGTTAAAAAACTCTGATTGGGTTTTTACTTCATGTAATTTCATGCTCACGCCCCCACTGCCGATAAACAGAACTGCTCGAATTGATATAACGCTTCATCATCAAAGTGGCCTAAGTCACGGAGGCCAAGCATTTCAAGAAACAAGTGGCGGTTACTCATATCTAAGTTCGACCAATGGTGAAGCTGTGAAACTTGTTCAATCGAACCGTTGCGGTACCAGCTTGGAAATGAATAACCAAAGAACACACGAGCTCGATCGCTTTCCATTGCTTCTTTAATATCGGCCAACACTTCTTCTTGTCGGCGGTGAGTAGCGATAGGTTCTTGCTTCTTCGCGATAGCATCGAGCTGGATAAGAACTTGGTGTTGCTGCTCTTGATTGCTTGAATTAAAGCGCTCAGCGATTTGGTTAAAAGACTGACTAAATAGATGTTCTTCAATATTACTCATCATCAATTCCTCAAATTTTGGATATAAAAAACCCTCCCTCTTAAAATGAAAGAGGGATAAAAGGTGTAGGCATAATGCCTAGTGGTTAGGTTTGCTTGGGTGTAGCTGAGTTATGACCAGCGCGAAAGTACATCCTGTGCGTTGGCATCAATTCGGTTAATTTCACGTGAAAGACGCATTTGTTCAGCGCGGCAATTGCTCTTAGAAAACTGAGTTTGTAACTCTTCACGCTTTGAACGAAGTGGCTTTAGTTGGCGTTCGCCAAGTTCTCTTCGCGTGCGCTGTAATGCTGAAAGGCCACGTTCCTTTTGCTCACGGTTCAAAGACCAACAAGGCAAATCGGGGCATGGATTTTCTAGTGGTGGTACATCTAGGTGTGAATGTTCGACTGTTGCAACTGACATACTATTTTCCTCTAACTTAAGCCGGGAATAGCCGAACCATTGGCGACCAAATCCACACTCATCGCTAAGAATGGGGAAACGCCTTTTGTGCGGCTTTCTATATCGTTGATAAGGAGCACAAGGTTGCTAATACCCGCTTGTGCCTTTTGGATAATGACGTGTTTGTTAGTGCGACTAAGGCGATCTTGTCCTGCATGTTCTAAAGCCATACGAGACAGGTCACCAGAGTGCATCGCGTTCTCTAATGCGCGCTTAATGAAGGTTTCTTCACTCGCATCATTGGGGACTTGTGCGGTCACCACACCGAGGCCAAGCAAAAGGCTATTAAGAATGGTGAAGTTGCCACTCACCTTGGTGATCATCACAAGTTCTACACTGGTGAGAATGTGCGGCTGCTCTGGGTTGAGCTTATTGCGCAGCATAGTGGCATTCATATCCACGGCCTTTGCTAACTTGGTCATGTTCTCCGAGTTCGCAAATGCACAACACGCTTCGTTAAATGCCTTTTGTTTAGAGCCACGGAATTCGCACATTGAGTCAATTTCGTTCATAACCAATACTCAATTGAAGACAAACGGGACGAAAACGAAGCTCCAACCAAGAACATTGAGCCACAACGGGCAATACTCCTTGGTTGGAATTAGGGAAGATAAACGCATGACGGCCTACCCCAACCTTTCCATAGCTTCACGAGTCGCCATTTCCACTAAGGCGATCATGTTGATGAGGGGAGTTTCTTTACCTTTTGCTTTAGTTTTAATAGGTAAGCGCCCATCGGCTACCCAATCCATGATGGTGCGTTTAGGCATTCCAGAGAACTGAGAGTATTGGTCATACGTCATGAAAGGCGTATTTAGGACTACTTGATATGAGAGCATAGTGATATCCTGTTATGTTATTGAATGTGTTGTACCGGACTAGCGAGTTGCATCTCGCGGTTAACCGTTGAGTGAAAATGTAGACTTTTTATGAGTGAATATCAAGAACAAATACCCTCTTTTGAGTACATTGGCGGTAGGGATGTAACAGAAAGGATGAAGCTCGTCACAAAAACAAGTGATTTCAAGTCGCTTGGTGAGTGCTTAGGTGTGTCAAAAGGCACGATATCGACTTGGCACCAGAGAGGATTAACCCCTTACGAAGTGATTGTGAGACTTCATTTGAGGACTGGAGCTTCTATCAAATATCTAGCCTTGGGAGAAGGTGAACCGTTTGATGACAAGAAAACCCATACATCTAAGAAAAACGAAGTAAAAAGACTCTTCGATGTTGATCTCTTTTCACTTTCAAACGGCAAGCTTGTTGGCAATGAAACGCTAGCTTTTGATAAAAGCTACTTAGACAAACTTGGGGTTCTGAATGTAATGGGCATCGAGCACGATGGGACTACATTCATTGTCGATAAAGAAGTTCACCAAGCAGTAAGCGGCACTTACCTAGTGGATATGGACGGCCTACTGTCTCTAAACGACATTCAGCGCTTACCAGGTAAGAAACTAGCAATCAGCTTTAATGGCTCGACTCTAACAGTCGAAGAAGATGAAGTAAGGGTTGTGGGTAGAGTTGCTTTGGTGATGGAGAAGAAGTGATGAGCCAACATAATCTGAAATTTGCCCCATCTATTCTAGCAAGGCTTGGGGAAGAGCTTCTTCCTAACTTCGATCAGGGTATTATAGAGTTAGTCAGAAATGCGTACGACGCAGATGCTAAAGAGTGTACAGTCACACTCAATGACATAGGCCAAAAAGGTGGCTCTATTTCTATAAAAGATACCGGGCAAGGTATGGACAGCGAAAAAATCGCTTCAGCATGGCTCGTATTAGGGCATTCATCAAAACGGGGAAATTCAGTAACTCCTAACGGCCGAATCCAAGTTGGTGATAAAGGCCTAGGCCGATTAGCCGCCCTTCGAATGGGGCATTATGTCGTATTAAAATCTCGACCAGAGTCCACAAACTTAGAGGGACAGACACCCAAAGAGAAATTGGCAAGTACTGAGCATCAAGTCGATTTAAATTGGGATCAGTTTGATCAGTGTTCAACTGTTGATGAAGTCACTGTGAAAGTTCTGTCTTCGAATCTAGATAACCTTAGCCCTTCCGGTACAACAATACATATACAAAACCTCAAGCAGAAGATCTCCAAGCCCGAAGTCGAAAGACTCGCTAGAAGTTTAATGCTCTTATCAAACCCATTCGAAAAAGCTAACGACTTCAACTTAAATTTTGTTTGCCCAGAATATCCAGAATTCGAAAAATTAGTTCAAGATGGGTATTTGAACGAAGCTGAGTTCGTCATAAAAGCTACATTAAATGATGATGGTACAGCCGAAGCAAAAGTGTTTGACTGGAAAAACACACTACGTTGGGAAACCACCAGTTCTGACTGGTTCACACATAAAAACAAAAACAATAACCCTATTTATAAGGCACCAAAATCTGAATTTGAGCTGAACATTTTTCACCTAGATAGTTCAACATTCGCGACGCGCAGAGTAAACAAAAATCAAGTTTCATCTTGGTTGAAAGCCGTTGGAGGTGTACACATATATCATAATGACTTTCGTGTTCATCCCTATGGGGATGATGGGTCAGACTGGCTAGGCATGAACCTTGCTCGTGTAAACAACCCAACAATCAGACCTTCTACCAATACATCAATCGGACGAGTTAGTATTCTCGATGAGCAAAAAATCTTAAAACAAAAAACCGATCGTGTAGGTTTTATTGAGGATGATACATTTCAAGAGATAAAAAGATTTGTAACGGACGCTTTAGATTGGTATGCCTCCGAAAGGCAAGCTCTAGCAACCAAAATCAAGAATGCTCAAAAAGATGAAAATGAAAAACAAATCCGCGACAAAGAAAAAGCGGTAAATGTAGCACTCCAAAAAATTCCAGACCCTAAGGTTAAAAAAGAGCTTACTGCTGCAATTAGAGAGTCAAAAGTTGCTACAAATCGGCAGACAAAGCACCTTAAACAAGACTTAAAACTGTATCGTTCATTGGCAACAGCGGGTACGACAACAGCAGTTTTTTCTCATGAAATATCCAAACCGATCTCCGAAATTCCGGAATCACTAAAGAGTGCAGAAAGGCTTGTAAAGAACAACACTGAGCCATCCATATTTAAACGTTACAAGGATCGAACATCTAACATCTTAGGCTACCTAGGGCGGTTAAGCCATTTTGCAGAATTACAGCTTGATCTACTAAAAAGGAATAAGAGGAGAGACCAAGCGATAGAAGTTATACCTGTAATTGAAGAACTATTGAAAAGTTTTAAACCTCTTCTGGATAGAGAGCACATAACTATCGATTTCAATTACTCAAAAGCCGACTTGCCCAAACTTCAGGGATCAATATGTATTCTGGAAGCTATCATCACTAACTGTTTGACCAACTCTATGCGAGCATTTCGAGCAGAAAATTTTGATGTTGAAAAAAGGTTGATTGAGATATTTTTATCACAGGAAACTGAAGGCTATCTATTAATCCGCTTTAGCGACAATGGTCCTGGCATCACAGAACTAAGTACCAGAGATATATGGCTACCGGGTGTAACCACCATTGAAAACGGCACTGGATTCGGTTTGACAATTGTCAAAGATTCCGTTTCAGACTTAGGCGGTAACTGTCGCGTAGACGCACAAGGTCACTTAGGTGGCGCAACATTTTACTTTGAATTTGTAACGATATGACTATAAGAAAAATCGCAGTAATTGATGATGACCCGAACTCTCGTAGAAATATGGGGTTTATGGTTGAGGATTCAGGCTTTGAACCTATTTTAATTGATGGACACTTTGGCAAAGATAAAAATCGTTTGCTAGATGCTATTTTTGAGCATGATGTATATGGTGTTGTTTCAGACCACCATCTATCGCCTGGGAAGCTTGCAAGCTTTTATGGTGCTGAACTACTAGCTGATTTATATGACAGCAAAGTTCCTTCTATTCTGATTACTCAGTTTTTTGATGAAGATGCTGATACTTCAATTAGAAGGTTCCGTCAAAAACTACCCGTTGTAATTGGACGTGGTGGAAACGATGACGATGACCTTATCGGAAATTTGTTGAATCTATCGAAAAGAGAGCTGGAGAACGGGCCAAATTTTGATCGAAAACCACACCGTGCACTTATCCGCATTGATGATTTTAATTCAACGGTTGCCCATGGAGCAGTAGAGGGTGTAATCACTAACTGGAATTCAGATGTTATTGTTAAGTTCCCTTTAGACATCATTCCAAGTAGTGTCCGTTCAAAACTGTCAACAGATGACGTTAATCGGCTCATGGCCTTCGTTAATACAGGAGCTGAAGACTCCAAAGACATATTTATCACTGATATTCACCTTGCACCAAATTTCGAGGGATTAGATGGGCTCGACTAACTTTACAGTACTCGACATTGGTCATGGAAACTGCTCATTAATTGAAGCTGATGATAGTATGACAGTAATAGACGCTGCCCAAGGTAGTTACGTCCAAGATATACTCGCCAATAAGTGCATAAAAAAAATTGACGATTTGATCATCTCACATTCAGACAAAGATCACGTTGGTGGAGCCATTGCTATCCTTTTGGACGATGAGATCGCGATAAGCCGTGTGCACCTCAACCCAGACGGTATCAAAACTACCGCTACTTGGGATGATTTCCGTACTGCTGTTGCACATTCCATGGCACAACATGGTACAAAGATTATTACAGCAATTAATAGCGATACTGATGACATAGAATATACAGACTATAAGCTAGAAATTTTGGCTCCCTCTTCTATAGACTGTATGACAGGACCCGGTTCAACAGGTATTGATGGAAAAACTCTCGATGCTAACTCAATGTCCGTAGTATTGCGGCTCGTACACCAAGAATCAAACATTGCACTCATCCCCGGGGATATGGATGCTGACACCCTAAAATACCTAAATGATAGTCAACAATGCTTAAAGGCAAAAGTGCTTGTTTTTCCACATCATGGAGGGAGGCCGGGCTCTGGTGATCCGGAAAACTTTGCTGAAGAGATTTGTAAAAGCGTTGATCCTGACCTAGTGCTTTTTTCGAATTCAAGAAAAAAGCACAATAATCCGATTCCACCAATTATAACTGGTATAAGAGGTTCGAATTGTGGAGCACACTTAGCTTGCACTCAGATTTCTGAAACTTGTTGCCCTAACGAAGAAGCTCTATCCAATGACCATTTGAGTAACTTATTCCCAAGTAAAGGGCAAAGTAAAAAGCATAGTTGTGCAGGAAGTATAACGATTGAACTAAATGGTCCTGATACGGATGTAAATACCCCACTTGGACCACATACTAACTATATTGAGCAATTTTCTAGTCGAAAATGTATTATCTAACCTAGCAGCCCCATAACAACCCTACCAATCTGCTGTGCCAAATATGGTGGCACAGCATTTCCTACCTGCACATACTGCTGCGTTCTATTACCTTCAAATTTATAGTTATCTGGAAATGTTTGTAAGCGAGCTGCTTCACGCACAGTTAAGCTCCGGCATTGTTTTGGGTCGTAGTGAATAAAATAGTGTCCATCTTTAGAAATATGGCTAGTTACCGTTGTAGAACACTTATTCGCAGCTTGAGTTCTGAAGCGGTCTGCATGAGCGCCCGACTTCCAGTTTTCGTGTTCAGGGGCAAGAGCGTCAGGAAAGTCCCTCGCCTTTGGCGACGTTCCGCCACTCAACTTGGTATACGCTGCACTGAATGCATAGCGCAACAAATCACTTTCCATATGGCCACGAGTCTCATGATTAAGCACACACGTTGGAGCATTATTGCGATACCACGGAATCAGGTGAGTTGGCATTTTTTCGGGGTGAGCTACTGGCTGAATCTCACTTCTGTTAAGTTTCTTCAAAGGCTTAAGGTCTAAATCTTGAGCATTCTTAAATTGCTTTCTCAGCAACTTCTTAACTTGAGTCCCGTTCTTTGAAACAACTCTTTCCCATTCTTTCACTTCATCTTTACGCTTAGAAAAACCACTTCTCAGCTTAGGCAAATCAGATAAAACTTGCTCTACTGTCGTTTGCCTTTCTCTTCGCGCCAGTATCCCTGGAACTCCTTCAACGTCAGCACGAACACCTAATAAGATCACACGATGGCGAGCTTGAGGTACACCATAGTTCTCAGCTTTAATCAGAAAGTCCGTAGGGTCATCATATGAAGGGTTATTTACGTTTTCAGTGTCTACAACTAAGGAAAAAACTTTATACCTAGGAGTAGCGATTTTTGTGATTCGACCTGGAGCTCGCAAGTCTTTCAAAATACGAGGGAACATTACTTCCCCATCAATTTTTGCTGAGAGAATACCGCGAACATTTTCCATGATAAAAACGTCGGGCTGAGCAATAGAAAGTACTTTTAAGTACTCTTTATATAAAAAGTTACGATGGTCTTTTTCTGCGGTATAGCCTTCTATGCCTGCATTACGCGAACGGCCAGCCAGTGAGTATGCTTGGCAAGGAGGTCCACCTATAACAATTCTTGGGCGGTCATCACCGTGCTTTTCTACTAAATCTCTAATGCGCTGGTGTATTTCTTCATTGTCATCACCCAATGCGTGAGGGGTAAGCAATGTTTCTTGCTGAGCTTCTTTTGCTTGCTGAGGGAAACGTTCAAACAGTTCTTCGCGTGTTAAGTCGCCATCTAGATAGGCGTTATAGCTAGCTAGACCATTTTCAGCACCTTGAATTCTTCTATAGAAAGCTCTGGTAGTGAGGGTCTTATGCGCAGATGGTTCCTTTTCGACTGACACGCCAATTTTAAACGGTAAATTACCATTTTCATGCGTTACTGACGACACGCCTTCGCCAAGCCCACCAGGCCCCGCGAATAGGTCGATTACTAGAACTTCACCTGTTTCCATGATTACCACAACTATTAATAAAAAGCCTGGCAATCATACCAGGCTTAACCCTGGTGGCAATATATTTTGACTATACGCTTAAGGTAATTTCATACATGCAGAATTGTTAGCCAGTAAGATGTTTTATTCATCAAAACAACCCAAACACATTGTTTTTGCCATCTTCTTCAAAGCCTTTAATCTGATGGTGCTTTGGTTCTCCACCAAATAATAAAATATACAGCTTTCGGTCTTGATACGTCCCCACTACATAATGGTCTTTCTGTATCACGTACTCGATGGTTTCGGCTTCCTCATCAGTGCACAGATACTTAATATCGACCAGCTTCACCCACTTCAAGCCGATCACGTTTTCGGCTTCTATAAACCCACCAAATGGCGCCGTAAAACGATTACCAAGCTTCAATAGCGCATCAATCACCCCTTGGTTCTTCTTACTAACCCCAATTGGACCATCACTGTTGATTTTGAAATGACTGTAGCCAGCAGTCACATGAATTGAATGATACATAGCAAAAACCTATTAACTTTCTTAGCACTTTTAGAAAGGTGTCTAACCTGTGCTTTTTGTCCGATATAAAACATTGTTCTACGTTTTAGCTCGAATTATACTGTTTTTATATACAGTTATTTTAGGCTTTATTATGTCTATCCGCAATTTAAAAGATGGCTCTACCAAACCTTGGATCTGCGAATGTTACCCGAACGGGCGAACGGGGAAGCGCGTTCGAAAGAAGTTTGCGACTAAGGGTGAAGCTAAGGCTTTTGAGCTTCACACGATGAAGGAGATTGACGATAAGCCCTGGATGGGAGACAAGCCGGATCACCGAAGGCTGTCTCAACTTATTGAGCTTTGGTACTCGCACTATGGTGCAACCCTTACCAAAGGCAATGTCATTCATAGTAAATTTCTAAGAATGGCTAACGCGATGGGTAACCCTATAGCGACAGTTTTCAATGCAAAAACATACTCTGAATTCAGAAGTAACCGAATGAATGGACAAATTAGCTTTGTTGATGCGCGCTGGCAAAAAGGGGCGCCTAGTATCGCAACGCTAAATTCTGAACTCGCTCGATTTAAGGCAATGTTCGGCAAGTTAAAAGAGATTGGGGAGTGGAAAGGACCAAACCCATTGGAAGAAGTGAAGCCATTTAAAGATCACGAACGCACTATGTCTTTTCTTCATAAAGAGCACATTACTTTGTTACTTGAGCATGTGTCTAAACACAGCCGAACAGATATGCAGAAAATAGTGAAGCTATGCCTAGCCACTGGAGCTCGCTGGAATGAAGCTGCTCAGCTGAAAGGCGCTCAGTTAAGCAAATATAAGGTTACGTTCACCAACACCAAGACTAAGAAGAATCGCTCTGTACCCATCTCAGAGGAGCTTTACAACGAGATATACAAACCAACCTCAGGGAAACTATTTGAAGAGTGCTATACACCTTTCTGCTACATATTGAAGAATAAACTGGGCATCACCCTACCCTCAGGGCAAGCCTCTCATGTTTTGCGTCATTCGTTCGCAAGTCACTTCATGATGAATGGCGGCAATATTTTAGTGCTAAGGGACATTCTAGGCCACGCCGATATCAGCATGACAATGCGCTATGCCCACTTCGCACCTGATCACCTATCTGAAGCAATTATCCATAACCCTCTTTCTAACCTGTAACCTGTCGCCACAGATTTTTTTGCTCGGCTGTCGCCACTTTGTCGCCACTTGCCAAATTTCAGGTAGAAAAAGAGCCACTCTAAAGTGGCTCAATTCTTAAAATTTTAAACAAGTGTTTTAAACGTTACTCGCGGCCGAATACGTTGTTCTCTTGCTCTTGTACACGGATGAAAGTCGTACGCTTAGTTAGCTCTTTAAGCTTTGCTGCGCCTACGTATGTACAAGTTGAACGTACACCACCAAGGATGTCAGAAATTGTGTTGTGAACTGAACCACGGAACGGAAGTAAAACAGTTTTACCTTCTGCAGCACGGTACTTAGCAACACCACCTGAGTGCTTGTCCATCGCTGACTGTGAAGACATGCCGTAGAACTTCATGTATTGCTTACCGTCTTGCTCTACTACTTCACCGCCTGACTCAGAGTGACCCGCTAGCATGCCGCCTAGCATTACGAAGTCAGCACCACCGCCAAACGCTTTAGATACGTCACCCGCACATGAACAGCCACCGTCACCGATGATCATGCCGCCAAGGCCGTGTGCTGCGTCGCCACACTCGATGATTGCAGAAAGTTGAGGGTAGCCTACGCCTGTTTTAACACGTGTAGTACAAACTGAACCTGGGCCGATACCAACCTTAACGATGTCTGCACCCGCTAGGATTAGCTCTTCAACCATATCACCTGTTACAACGTTACCTGCAGAGATCACTTTGTCTGGGAATTCAGCACGTACTTTTTGTACGTACTCAACTAGGTGCTCTGAGTAGCCGTTAGCGATATCAATACAGATAAATACGAAATCTTCGCTAAGAGTCATGATTTGCTTAACTTTTTCGAATTCAGCTTCAGACGTACCCGTTGATACAAATACGTTGTTCAGTGTTTTCTTGTCTGCTGTTTTAGTGAACTCAGCCCACTGCTCTACTGTGTAGTGCTTGTGTACTGCAGTCATAACACCGTGCTCTGCTAGAGCAGCTGCCATTTCAAAGCTTGCTACCGAATCCATGTTAGCTGCAATTACTGGAGTACCAGACCATTGACGACCGCTATGCTTGAATGTAAAATCGCGGGTTAATTCAACTTGAGAACGGCTTTTAAGGGTAGAACGCTTCGGACGGAAGAGTACATCTTTGAAACCTAACTTAAGTTCTTGTTCGATACGCATGGTGTTTTCCTTGATTCATAAAATTATGTGTCTCTCGCGAAATGCGTAGTAAAACCGTTGGCAGACGAGTTTACTTTTCTTCGGACACAAAAAAACCGGAGCGTTGGCAGACGCTCCGGTTTTCAGCATTATAGGTCGTGATTTAGTAACAGCAAGTCTGATATTTCACTTTTTTTTATGCTATCCTCTCAAAGATTCCATACCTGCTTCAAACCCCTCAGCTTTACTTTTCCACTAAATTCTTATTAATTAATAACTTAGCGAACTATTCACGCAAACGCTGTCGGTTTATTGCGCAATCGTTTTCCTCCCTATTTCACTCAATATCCCCCTCATTAAGCAAATATGTGAAGAAAGTGCCTCGAAATCACATAAAAATCACACTTTTCTCCAACAAAAAATTGTCTTTTTTCTTAAATAAATTCGATTTTTTCCCAAATTTTCTTTGTTCTCGACCAAATTAGGTAATCTCATCACCTTGCCAACTAGTCCCAATTTGGAAAAGCACTGTGCAATGGGTTCGATTTTGAGGTCGAGATTCACTTGGGTTTGAGAATCCAGCCCTCGCACTCCATTAAATAATGCTTTCAAGCTCAAGCTTTATAAATCTAATTTCTATTAACCCGTAGCATTACCGTTCCAAAAGCACATTTCGTGGCTGCCCTTTCGTTCATTTAACCTGGAAGACTCTGCAAAGCGCACAGAAAAAGAAGATTGGTTGACGTGTAAAACTTGGGGGAAAGACAAGATTTAAAGAATAGAAAGCAAAAAAATGGCTAAAGTGGTTAACCTTAGCCATTTTTATTCGCTGATCAGACTGATGCTAATACGCACATAGAAAAGTGCTGTTTAGTGAATAGAGCAGTGCTAGTTCTTTTGAGAAACTAACGCTTCAGCGGTCGCATCTTGAATAGATAAGAACAATGAGCTGACTTGCCCTGTTGGTGAGCGCATTGGGTTCAGCGTCACGTTCTGATACATGAAATCGGCTTGTTGGGTTACTGGCCTAACGTTACGACACTTAAACAGATAAGGCCTTTGTTGCCATGTAATGAAGCTGCGGCAACCTAGGTCATAGACTGGCTTGGTTTTCAGCCTAAACCACTCTTCAGGGATCTCAGGGAATAACTCAAAGATCGACTTACCGATCGCATCATGCGATTGCTTACCGCTATGGTGCGTCATGAAGCCATTCCAAACTTGTACCTGAAAGTCACGATTAATGACCACCAGCCCCATATCGACGTTTTGAACCATGTCCACCATCCAGTGGAACTGTTCAAATTCAGCAGGAAGATTCAGCATATTAAAACTCCTCCATTAGGTAGGCCAATTTGTTGTCTAGAAGAGGCAGAGACTCATCGACAAACATAAACAAAAGGTCACAACGGATAGAAGTGCCATCAATGTTGTAGCTGACTTCGAAAGTCATGGTCTTCTTAAATGAGCCACTTGTATTTTCGATGACCGAATCGATCGAGATGTGTTGCCCGAGCAGTACAGGAGAGCTCTGGAAGAAACGAACTTCAGATTGCTCCCCTAGTCCATTCAAGAATGAGCCTACAAGGATGTTAGATACATCCATCAGTAGCTCTAATTCTTCCAACTGTTCGCTTTCGGTTGGCACTTTCATGAGCTTTTTAAGGTCGCTCACACTGGAATCGCTCAACAAGACTAATGCTTCGCCTGCGATGCCTTCTCCGCTGAAACCTTGGCAAACACCCGATACTTGGTCATTGTCAGCTAGGTCACGAAGTGCCATGTGCAATTCACTCACTTCGAAGATGTTAACGTTCGGCAGTGGTAAATGAACAAACACATTGAAGTGACGAGCCAATGCATCTGCTGCACGACCAATCGCTACGTTCGCAACTTCCATGTAGATGTCACGTCGGCGAAGAATTGGGAGTTCTAAAGGCGAAGGCGTAATGAGTTGAGGCTGTTTTGGTGGCTCAACATGCTCACGTAAAATGGCTTTTAACGCTTCTTTATCGATCGGCTTTTGCAAAAACGCTTTAGCACCAAGGTCCATTACCTTCTGTTGCGCTTTTGGCTGGATATCACCAGAAACAACCACAACAGGCGTGGTATCATCTAAACGTTGCATCTCTTCCAATGTGCCATAGCCGTCTAATTCCGGCATGGTGAGGTCGAGGAACATAAGTTTGAACTGGTTTTGAGCTAACTCTTCAAGTGCATTAAGCCCATGAACAGCAAAAGTTATATCTGCATTTAGAGAACTAGGCAGTGACCGAGCCATTTGCTTCCTTGCTAACGCAGAATCATCACATATAAGAACTGGGAACGACATAAATGCACCACCGACAAATTAAAGCTAACTGGCACGAGTGTAACAGAACATTATGGTATCAGGTACGGGGTGAATAGATTTATATGTAGATTATTAGTAAGAATGATGAAACAGGCAGGTAAGCTATTATTTGACATTATTCTTTATGAAAAACAATATGCTACAAAGGTAATAACAATCTGTAATTATAGAGCAATAGCACTTTTTTGGGTGAAACAACGCGGCGAATTTATGAAATGCCAGCCTTAATAAGTGGGTTTATTATGGCTCGAACGACTCATACATTTATCGCCTTTATAGGTCCAACAAACAAGCGCAAACAAAGTAGCACTGACCCACAAGGCGAGTATCCAAAAGTTAATGTAAACGCTATGGGAAAAAAGCTAGAACTGATAGGACGGCCATAGAATCAGTAACGCAAAACGTATGATCACGGCAAAAACCAATAGAGCGATCCCTAAACGGTACCATTTATATTCAGCTATATTCATTGGGATACGCTTGTAAAACATCGTAATCACCCCTTTCCAATCGCTACTGCGCCTTCCATATTGCATCATGCTTGTTAAAACAAACAGTGCACCAAGCACCAACATTCCTTTTTCAGCCCAGAACAATCCAACTTCCATTTGTGCATTCCTTGATAAAACATTAAGCAACTCGAATCATTCTAGTCACCTTTTAGCTCGGTTTCTGTAAGACCAAGGTCTAACTCGTTTTCTGCTTATCTAAACATAGTACTGAATTGAACGCAGTTAACTGAACGGCGTGTTCATCTCGAGTTCAGCTTGGCTACCTATACTCATGTTTCCATTAACAGGAGAAACTCAATGAAATCACTGAAAAAGTCGCTTTGTGTCTTAACTGCTTCAGCTTTACTCGTTACCGCTCCGTTTGTGAGTGCTTCATCACCACAACAACTGCCTCAGCCAGTATTGAGCCCGCTACAAATGGTCATTGCTTCTTTAAACCTAACCGAAGAGCAACAAGCAGAAGTGTTCTCTTTTGTAGAAGACTATCAATCCGATAGAACAGAGATTGATATGGATAAAGCAATAGAGCTTAAGAAGAAACAGATCAGCCTTGTGACTCAACCGGGTTTTGATGAAGCTGAAATGGAAAAGGTCATCGACACGGTTCAAGCAACCGAGAAGTCGATGGTGATGCAAGAAATGCGTCTTAAGAACAACATCTATAACGTGTTGACTGAAGAGCAGAAAGAGCAATTCAAAACAATGATGAAGTCCGTGTTGTCTGGTAACAAATAGACGCCACTCTTTGCCTTGATAGCGATGGTTAATCCTTGCCCGTAGATACATATCGCATGCAACATAAGACCGAATCAGAAAAATGAGAACAGAAAAAGCCGCAGTCGTTACGATGACTGCTGCTTCTGTGTTTAATGTGTAACTAGCGGCTCACGAATAAACATGATTCGATAGATCCGGGAACTTGCTGTTCTTTTGAATGACACGCATCAGTTGGATGAGCAGCAGAATACCTGTCACACCCAAACCAACACCGATTCCGCCCCAAATTCCTGCTAATTCGAACTTAGGCATCAAATACCAAGCAGCAGGTAGTCCAAATACCCAGTAACCAATGGCAGTCATTACGGTTGGCATCGAGACAATCTTCATGCCTCTTAACAGATTAATCGCCAACAGTTGCCAAGCATCAACAATAAAACACAGAGCGACGACCCAAATAACAGAAGCCAGCAATGAAGTCATCGCCCCTGTACCATCATCCAATTTGAAGATAGAAGCGATCATTTCCGGCCACAGGATAAACACGGCAGATAACACCACGCTCAATACCGATACTAAAATAAAGCTCTGAATTGACGTTCGTTTAATTCCTTCAAAATTACCCGCACCATAATCGCGTCCCACCAAAATTGCGGCTGCTTGCGAGAAACCGAAATTGAAGTTCCAGGTAAAGCTTAAACATTGAAGCAAGATTTGATGCAGCGCCAACGAGGCAATACTGATCGTCCCCGCCATTAAGGTGCCGCCGTAAATAAGCCCATGCTCAAGCAACGCCGCCAAGCCGATAGGTAAACCCATTAACAACAACGGGCTCATCAACTTGATTGAGTACTCTTCTGTGTTTAACCAAGGGGCGAACTGCTTGAATTCATCACGCTTAAATACCCAAACCGTGTATCCAACCATCACGATAAATGCCGCGATAGCGGTTCCTAAGCCTAAACCCGTTAAGCCCATATCTAACTGGAACGTCAGTAAATAACTCACCGGCACATTTAAAATTACGGTGATAATAGACATCACAAGAATAGAGCGCACGTTACCAAACGCACTGGTTAAGCCACGAAGAACCAACAATATAAGGGAAGGCAGCATCACCCATTTCAGAGCGTGTACATATTCCATGGCTAAAGTGATCACTTCTGGTGGTTGCTTGGCCGCTTCTAATACCAGTGGCGCAAACCAGAAGCTGGCCATTAAGGTCACACTGAGCACGAATGCCAACATGGTTGCGCCTTTCACCGCTAATCTGATTTGAGTATTACCAAACTCTGGGCGAGCGACTCGCTGACCATAAGCAATAGCAATCAAGTTCGCGACACAGCCTACCGTACTGCTCGCAATAATGAAGATGAAGAAGTAGATAGAGGCCCCTAATCCACCAGCCGCAAGCGCCGACACACTGATGCGTGACATCATCCAAACATCAGTAAGGACTAGAGCCATGGATATCAGCTGTGAAATGATCAAAGGGAATGCAAGAGTGAGTATTTTTTTCATGAGCGCCTCAGTTAATTTCGCCCAAAATACGATCGATGGGGCTAGCGTTCAATTGATAAATTTGCGACTCTAACATTCCATAAACTCATGCGAACGAATTATGACCCCATATCCGAGCTTGCCATCATCACATAATGGTTTGAAAGCCTTTGAAGCTGCAGCAAGGCTGATGAGCTTTACGTTAGCTGCCGATGAGCTTCACGTAACACAGAGTGCGATCAGCCGTCAGATCAAACAGCTTGAAGATGAGCTCAGCGCATCACTGGTTGTTCGCAAACACAGAGCAATTGAACTCACACCTCAAGGGCATGATTTGTATAGAGTATTGCGTGAGAGCTATGGAAATATCGAAGCGGTAATGGCGTCTTGGAAAGATCCCAAGCAAAAACGAATCGTGATTAAAGCCACCTTGAGCTTTGCAACCCGTGTGCTGATATCCAAAGTGCGCGAGTTGAATGAACGCTACCCCGACTATGAGATAGTGATTGTTCCAGTAATAGAAGAAGATGAGGCAATCAATAGTAGTGAGTATGATTTATTGATCTTTCACACTCGCTTCAAAAAACGTTACGACAACGCACCAGATATTACCTTCTTACGTGAAGAGTTTATGGCTCCGGTTTGTTCCACGAACGTTATTACTGAGGACACCGATTTAACTTCCATTTTAACGATGCCTCGTATTCACCCAACACTCGATCACCACGACTGGAAAGTGTGGTTGGCTGATGTCGAATCCCCTCCAAAGAAGCCTGTCAGAAATACCAGTTTCTTATCGTTAGATATGGCACTCAGTGCCTGTTTATCGGGTGAAGGTGTCACGGTAACGGATCTCCTTTTGGTCTTAAAGGAACTGCAACGTGGCTTTTTATATTGTCCGGAGCACGCCAAACTACAACACAGTGCTTGGACGTATTACATTCACCAGCGCACTCATACTCCTGTGATAGACGATATTATTGACTGGCTCAGAGAAGAAACAGCAAAAGAGATTGAGTTACTCAAGCAATTGTCACTGCAATACCATTGGTCTGGCGTAATTAAAGCGCAAGATTAACTCAAAAATAGTAAGCAAAAACCTCAAAACCAGACACAAATAAGCCGCAACTCTTACTGCGGCTCATGCTTTCTGAACAGTCATGTTTAGCTTTTATTCTGGCTTTCCAGATAACTGAACACTACAACTTAAACATACGTGCGCTGCGTGGTGGCAAATTGAAAGTGTGATAACGAGAAGTAACCGTTTCTGTTGCAGTGCTCAACACATCTTGGTATTGAATATTCCAGTTAAATTCATGCTGGTAGGTATCTACAGTAACTCCACGAGTTTCACCGCACTTGTTGATACCCACAACCCCTTCTTTACCACGCTTGAATAACAAGGTGCACTGATCGCTCGAAAGCATAGTCATGGTTTTGCCCTGCATCGCATTATGGAAGCTCAACATGCTCTTCATCGTTGAGCTATTCCAAACATTGCCCCAGCGACCGTTATCCTTATCTTCAGAATCAGGAAGATCATCACTGTAGATCAACGGCGTACCGCCATCTTTGCCAAGAATGTAAGCGTAAGCAAGCTGCTCATCTTGTGGATCCATAATTTGGTAACGGAAGCCATCATTAGTTGGAATATCGTGCGTGATCGCAAAAGTAATCGAACTATTGTCATCGAGCGCTTGCCCATAAGCTTTTGGATCATGCAGTTGGTTTAAACTTCCGTTCATAGAGAAGGCCGAGCGAATCGAAGCAAACAGCGGGAAATCGTACGCGGAGTGATTAGTATTGTTTAAATAAGGTGCTAAGAAGGACTCATAGCCACTGTTGCCTGCCCCACCGCTGGTAATCACCTCACCAAACACATGAATGTTCGAGGTAATATCAGACGTGAATACTTGATCGATCTGGTACTGACTCATGTGCTTTACGGCATCAATACGGAACCCTTTGACTCCCATATCTTTTAGAGCTTTTAGGTATAGACGTTGCTGTGAAACCACCCAATTGTTTGGATCCAAATCAGGAAGACCAACATCACCATCTGCGCCACACAAACGCCAATACTGAACGTGACCAGGGTCGTTCCAATCCGAAATACAGCCTGCTGGGTGGAAATCGTTAGCCGAGACAAAACCTTGCGCTAAGTTGCCAAACAAAGTCTGGTCAGCATAGTAGCTTGAGCGGCCGGCATAGTCGTTTAGCACTTCTGTGCCTGGGTAATCCAAGTCACTTCGCTTCCAGCTTTCATTCGCCATGTGGTTGAGTACAACATCAGCGTAAACATCAACACCCACACCTTTGAGTGCAGTGATCATTGCGGCTAAATCTTGCGTGTTCCCCAACGGAGAATCAATGGTGCGCAGATCTTGTGGTTGATAACGTGCCCACCATTGGCTGCCACTGGATTTCATTGCCGGTGCAACCAACACTTTCTTATAGCCAGCTTCGGCTATTTGGTTGGCGTTGGCCGTTACGTCTGAGTACTTCCAGTTGAAAGCGTGCAAAATGGTATCAGCGTAAGTAGCTGAACTGAAAGAACAAGCGGCAAGTGTGGATATGAGTAAGGTATTTATTGGTTTCATAGAACATATCTCTCATTATAAATTCACAAGAATGATATGAGTGGGTGTAATAATTAAAACGTTCGATAAATCAGAGTTGAATTAACGTCACTTTCTGTTGGTGTGGATTTTATAAAATTGAGCGATGGACGATATTATGTGAGATAAAGGCACGTATAACTGAAATGAGAATTAATTGAGTCAAGTTGACTATTACAAGACAAAGACTTTGGTCGGCGCTTCTAAACTAAGTTATGATTCCTTCTCCCTCAACCGATTGATATTTTTATGCCTTCTTTCTCTTTTTCTCAAATCCCTGTTGGGGTTCGATTCATGATTCTCTCCGCTTTTGGATTCGCACTGATGTCAGCTTGTGTGAAATACATTAGCAACTATGGCATACCCGTATTCGAAATCGTTGCAGCTAGGGCGCTGGTGTCGTTGATCATCAGTTATGTCGATGTGAAGCGCAAACGTATTTCGATTTGGGGCAACAACAAACCACTCTTGTTCGTGCGTGGTACTGTCGGTACTGCGGCGCTAATGTGCGTTTACTATGCCGTAACCACCTTACCATTAGCAGAGGCGACCATTTTACAATACGTGCACCCCGTATTTACCGCACTACTGGGCGTGTTATTCCTCAAAGAACGCATCCAAAAATCGACCATGATCTGCATTGCATTCTGCCTAGTGGGATTATTGGTAATGGTACAACCGAGCATGAACAGCGGAGCGAGCAGCGAGTTGCCATTATTCAGTATTATGCTGGCATTATGTGGTGCGTTTGGCAGCTCAATCGCCTATGTAATTGTGAGAAAGCTTAGCCAAACTGAAGACAGCTCGGTGATCATCTTCTACTTCCCACTGGTTGCTCTACCAATCTCAACCGTTCTTATCTGGAACGATTTTGTGTGGCCGAGCGTGTTCTTAACATTGATGTTGATTTTAGTAGGGATTTTCACACAGATAGGCCAATACGGCTTAACCAAGGCGATGCAAACCCAAGCAGCAGGCAAGGCTTCGGCTTACTCTTACGTTCAGATCGTATTCTCGGCACTGTTAGGCGTCTGGATATTTAATGAAATTCCATCAGTTTGGACTTACCTAGGTGGTGGGCTGATCGTGACAGGCGCACTAATCAATGTATTTGGTAAACAGTTATTGGTGCCATTTAAAGCTAAATAGCTAGCTGTTTAGCGTTAGACTTATACGCCGTTAGGCAAACAGACAAACAAGTAAAGATTGAAAAAGGGCATTGCGGAGTATTCCACAATGCCCTTTTCTGTAAGTCTTTCCTAGCACCCTTTATTAGACGTTTTATTTTGGACAAACTCGCTCTAACAAACCAAGACAATTAACGAGTTTTATTACGTGGCATTGCGCAGTTTGGGATCATCGCTCAAGTATTCTACGAACTCGATTTCAAAACCAGCTGGATCCACAAAGTAGACGTTTTTGCGATAAGGTTCTTCCGCTCCGGGTTTGGCTATTGGGAAGCCCGCATCGATAAGGCGTTCAATCACACTCTCAATATTATGGGTCACATAAGCGAAGTGAGCGAGACCAACGGAGTGTCCGGCTAAGTCTCTATTTTCACCCTCACCATGGTCACTCAATGCAATATATTGATACTCATCGCCAAAGTGCAACCAGTTACGTGGCTTACCTGACCACTCCCCTTTTCCCTCATCACGGACATACCAATGAGGGAATGCCGCTTTATAGAAAACCAGCATTTCTGGGATGTCTTTTACCACTAAGTTCACATGTTCAAGTTGGATCATTCTTCTCTCCTTAAAGTATTCTCGTAAGCAACGTTGTATATCCTAATACCTCAAGTTAAGTTGAGGTAAAGCACTAGTTTGCATTTATTTCGAGAACGTTTTTAGAGCCCAAATTGCCGTACTTCGATAACATACAGACCCTAAGTTTAGACGACCTTCTCTAAGGTGACTTCTTTGGCACCGAGCTTACTAATTCACATGCTTTAAGCTAAGCGACAAACAACCTCATAAATAAATAGAGTCGACTTGTTCGTGCTTCAACGATAAGTCTTGTTGTAGAAAATCCAACAAGTATCGATGTAACTTAGGCTGGTATTGTCTTGAGGGATACAGCGCCCATATGCCAACAGGGTTCACTTGACAGTCTGTTAGCAGAATAGTAAGAGCTCCAGTTTGTGCTTCATTGTCAATAAAAGGCAGAGGTAAACACGCTATACCTTTGCCATTAATCGCTGCATTAAGAAGTATGGAACTATCATTTACAGAGTAGTTACTTGTGACCGTTACATTAATAGGCTGAGCAGATTTAGAACCGGCTTTAGAAACAAACAGCCAATCATTGCCTATTCGTTTGTGGATCAAGCAATTGTGATCGAGTAAATCTTCGGGAGATAAAGGAGCCCCATGTTCCGCTAGGTATTGAGGGGAAGCGCAAACCACCGATGGACAATCAGCCAATTTCTTTCCAATTAAAGATTCGGGCAGGTCATTACTCAACTCGATTGCCATATCAACCCCATGTTTTATCAAATCCAGTGACTGATTCGACAGCGTGAGATCAACTTCTATGTCAGGGTACTTAAGCATGAATTGTTCGATAGCTTGGGCAAGATAACCCTGACCAAACGAAATGCTAGTAACCAGTGAAATTCTTCCTTTAGGTTGAGAGTGCTGTTCTTGGGCTAAGCTATATAGTTGGGCATTCTGCTCTAAAATATTCTGGCAGAAAGGCAATAAATCACGACCGGCGTTAGTGATACCTAAGCTTCTTGTTGAGCGATATAGTAAACATACACCTAAAGACTTTTCCAACGCGGTTATATGCCTAGTCGCCATGGATCGTGACATTCCTAAAGCCTCAGATGCTGCCGTCAGGCTTCCTAGATCGACAGTAGAAACGAAAACTTCCATTGAAATAATTCTATCCATACACCCTCAATAGTTCGATTTATGCAACAATCTATTGACGTATAGCATATATATCAACTTCAAACTAGGTTTTATACTGACCTTCTATTCCAATACCGAGCCCAATGAAATGAAAAAAACAATGGTACTAGTCGCATGCCTCAGTGCAGGTTTAATTCAAAGTAATACACTATTTGCCCACACTCAAAATGCTGAAAACTCAACGGTAGCAATCATTGAGTCTGGTAAACTTATGGGAAGCAACCATGATGGTGTGACTACATTTTATGACGTTCCATATGCGCAAAACCCTTTTACGGCAGAGCGCCGTTTTCAAGCTCCGCAAGCCTACGAAACTTGGAGTGGAATATTAGATGCAACAAAAGCAGGTCAACCCGTTCCACAACCAAGTCGAGGTAAAAACATCACCTTGGTGGGGGCTCCCGGACATCTTACTCTGAACATATGGACACCGACTAACGCCATTGCTGCCAACAACAAGGCATCAAATAAAAAGCTGCCTGTCATGGTGTGGATCCCAGGCGGTGCTTTTATCCGAGAAGACGCAGCAGAGTTGGCTTATGATGGTACAAGCTTTGCGAAGAACAACGTGATCGTTGTAACGATCAATTATCGCGTAGGCGTTGATGGCTTCATGCACCTTGAAGGCAAACCGGATAATCGCGGCATTCTTGATCAAATCATGGCTCTTAAATGGGTACAAAATAACATCGAAGATTTTGGTGGCGACCCTAGCCAAGTGACGGTCGCAGGTCAATCAGCCGGGGCAGAAAGTGTTGCCATTTTATTAGGTACCGAAAAAGCCGAAGGCCTATTCCAAAAAGCCATTATGCAAAGCCCTCCAATGGCATTTTTAACCCAAAAAGAAGCTGATAAAATCACACAAAGCTATACTGAAAAACTGAATATCCCAGCCACCATTGAAGGTTTATCTACAGTCCCATTTCCTGAATTAGTTAAGAACGTTATTGATATGGGCCATACCATACAAGATCGTGACAAATGGGGAATGCTGTCGTGGGGAGGCACCGCATTCTTGCCCGTCGTTGATGGGGATATCATTGTTGAGTCTCCAATGAAAGATCTCGCCAAAGCTTCACCTTCTATTCCCGTCATCGTTGGTAGCACAGATCAAGAATCACGACTCTACTTGGTACCAAGTGGTGCCGTTAACAACACGACCGAAGAAACGAAGTCACTATTATTATCTGACTTGTCATTGGAGGGTTGGCCTGCGGATGTGTATTCAACAGAAGGCAATAGCAAGTCTATTGGAGACACGTTTGCCGACATTCAATCTGATTTTACGTTTAGAATGCCAGCACTGCACATTGCTCAACAGTTAACTAAAAACGACAACAATGTTTGGCATTATAATTTTTCTTGGATGTCACCTGCGTTTGATGGTCACTTAGGAGCCGCGCACTTTGTTGACGTACCGTTTGTGTTTAATACCACTAACAACGAACAAACAAAAACATTTGTCGGCTCACAGCCTCCAGTTGAACTTGTTAATGCCATGCACAATCAATGGCTAACGTTCATCAAGACAAGTAAAGCTGATTGGTCTCATTATAACTTATCAGAACGACCAACAATGCAATTTGATGTTACATCGAAACAGGTCAATGACCCCGAAGACTCCGTACGGAAGTTATGGAAAAACTATCAGTTTTAAGCGGAAAGATCGGATAAAAAACAAAAAGCGAACCACTTAGGTTCGCTTTTCTTTCATCTAGCACGTTTCGTCTTTGCAATACGCGGCGGTTAAGCCACAGATATTATGACTTTGGCTGATTCACCTCTACATCGAGAGATGCTCTGTTCCCTAAACTAAAGAACTTCTTCCATCTAATCGGCATCATTGGAATAACGATGAGGCTGATACCAACCAGTGTCAGAATGTCGGGGATCTCGTCAAACCACATCACGCCAAACAAGGTTACAAACACTAACCCCGAGTATTCTGCGAGCGCAATTTGGTTTGCTGGAGCCTTTTTATACGCCACCACCACCAATGCATGATAACCAAGAACAAATAGATTGATTGCCATGATCCACCCTACATGACGCCATTCAATCGCGGCCCATGCCGGCAATGCAAACGCCAGTGCAAGTGGCAGAGTCATAACACTAGTCCAAAATAAGGTAGAGATAATGTGTTGTTCGGCGTTCAAACGCTTGATCAAAATATTACCAACCCCCATTGCAAGCGCACTGCCTAGCCCTGCAATCGCCGCCCAGTGAAATTGCTCTGGACGCAACACAATTAGCACACCCACAAAGCCTATTAGTGTCGCGGTCACTTTTGATGATGTCGGCCTTTCTTTCAACAACACAATAGACAGAGGAAGCATCAGGATTGGCCCAACATAGAACATCGCGTTCGCTGTCGCCAAGGTAAGGTGTGTAATGGCAATCATCGCACAACCACTACCCACTAATATAAATTGAGCCCGTAAAAAATTGATGCGGCAACCGCCTTGCATGCGAGTTTCTTTAGGGAGCTTTAGCCAAAAAGGAAGCAGTAAAATCACGCTCAATAGCTGGCGGATAAACACATACTGAAATGTGGGAACTTCACCATTAAGTATTTTTAGTGAGACATCGGAAAAAGACGCCAATAAGTTTGCAAATACCAAAAGCAAGATGGCGTGGTTGGTGACTTTATTCATACGGAAACAGAATTACACATTTGTCATACAATTATGGGCGCACATAATACATGAGAATGGAAAATAAGTAAGAACAAAGTTTTCGGATACTTACTACCAAAAACCAAAGGTATTAAACAATAAGTATCCATCCTTTCCAGTTGACTGATAGTCTCCTAAATAGCAACACACATTGGCGTATTTGAAATAGGGTCACGAAACACGCTTGCTTTGAGATCAAAGACGTTACTGAGCATAGTTTCTGTCATCACCTCATCAGGCGACCCTTCTGCGATTAAGCATCCTTTTTCCAAAACCACTAAATGATCGCAGTAACGACTGGCTTGGTTCAGGTCATGCAACACAACAACTACCGTTTTTCCTTTGGCATTCATCTGTTGCATCAGTTTCATTAACTCCACTTGATGAGACATATCAAGGTATGTAGTCGGTTCATCCAACATCACTACGTCCGTATCTTGTGCAATTACCATCGCAATCCATGCTCTTTGACGCTGGCCACCAGACAAAGACTCAACTGGCTTATCAGCAAACTCAAGTACACCTGTATCTCGCATTGCTTGTTCGACAATCTTTTGATCGTCCTGCCCTAGCCTTCCCCAATGAGAGACATAAGGCGAACGGCCATATTCGACCAATTTTCTTACCGTGATCCCCTCAGGACTAACCAAGATTTGCGGAAGAAGTGACAACGAACGAGCAAGCGCTTTATCGCCATAACTCGACAGTGGTTTGTCTTCAAACAACACCTCTCCAGCCACTGGCTTGTTAATTCTGACTAACGTCTTTAACAAGGTAGATTTACCGCACCCGTTAGGTCCTATCAATGCGGTGATTTTTCCCTTAGGGATAGAAACAGACAGGTTCGGTATGATCGTTTGTTTGCCGTACGCGACGGAAAGATTCTGCGTTTTAAGCATGGTTACCAACCTCGATAACGATAGAGAAGAAAGATGAAATATGGCGCGCCAATCACAGACGTGAGAACCCCTGCTGGCAATTCAATGGGTGGTTGTAGACCTCTGGCCAACCCATCAGCGCTGGTAACCAGAATTGCCCCCACCAGTGCAGATGCTGGGATTAACAACTTATGATTATGCCCAAACAACGAGCGGGCTAAGTGAGGTGCCAATAAACCCACAAAACTGATCGTTCCTGCAACAGAAACGCTAACACTGGCAAGCAATACAGCAGCCAATAACGCAAGAGCCTGAATCTGTTTTGGCTTAGTACCCAATGTGGTCGCACTTTCCTCGCCAAGCCCCATCACATCTAATCGCCAAGCAAGCCACAATGCCATAGGTAACAACAAGAGCAGCACACTCCAAATAAAGGGAACTTGCTGCCAGTTTCGTCCCCAAAGGCTGCCAGTTAACCACACCATGGCCGTGTTGATCTCGATCGGATTGGTGACCAGCAAGAAGTCGATACAACTGGCCAGAAACGCACTCACCGCAATACCAATCAGCGCCAATTTGGCGGGTGTTGGTCTTGACCACCATGCCAATACCGCAATCAGCCCAGCAGCCAATACCCCACCGAACATCGCCACAACCGGAAGCACACTGACTGGTGCATTGGGGAACCAAACTAAACTCGCTGTCGCAGCAAGGCCAGCCCCAGCGCTAATACCCATAAGGTCAGGCGATGCTAACGGATTACGTATCACGCCTTGCACTAATACCCCAGAAAGCCCTAACCCTGCGCCCACGCTTATCGCGAGCAACATACGTGGTAGCCGATACTGATGGATAACAAAGTCGTCACTGGAAAACGCGACCAAATGTTCGATGACTTGAGGAATAGAAAGTGACGCTGCACCGACAAACAAACCCACAGATGCCACTAATATGAGAATCCCAGATAACAAAACTATCTTAGTGTGATGGTGCATTAAGATCTCCTCGTCGCAATCAAAATAAAACAAGGTGTCCCGAGCAAAGCAGTAATAACACCAACGGGTGTTTCAGTCGGGAAAGCAATCGCTCGTGATAATGCATCTGACCAAGAGACTAATGCTGCGCCTGCCAATGCGGAAATAGGAATCAGTAAATGGTAATTGTGACCAACCATAGGTCGAACCAAATGAGGCACTAACAAACCAACAAAGCCAATTGGCCCTGCGATAGCGACGCTTGCTCCGGCAAGCAACACAATCGTCAATCCACTAATCAGGCGAGTAAACCTGATGTTACTGCCAAGCCCCACGGCAACCTCTTCACCAAGCGCCAATAAGTTGAGGTTGCGAGCAAGACTCATTGCTAACACCAAACCAATCACTACAGGCGGCCAAAGCTGTTGCCATTGCCCATCATCCACACTAGACAGTGAACCAGTAAGCCAATGCAAGACGCTATAAGCCATGTCGTCAGCAAGAATCAGCGCCGCTCGTGTCAGTCCGAGCAATAACGCAGTAATGGCGATACCCGCGAGAACCAAACGTAACGGATGAGAACGTTCGGAGAAAAAGCCGCCCAGAAGCATCACAGCACCACCGCTTAGCAACGCACCAAGAGCCGCATTAAGGATTGGACTTAGCTCGCTAACCACAGGTATACCTATTGCAGCTAACGCCATAAAACAGGCTGCGCCAGCGTTAATGCCAAGAATCGACGGAGACGCGAGTGGATTGCGCGTCAAGCCTTGCATCAATAACCCAGCGACGGCCAAACTCGCACCAATCAATAGCCCCGCATAAGCTCTTGGCGCTCTTAGCGTCGCCAATATTTGATGAGTCATGTTGCTTTCATCAAACGCAAACCGATAGTGAATCAAGTCACTCAATGTTAAAGAGAAATTAGACCACCCGGTCATAGAGGCCGCGTAACCAGAAAGTGCCAAACACGACACTAATCCGGTAAATAACGTGACTCGCCACGACAATATTGGCCAGAATCGCTTACTTTTAGAGAACAACATCGTACTCATGATGGATCCAAGATCTGCTCAAGATTTTTCGCCATTTTTTCTGCCGCTAACATGCCTCGATTCAGTGACCAAAGTGCTGGTGACACTTCTACAACTTGCTTACTTTTTACAGAGGTTAGTACATTGAATAACGGATTTTCCTGCCAATCATCAACAATATTTGGATGAGAGTAAGCACCAAGGAGCAACCAATCCGGATTGGTTTTCAACAACAACTCAAAGCTGGTTGGTAAATATGCCTTCTCTGTTGGTTTCACAATAGGGCTCGCAATGCCTAATGTGGTCAGCACGCCCCCTGCGTAAGATGCGGGGCTATGTAACCACATACCTTTATCCGACACGACAGCGAATTGGACGGTTTGTTTGAGCGAGAAATGACTTTTGAATTCAGCCATGGCGTGTTGATGCTGTTGAATTCGTTGTTCCATTGACGATTGTTTATCGAGAGCGATGCCAATCTTGAGCGCAGACTCCAAATTCTCTTGATAAGTCTCACCACGGCTTTTAAGCAGTAGAGTTGGTGCGATGCGTTGTAGATCTTGATAGACCGTACGATGACGCTCTGCATCGGCAATGATCAGATCTGGCTTTAATACCGCAATGGCTTCTAGGCTAGGCTGAGAACGCATGCCAACCGATTCCCAAGGTTGAACCAATTCACGTACCGCCGGAATCACTCTTGAAGCATCATTGTCATCGGCAACACCAACAGGAGAAACACCCACCGCAGCGAGTGCATCTACAAATGAAAACTCCAACACCACAATACGTTGCGGGGTAGTCGCTATCTCAAACTGGCCTTGCTCATCTTGGATCGTTCTCGTTTTTGCCGAGCTTGAAAATGAGAACAAGCTTAAAATCAGCAAAGCTAAGGTTATCGCTATCCTGCTGCATAAAAACGGCCTATTAAATGACAGCAGCCCGTTCGACAGCATCAATTGATTCGAAAACAAAAGGCGAGAGCTGTTTTCCATATTTAATTTTCCTTAAACTCTAGAACCGTGAAAGCCGCCAAGAGTATTGACGACTTTTATTCGTTATTACTTTCAATAAATTACGTATTAGAACTGATAATTCAGATCCAAAGTGTAAGAACGTCCTGGGGCTGGATAACGACCAACTGGGCTGGTATCAATACCGCGGAAGTAATAGTCCTCATCAAACAAGTTGTTCACCGCAAGGTTCATGCGCAGCTTACTGTTTTCATCCTTGTACAAGTCCGAACCTAGGTTAAAGTTCCAGACCATGTAGGCAGGCACTTTACCTGTCGCGCCCGTTGCATCTTCGGCACTTGTATTCGCATTATCAGAATAAGATTCGCTAAAGTAGTAACCAGATAAAGTAGTATCTACCTTGCTAAAGGCGTAAGTCGCATCCCAACTAAATTGATGTTTAGACGTATAAGGAAGTTGATTACCTTTGTTTGCGCCCTCTTCCTCGATAGTTGCATCTAAGTAGTTATAACCAGCGCCCAAACTCAACGCTTGCATCGCTTGAGGCACGTAGCGACCTGAAAGTTCAACACCTTGGTGAAGGGTTTTACCAATGTTGTCGAAAGTTTGAGTAGCACTTTGCCATTGCAGCTGATCTTCAAAATCAATGCGGTATAGTGCGATGTTAAAGCTGGTTGAATCTTGGTTGTAGCGCGCACCCAACTCATAGTTCCATGCTAGTTCACTGCCCTCTTCTCCTAGACCTCGAATGTAAGCAATCTGTGGTGCACGCAAAGATTTCTGCGCATTAGTGTAACCCACCCACTGTTCTGTCAGGTGGTATGCTACAGTTAAGCCCGGCAGCCATTCCGTCACTTTATTGTCTGTGCTCTGTGCTGTACCCAGGTCATCAAACGTCATATCAATCGATTCGTAACGAATACCCGGAGTGACTTTCAGTACATCATTGAACAGGCCGATTTCGTTACTGATGTAACCAGCAAAAGCGTCAGTATCAAGATGCCAGTCGCGTGGGATTGTGGTTACTCCACTAGAAATTGATGTTTGAGTGAGCTTGTAATCGATATCTTCGTTGACGTAGCGTGCCCCAACAATCACGTTTTGCGTTACCGTATTTCCGTCAAAGTACATCGCGAGTTTAGGTTCAACACCATAAACAGCAAATTCACGTGGTGACGTACGAATATCGGTTGACGGTAATGCCGGATCCGCCCAGTGACCACCAGCACTGTTAAAGCCCCATTGGAAGAAACGCTCAGAACGGTGGCCAAACGTCAGTATTTCTAATTCAGCACTATCTGCAAGATTCAAGTCATGTAAATACTTCAGGCTCCAACGCGTTGAAGTGCCTTGATATTCATCGTACGGGCGCTTCGACTGAGTACGATCTTTGTCATAATCATCTGGCGATAAAGCACCGGGCATTTGCGTATCTGCATCATAACGCTGCACGAAAGCTTGCAGCTCTTGAGTATCACTCAGTAACCACTGCAACTTCGCTTGGAAGTTTTTGACATCGGTGTCGGAGTGTTCACGGAAGCTTTCACCTTTTAAGAAGTTCCCCTCAACTTGAAGTGCTAGCGTATCGGTTAACCAACCGCCCGTGCGCAGATAAAAGTCGTTGAGCGGCGTATCGCCATCCTCGAATACAGTAAAGCGATTACTTATTTCCGTTTGCCATTCGTGTGGAATAGGCTTAGTCACCAAGTTGATCACACCACCCACGTTGTTTGGCCCGTACTGCACAGCAGCACCACCACGTACGATATCAATTCGGTCAAGCATCGACAGAGTCGCAGGGAAAATAGATTGTCCGGTATGACCATAAGGCGCAAGAGTCAGTGGCACACCGTCCATTAGAAATTGAGCATGCCCACTGCGGCTGGCTTTCAAGCCACGCACCGAGATGTTAGGCAATACACCCGTACCCGTTTCGTCTTGAACCTTAATGCCCGGTACACTTTGGAAGGCCGAATCAATCGAAAGTGCGCCAGTCTTTTTAATTTGTTCGTTAGTTAGAACGGTACGCGCTCCCGGATACTCTTTCACATCCTCTAGCTCTGAGTTACCGATCAAGCTACCTGTCACGACAACCGTTTCCATAGTCGTTGTTTGAGGATCAGACGCTGCAAATGCGCTCATGGAAGTCACTGAAGCGATGGCCATTGCAAGGGTACTTAGACGCAACTTTTGGTGTGATTGAGTACAGGGTTTACCATCCAAATTCTGGTAAGGCATGAAAATCTCCTAAGTAGGCAGGTTAGGATCAAAGGCCGTGTTTTCGGTTATATCGGCGCTTTGATCCTATGGGCTAAACGGCCCCAAAATGAGGCCAACTGTTCACTCATTCGTAGCGAGTAAATCAATCGTTTTTAGAGTCGAAATAGCTCTTAGAAATGAACTAACTCCTAGAAATGAATTCGCTCTTAGAACTGAATTGGCTTTTAAAACTGATAGCCTTAGCTGAGCATAAATTCGACTGGCGCTCCGTAACCAATCTGGTTAGTACCTGACGTACCGTTAGTTGCGCCCAGAATGTATTCCTCATTAAACACGTTGTAAGCGTTCGCTTGAACTTTGTGACGACCCGTGGTGTACGCAGCCATCAAGTCAACCGTGGTGTAGTCACCCAGCGCTACAGCTTCATCATTACCTGCGTATCGGTCACCTACGTATTTCACGCCACCACCTAAACGCCAGTTATCGTCTAGCTGATAAGTGCTCCAAAGAGAAAACAGGTGATCAGACACATCGTTCGGCTTTTTGCCTGTCTCTTTGTTTTCTGCATCGAGGTAGCTATAGCCCACCGAAATATCCCACTGCTCAGTAAATTGACCGCGAGCTTCTAGCTCAATACCTTGGTGGCGAGCTTCGATCTTGTTAACAACGTCTCCGTCTATATTCGTTTCTGGTTGCTCTTGATCAATTTGGAAGACCGCGGCATTTAGCATCAAGGCGCTATCTAACAAGTAAGCTTTTGCACCCACTTCTTTTAGATCGGTATGGAAGAATTCAGCCAATTTAGGATTGATATAAATACCGGAGTAAGGCAATTGCCATGAACGAGCTAAGCTCGCGTACACTGACATATCATTGTTGAGACGGTAGACCAAACCACCGCGGTAGCTCACTTTGTCATCGTTTAGATTCTCTTTTACTGAGCCCGCTTTTTGCTGTTCAAGCTCCATCGAGTCGTAACGCACATTGCCGATCACAGAAAGATCACCAAAGGTATAAACGTCTTGAATATAAACGCCAGTGGTCGTTGTCGTGTTATCACGGAAAGGTTTGAAGCCCGGATCAGGTGTTGGGCCTGTTACAGGGTTATAGATGTCTTGTGAAGGTAGGGTTTGATCGCTAGCTAGAGTGAGATCGATATTAATCTGGTTGTAATCGGCACCAATCATCATTTGGTTAGAGTTAGTTTCCCAAACCAACTCAGACTGTAGTGTTGTCGTGGTACGAGGATCATAGCCGAAGTTGTTCACGGTTTGAGATACTTGGTCCCCTGTTACCGTGCCTTGACGCGTACCTTTTTGTTCAAGCTCAATATGGTTGTATGCTGCGCGGTTTGTCCATGCCCATTCACTGTTCAAAAGCCATTCATAATTAACACCAACACGAATACTGTCTGACTCTTGATAGTCATTCCTACCGCCATAAAACGTGCTTTCAGAGACATCGACAGGCTTACCATTTTTAGATGGAACCCCACGATATGGCACTAGCTCTTGGTGAGCATATTCGACATCAAGATCTATGGTATGCCCCTCAGCAGGTAATACACGAATGGTGGGTGCGATAAAGAAATCACTAGAATCGACATGGTCTACATAAGAATCCGACTGTCGACTTTCCACGTTGATACGACCACTGACTTTGTCAGTAAACGCCATCGAGCTGTCGACCTGACCAACAAACAGATTATTGCTGCCGACACTGCCATTGACGTGTGTGAAATTATCACCGTTAGCACGCTTGGTGACCAAGTTGATGATACCGCCTGCTGAGCCTCGGCCATAAAGTGCGCCTGCAGGGCCTTTTACCACTTCGACACGTTCTATATTCGCTAGACTTCGGTACGATTGCAGAGTCCCGTCATCACGCATACCATCACGGTACATGTCGTTGAGTGCATCAAAACCACGAATCACAAATTGGTCTCGGCTCCCCTCACCCAAGGTATTGTTAACCCCGGCAACACCATCAAGAGCATCCACCAAACGTACAGCACCGCGGTCTTGCATTTCCGTCTTTGTGACCACCGATACTGCTTGCGGTACATCCAACCATTCGACATCGGTTTTGGTACCCGATTGCGGCATGTGCTCCGCGTAACCTTCGTACTGATGACCAATAACTTGTAGGGTTTCATCCGTCATTATTTCTTCTGCAGCCATTACATTCGACACGGTAACTACTGCGGTTAATGCACCTCCAATAGCCAAAGCGAGAGGGGACAAGGCCAATCTAATGTTCATCATCTAATTCCGTTTTAGTTTATAAAATCACAACAGATGCGAATAAAAACAAATATCATTTATATTTGCAATATATATTTTTTGATCTATATTTGCTTTGCAATATGCAACGCCACTAATGATAAAAGAGTAAATAAAAACAATAAGATAGAAAGCTCCCTTTCTTGTAATCTCGAAAGAAAGCACTTCGTCAGCGTCAGGAATTCGGTGTGGAGTTTGGTGTCTGCCATAGCAAGTTCATCATCACAGAATCAGAGCCGGTACTGGTCAAGATCAACTATCGGAGTATTGGTGATGGCCGGGAATTTTTGCTTGATAACTTCAGTGGTGGGAATTGGTTCAATACCATCTTAAATCTTTTCTTGGGTCACAAGCTTGATCCTACACTTCGCATTGCTGGCAGCGCAAAGTCATGACCACCCACTTGCGATCGTGGAAGTTAATAAGCAACTCACTATTTCACTTCCGATAAACCATGCCGCACCACATTGATTGAATACTCAATTCCCGACTGTGATCGCAATGCAGAGCCAAACCGTAGTTAATTCAAATACAAGCACTTAACGTTTTTTCATCGGCTACTCAGCGGGAGCAACACATGGACAACAGAATCACCATCAAAGAATTTCTTAGAGTGTTCGATTACATTCGTTCATCTGGCGAGCAATTAGAGAACAAATATCAATTTGGCGAGATGTTTGCGTGGCACGATTACGACGGCTACACCTGTTGGCTAAGCTACAGAGACGTTACAGTAACACTGATGTTCCATGGTTCATTGAAGATCGAATACGACAAGGCACCGAACTATGAAGGCTTCATCAACCGTTGTTTAGCTATGCTTGAAACTGAACTTTCTCCGTAAGCTGTCCTTAGCTATTGAGTCAATAAGGCAGAGTCTAAGGAGAAGCAGTGGAGAAAATCATGAACGGGGCCACTTATAAAACACGGTTACCATTTAGGCTAACCACATCTTTATTTTTTCTACTCAGCCTAAACTCGTTAAGTCTAAAAGCGGATGCAACAGGGACAAACATGATCGACTTTACACAAGCTAGTGAGCATCAAAACTGGACAGTGACTAACGACGATGTAATGGGCGGCATCTCAACAGGCGAGCTCATTTATCTTAATAACATGAGTCGATTTAGGGGAGAGCTCTCGTTAGAAAATAATGGTGGTTTCAGTTCTGTAAAGCGCTCCATTGAATCACCTGCCCATGAAAAAGATAGTGCAGAGCTAATATTCGCTGGTGATGGTCGCACCTACCAACTGAGGTTCACCACTTGGAAGGAAGGTAGTCGAGTTCAATACAAACACGATTTCGATACCATAAAGGGAGAGCAGCTAAACAAGGTCTTCCACTTCAATGATTTTCAAGCGGTGTTCAGAGGTCGGCTACTGAGCGATGCCCTGGAACTTAAGGCACAAGACATCAAGCAAATTGGCTTTTTGATTGCAGACAAACAGCCCTCGCCTTTTGAGCTAGACCTAATACAGCTTCAATTCAAAACATCGCAACCTATCACATCACCAGAAACGGACTAAACCGCAAACAAATAAAAACCCCTGATACCTTTTGACGAGCAATTAGATATCAGGGGGCTTGTTCTATTTAAATCGTCGACTATTCAAATCATCAGTACTTAGTATTTGATGGCTGTTTTACCTATCGAGGAGCTGCTTTCAATACGTTGGTGTGCATCTTTCAGAGTCTCAACACTAAAGCCATTCAATGTGGTAGTAAGCGTAGACTTAATGCGGCCAGCATCGATCAGGTTCGCTGCTTGGAACAAAATATCTTGTTGTTTCTGAATATCGTCTGTGTTGAACAGTGAACGTGTGAACATCAGCTCCCACACAAAACCTGCAGACTTACCTTGAAGCGCAGAAAGATCAATTCCACCATCGAACTCAACAATAGAACTGATCATGCCTTGCGGTGCAATCAGCTCCACCATCGATTCCCAATGTCCTTTGGTGTCTGCGACATTGAAAATGTAATCGACATGCTGAATACCTTGCTCTCGTACAGATTCAACCAAGTTACGGTGATTCACCACATGGTCTGCCCCCATATCCCTTACCCACTGTTCAGTTTCAGGTCTTGAAGCCGTCGCAATAACCGTCAGGTTAGTCAACTGGCTCGCCAATTGAATCGTGATTGAACCGACACCACCAGCACCACCAATGATCAGAATGGATTTTTTCTCTTCTGAACGAACACGTAGGCGATCAAACAACGCTTCCCACGCTGTAAGTGTTGCTAGCGGCATAACTGCAGCCGCTTCATCAGAAAGGCTCGTTGGTGCTTTCGCCGTAATACGGTAGTCAACGGCTTGGTATTCAGCATTAGCGCCCATACGAGTTACGTCACCTGCATAGTAAACACGGTCGCCTAGTTCAAAGCCTTCAACGTCTGTACCTTTACCGACAACTTCACCGACTGCGTCATAACCAAGGACTTTTGGTTGCTCGAGAGTTTTATCTTGAGCACTACGAATTCGAATTTTCGCATCTGCTGGATTGATAGACGTCGCGCTCACTTTTACCAGTAGATCATGTTCTTTTAGTTCTGGAAGGTTTGTTTCAAACTCAACTAGGCTGTCTTGCTCTGCAATCGCAAGTGACTGAGTAAATCCGATAGCTTTCATTTTTGATGGTACTGACATTGTGCTTTCTCCTTGAATTAGACAAGTTAATCTTAGTTGACTCTCAATTTAGATAAACCGCCTAATGTTTGAATTGTTATCAAATTATTTTTGACAATTAAGCAATTGAAGCTAACTTAGAAGCGATAAGTAGAGATAACCCATCTGCAGATTGTGATGGGGAAATGTCCCAACTCCATGTTTAGAAAATAATTCAATACAGGTAGATAATATGCTTCTTGAAGACTTGCAGGTCATTTTAAAGGTGGCGGAGTTTCGTAGTATCACCGCAGCAGCCACCAACCTAGATATGCGTACTGCCACCGCGAGCGCTGCCGTAAAACGTGTTGAAGTCGCACTGGGCGCTGAGCTGTTTGTAAGAACCACTCGCCATCTGAGGCTCTCTTCAGCAGGCGAACGCTATTTACCTGAGTGTGAACAAGCCTTGAAAATATTGGAGCAAGCCAAGCTCAACATGCGCGAAGAGCTTGGTATCTTGGATGGAGAAATCCGCATCGCACTTTCTTCGGATCTAGGACGAAACCTGATCACTCCTTGGCTTGACGAATTTCTGCTTGAATACCCAAAGGCAACACTTCGTACCAGCATCAGCGACAGCAACATCGATTTTTATCGTGATTCTGTTGATATGGCGCTGCGTTACGGCTCTCCGACTGACGCCAGCATGTATGGTTTCAAGATCTGCGATGTGCCGAGAATATTGTGCGCAGCCCCTGAATATTTAGCTGAGATGGGAACGCCAAGCCAACCAAGTAACTTAGCTGAGCACAACGGTTTGCTTTATCAGCTGCATGATATGTTGCAAGACGAATGGGTGTTTAATGATGGCAAGCAGGATCATAAAGTAAAGCTAAAAGGGAATCGCACGTCGAACGATGCTGATCTTGTTAGACGTTGGTGTGTTGCAGGGAAAGGTGTGGCGATAAAATCTTGTTTAGATATGTCGAGTCATTTGCTTTCTGGCGAAGTGGTTAAAATAATGCCAGAGTTCAAGCCAACCCCAACCGAGCTGTGGTTAGTATGTCCAAGTCGTCAGTCCATCACCCCGACCGTTCGCTTATTGAGAGATCTATTCCGAGAGAAAACCGCTGAGATCCTTTCTCAATTGAGCGAGCAAGACATTATAGCGACTCAAAAATCTTAACGATCTAGAGATAAAAAAGGCGTTAGTGAACTTTAACCCACTAACGCCTTTGATCATTTGAACATCACACCTATTGATGGATGCATCGTATAATACGAGTGCTTAGTTTGACTCTTCTTCAACATCACAGTCAGCACAGCACTGAAGCGCAATTTCATGCTCGAAGGTGATCGTATCTTCACCTTCTTCTAGTAGCTCTGCGATTTCATCTGCGACTTCTTTTTCATCATCCGCTTCAATTCCGCTTACTAGCTCTTCTTCTGAATAACCAAAGAAGTTCAGCAATAGGTACTCACGTGCTTCATCTTTCGTACAAACCACTTCAGCTGAAAGGTCAGGCGTAACCTCCCCCTGGGCCAGAGTCGCGGTCACTTGTGCGATAGCAGCGTCTTTCATCGCAGGCGTTAACCAACCAAGATCAGTACTTACTGTTGTTTTTTTACAGTCGAAGCAAGGCAGTTGGTGGAAGTAGTATTGAAAGGTAGTCATAGGTAATTTCTTCGTTAAGTGTTGTATAGCAAGATTATGCGCGTTTTGTAGCAAAATACTATCTCAATCAGCAACCAGAGACTGATTCGTGAAGGTAATTTTTGGGTTCATCACGAGCTTTAGTGATGGAACCGTTACAAGCGCAGATCGGCAAGCTTAATCTGGTCGACGAATGTTGTTCTTGATAATGAAGTGCTACTGAGATGCGAAGTTAAGTAGCTTTCATCTGACTATAATTGACACAAAAAAGCGAGCCACCTGGGCTCGCTTTTGAATTGTTCATGTTCTTGCTTAAGCAATGGCTAGATTACAGAAGTTCTACCGATTGTTGAGCAATAACGAATTCTTCGTTGGTTGGAATAACCATTGCTACTGCACCAAGCATTTCTGACTTAGCAATGATACCTTCAGCGCCAAAGCGAGCTGCTTCATTGCCAGCAACATCTTCAACAAAACCAAGGATCTTAAGGTTGCTTAGGATCTCACGACGAATTGGTAGAGAGTTCTCACCGATACCGCCAGTGAAGATGATGCCGTCTAGAGAGTCTAGCGTTGCAAGGTAAGAAGCAACGTATTTCGCTACGCGGTAAGTAAACACCTCAAAAGCAAGTTTAGCGCCTTCATGTCCCTCTTCCATTGCTTCTAAAATGCCACGAGCATCGCTCGTAAGACCAGACACACCCAGGAAGCCAGACTCCTTGTTTAGAGAGTTAAACACTTGCTCTTGTGACCAACCCTTCTTAAGTAGGTACTCGATAATGCCTGGGTCTAAATCACCACAACGTGTACCCATCATCAGGCCAGAAAGCGGTGTGAAGCCCATTGAAGTATCAACACTGTTGCCATCTTTGATAGCACATACAGAAGCGCCGTTGCCTAGGTGCACAGAGATAAAGCTAGATTCTTCAACCGGCTTGTTCAGCATTTTAGCAGCTTCGCGACTAACGAAGTAGTGGCTAGTACCGTGGAAGCCGTAACGACGCACGCCGAAGTCTGTGTATAGTTCTTTTGCAATTGCACCCGTGAATGCACGTTGTGGCATCGTTTGGTGGAACGCAGTATCAAAAACAGCAAACTGAGGTAAAGAAGGGAAAGCTTCAATCGCAGCGCGGATACCGATAGCACCTGCTGGGTTATGAAGTGGAGCTAGATCTGATAGGCTTTCAATTTCGTTCGTCACTTCTTCAGTAATACGAACAGTCTGTGTGAACTTCTCGCCACCGTGTACGATACGATGACCAATAGCAACGATATCTTGTGTGAAGCCCAGAGCTTCCATCAGGCCAACCAATTTGCCAATGGCAATTTTGTGGTGGTTATCTTCACCTTGAATGGCAATTTCAGTTTTCTCGCCTTGATATTTCCAGCCCATACGAGCATCTTCAAGACCAAAACACTCCCCTAGGCCACTTAATACTGCTTCACCAGAAACAGAATTGATTACAGCAAATTTAAGGGATGAACTACCCGAGTTAATAACCAGAACAAACGAATTAGACATTGGATATGGATCCTGTTTCAGTACGAATTGGATGAAGTGTTAACTTCAATTTTAGTTAAGCCCATTATTCAATAATTTTTGAATCTTTCAACTTTTGTTTTGAAAAAATCACTAAATGAACACAATTAAGTTGATCTTCGTCATCAATCTATTTATTTCGAGATCGAAATTAAAAAATAGTTGAATAAAAAGTTCATAAAAAACTGAAGCAAACGAGTGCGAAAATTATTTTTAGCCTAATTCAGTGAATTTGAGTAACTCGAACGAAACTCAATAACCATGGAATAAATTGGTGGAACACGTCACTTTACCCGATCCTTACTTGCTGAGGGTTGCCTACTATTTATTCCCCTTATCAGTGCTTACTTCAAAAACACAAAATTAAGATAGTGAACAATGAACGACACAATCAGATGCTTTTCTTCAATGACTACGAACTCAACCGTACGCATAACGCTCTAGGCTGTGGTTAGATAGCTTCTACTCATTGTACCCACCACCTTGTAGCACGATATTTAAGTGTAGGCTTAGAACGCAATACAGCTAGGTTAATGCGCTACAAGCTGAGTTAACTGCTTTTGTTGCTAAACCAACCGCCGTCATAGCTAACCATCTCATTCACATACCCCATTTGAGTACAAGGTGCACCCGCTATAACGAACGAGCACGCACAAAAAAGCCGAGCATTACGCTCGGCTTTTAAATTCAGTGTTTGGACTAAAGCATTTATGCTTAAAGTCTACGCTACAGGTTGATTAACCTTCGCTGCGCTCTGGACGACGACCACGGTTGCCGCCATTAGCGTTACCATGACCACGTTCGCCACGGAAGTTACCACGGTGATCGCCACCACGGTTACGGTCAAAGCGACGTTCGCCATCACGACCACCAGCAGAGTTACCATCACGTGCACCGTCACGGTTGCCACGGTAGCCACCACGACCGCCATTGCCACCTTCACGGTTACCACCTTCGCGATTACCGCCTTCACGATTACCACGGTAGCCGCCGCCATCACGACCGCCACGACCGCCACGGTTGCCATCACGACCACCGCCGCCACGACGAGGCTCACGGAAGTCATTGAAATCAACAACTACAGCGCCAGCTTCTTTTTGGCGAATACGAAGTTTGCTTAGCTTACCAGCAGTTTCAGAGTTCATTGCTTTTGGCAGTTGAACGTAAGTAGAACCTTGGTCAAGCTTGATAGCACCGATAGAACCTTTAGTTAGGCCAAGTTCGTTTGCTAGTGCGCCAACAATGTCTTTAACCTGAACACCTTGCTCACGGCCAACTTGTAATTGGTAAGTATCCCAATCTTGCGTATTGAAGTTGCGACCACCACCGTCACGGCCGTTATCACGATCTTCACGACGCTCTTTACGACGATTCTTATCACGCTCAATAGCAGCAATCATTGGGTCTTCGCCAACGTAGAATAGTGGGCTCTTACCTTGCTGACGTTTAAGAAGCATTGCAGCTAGAGTAGCAGCATCAACTTCTAGAGATTCTTGAAGAGTAGAGATAAGACCTGCAAAGTTTTCTAGTGCTTTGCTTTCTTTCTCTGTTTCAAGTTCAGCGCCAAGCTTAGCAACACGTGCAGCAGCAACTTGGTCACGTAGAGGAAGTTGGATTTCTTCCATAGATGACTTAGTCACGCGCTCGATAGTGCGAAGCATACGGATTTGGTTTGTGCGAACTAGTAGGATCGCTTTACCTTTACGTCCAGCACGGCCTGTACGACCAATACGGTGAATGTAAGATTCAACATCGAATGGGATGTCGTAGTTAAATACGTGAGTGATACGTGGAACATCAAGACCACGAGCTACAACGTCAGTTGCAACTAGGATATCGATAACACCTTGTTTGATGTGATCAACAGTGCGCTCACGTAAAGACTGAGGAATATCACCGTGCAGTGCAGCAGCCTTGAAGCCACGTGCAGATAGCCAATCAGCTAGACGCTCAGTGTCTTGACGAGTACGTACGAATACGATTGACGCGTCAGTTTCTTCAGTTTCTAGAAGACGAGACATTGCTTCGTCTTTTTCTACGCCTTTAACAACCCAGAAATTCTGCGCTACTTTGTCAACTGTGTGGTTAGTACCAGCAACGTCAACTCGTGCAGGGTTACGTAGGTAACGGTCAACAATAGTCTTAACCATTGGAGGCATAGTTGCAGAGAAAAGTACACGTTGTGCAGTTTCTGGAGCTTGCTCAAGAATCCAAGTAACGTCATCTACAAAACCCATTTTTAGCATTTCATCTGCTTCATCAAGAACAAATGTGTGCGCTTCATCTAGGTGTAGACGGTCACGAGTTAGTAAATCTTTAACACGACCTGGAGTACCAACAACAATGTGAGCACCGCGGCTTAGAGCACGCATTTGGTCAACAATTGAAGCACCGCCATAGATTTCAAGAACTTTAAGACCGTTGATGTCACGACCTAAGTTTTTGATTTCTGCAGCAACTTGAATCGCTAGCTCACGAGTAGGAGCCATGATGATTGCTTGTGGTTTGTGTTGGTTCAGGTTGATTTTGTTAAGCAAAGGCAGAGAGAATGCTGCTGTTTTACCAGTACCAGTCTGTGCTTTACCTAGTGCGTCACGGCCTTCAAGAAGAAGAGGAATAGCTGCTGCTTGGATTGGAGTTGGAGAAACGAAACCCATGCTATCAAGAGCTGAAAGAATGTTATCGTTTAGGGCTAATTCATTAAATTGAATTACAGATTCGGACATTGGGATCCCACTATATATAAGTAAACAAAAGGTCCCGGGAGCTCTATCAATTCCAATACTGATCCAATCAGATACTGATTCCATTCAGAGTTACGAAGCAGTAATAAAACACTTCAAGCCATTAGGGACGTCTAAGGGAGGCGGATTATTCCCTAAATGCATAAAAAAAGCCAGAAAAAATTGAAATACATCACATATTTTTCGGTTTTATATCAATACTGGTTATCATATCGTCAAAACTTGATGAATATCTCGTCATCGAGTTTCTGCTACGTCGAATTGATAGAGTTAAATAAGTGGGCAATTAATTTCAGTCCACTTCGGCTTTAAGTAGTAATCAGCTCTCGCAATGATTATAGTGTGCTCAATTGCCCTCGTTAGATAAAAGTAAGATGTTTCAAGATAATCCTCTACTCGCTCAGCTAAAACAGCAAATCCAAGAAACCCTCCCTAAAAAGGAAGGTACGATCAAAGCCACTGAAAAAGGGTTTGGTTTTCTCGAAGTCGATAGCAAAACAAGCTTCTTCATTCCGCCTCCATATATGAAAAAATGTGTACACGGCGACAAAGTCATTGCAATCATTCGTACAGAGAAAGAACGCGAAGTAGCCGAACCAGAGGAATTGGTTGAACAAGGTCTTACTCGCTTCATCGCACGAGTGAAGCTTTTCAAAGGTCGATTGAACGTTGTTCCTGATCACCCGCAACTGAAAAAGCTGCAACTAAAAGCAAAAGCTAAGAAAGGCTTAAACCCTGAAACGCTAAAAGAAGGCGACTGGGTTGTCGCTCACATCGTTCAACACCCATTAAAAGGTGATAACGGTTTCTTAGCTCAGATCTCAGAGAAAATCACCGATGCCGATGACAAAATCGCGCCTTGGTGGGTAACGTTGGCACAAAACGACCTACCAAACAGCGAACCTGAAGGCATCGACAACTGGCAAATCAACGATGACGCAGATCTTGAACGCGTAGACATGACGCACGTACCTTTTGTGACCATTGATGGTGAAAGCACGAAAGATATGGACGATGCCCTTTACGCCAAGAAGAAAGAGAACGGTGATTTTGAACTGACTATCGCGATTGCTGATCCAACGGCTTACATCTCTCCAGATGATTCTATGGATAAAGTCGCTCGTGAACGTGGCTTCACGATTTACCTACCAGGTCGTAACATCCCAATGTTGCCTCGTGACTTGGCTGACAACTTATGTTCGCTAATAGAGAACGAAGTTCGCCCTGCACTTTGCTGCACAGTAACAGTGTCTAAAGACGGTGTTATCGGTGATGACATTAACTTCTTCGCTGCGAACATCAAATCTCACGCGCGTCTTGCTTACGATCACGTATCTGACTGGCTAGAAACAGGCACATCAGAGAAATGGCAGCCATCAGAAGAGATCGCTGTGATTGTTTCTGACCTTCACCAATTTGCACAAGCACGTTCAGCATGGCGCTCTACAAACGCTGTTGTGTTCCCAGACCGCCCTGACTACCGCTTTGAGCTTAGCGAAGATAACGATGTTGTCGCTATTCACGCAGACATGCGTCGCAGTGCAAACAAGTTAGTTGAAGAATCAATGATCAGCGCGAACATCTGTGCAGGCCGAGTACTAAAAGAAAGCTTTAACCAAGGTGTGTTTAACTGTCACTCTGGATTTAAAGCAGAGAAATTAGCAGACGTTCTAGAACTGGTTAATCCAGAAGCCGAAACACCATTTACAGAAGAGCAGATCGTTTCTCTAGAAGGCTTCGCAACTTTGCGTCGTTGGTTAGGTTCTTTAGACAACAGCTACTACGACAACCGTATTCGTAAATTCCAAGCGTACAGTGAGATCAGCAATGAACCTGCGCCACACTACGCTATGGGTTTAGACATTTACGCAACTTGGACTTCTCCAATTCGTAAATACGGTGACATGATTAACCACCGCATGCTTAAAGCACACATCGTAGGTAAAGCGCCAATTCAAACGCCAGATGAAACGATTGGTGATGAACTTGCTCTGCACCGTCGTCACCACGGTATGGCTGAACGTAATGTGGGCGATTGGTTGTATGCTCGCACTCTAGCAAACGCTCCGGCAAACGAAACTCGCTTCCAAGCTGAGATCTTCGATATTAACCGTGCTGGCATGCGTGTTCGCCTACTTGAGAATGGTGCTGCCGCGTTTATCCCTGGCTCTCTCATTATTGATAATAAAGAGAGAATCGAGTGCAACAGTGATTTGGGTACTGTATCTATCGATAAAGAAATGGTATACAAACTGGGAGACGTTTTAGAAGTAGTTCTCTCAGAAGTTAATCAGGAAAACCGTAACTTAGTAGCAAAGCCTACTCAAGTTTTTGCGGACTTGCCTAGCGAGCCTGAAACGACAAATGAAACCGAAGCTTAAGAGCTTTAAAGATTAGGCTTGCAAGTTTAGTCTTTCAAGGTAAAAAGCTTCAAAGGTTCACTTCTAAAGGCGCTAATAAATAGCGCCTTTTTTGTAAATATCTCATGCTTAAACAATACTAAAACCAATAAGCAACTCGTTTACAACGTCAAAGAAGCGTACTATGTCATCGATTACAGTTACTCAATTCAGAAACTTTATTCCCAGGAAACGTGAACGTTACCCTGCCTCTAAAAACGGTATCTTCATCGTATCCAAAGGCAGCATCTCTTTTACGCTGCCTAATGGCAACGAGGCTTCGTTGCAAGCAGGCGATTTCACTCTTTACAATTCAGGACAGATTAAAGACGTCAATATAAATACTGAAAATGGTGAATTCAGTGCGACTTGTTTAGATTTTGATTTAACTATTTTTCAGAAGTTCATTAATCAGTTTAGTGATTTAGAATCCACCCGGATCCCAGATAAATACATTAAGTTCAACAAAACTGACACGGATATATGTCACTTAAAAGAACTCATCCTTTCCCTTGCTAATGCACCAACTCAAAACGACTATGCTCTCACCCAATTAGGTTTAAGCCTATTGTCGCTGATGGTAGAGCAATACCCGGCTTTACTCATGATTATCGCTCGTGCTTCTAGCTTGACCGTGACACAAAATGTCATCCATTACATTGAACAGAACATAGAAAATAATATCTCTCTCGATACTCTAGCCAGTTATATGGGGATGTCACCAGCCACACTTAAACGCCGTTTATCGGCCGAAGACCTTTCCTTTTCAAATCTCTTGAAAATAAAGCGCATTGCCCATGCTGCTACTCAGCTCAGAACATCGAACAAATCGATTACTCAAATCGCTTACGAATCTGGATTTAAAAGCGCGGCACACTTCAGTACCGCTTTTAAAACCTATCATGGCAAGACTCCAAAAGACTTCCGTTCATTGATTACACAAGCACAGATGCAAAACATGAAGCCGCAAGTTTAGAAGGTTGAATAACATCATTATTGGGAGTATGAGGAAGAGTTCAGCTTTTGGTATCAAGTCGTTAGTGCGCCCATTAGCGAGCATATAAGCAGATAGTTAGGACCAAAAGTACGATTTAGGATCTTTTTCTATTTCAGCCAGAATAGCATCAAGATCCTTTGATTTCGCGAGGTAAGGATAAGGCCCCCAATTTACAGAGTCACTTTCCGAATCATCCTCAAGCGGCACCGTGACCAACCAGCATGATAACGATTCATCAAAAGTCACACAGGCAATGTCGTTTGTATAATCACTGTGGGAAGAGTCAAGCAAATAATGCGCCTGAGAAAACAGCACACCGCCCTCACATGCTTCATAGAGGGATTTGCCTAGCTCCACAGGTAAACTGCGATTGCGAGAAGTACAGAGCCTTTCAGCCCCAATTAAAAGACGATTCAGTTCTATATGAATGACGGACATAACACCCCTTGCGACTTCCTAGAGCCCCCTAAGTAGCGAGTTCATTTACTTAGCTTAGAACTCAACAAACATTTTAGCGAATAAGCTCAAACAAAATACCCGTCTTGCTCTCATAAACAAAGCTACCTCCTATGAACCCATCAAACGGTTAGCGACAACGACAACTTATTTACACCAGGCTATCTTAAGCCAAGCTCGCTCTTATAAGCCCGCCTAGCCGTCATGCCGCACACGAATAGAATTTCACAAAAGTGTCATATAACCAACCTATGATATGCGACAAATGTTATTAACTAGGAGTTGTTTATGTTACGAGTCGCGCTAGCCTCTCTTTTATCCTTAGCCCTGTCTTCTCATGCTGCTTTTGCACAAGAAACCAATATTTCGGGCTCCACTTCTGTAGCGCGAGTTATGGATGTATTAGCAGAGGAGTACAACAAGACTCACCCTGACAACTATATTGCAGTTCAGGGTATTGGCTCTACAGCCGGGATTACGATGGTGAATAAAGGTGTATCTGAGATCGGTATGAGCTCACGCTACTTAACCAACCGTGAGCAGAACGAAAAATTGAAGGTGTTCCCAATCGCCTTTGACGGTCTAGCGGTTGTAACCAATCGTTCAAATGCTGTAAATAACGTTACCCGTGAGCAATTGTTTGATATCTACAAAGGCAAAATAACGAACTGGAAAGAAGTCGGCGGTGCAGATCAACCTATCGCGGTTGTAACTCGTGAAGCATCTTCCGGATCTCGTTATAGCTTCGAAAGCTTGCTTGGTTTAACTCAAATCATTAACGACCGTCTAGTGTCTGATATCAATCCAAATAACTTGGTTGTAAACAGTAATAGCATGGTAAAAACGATTGTTAACCATAACCCACATGCTATTGGTTTTATCTCTGTTGGTTCTATCGATCGTTCGATCAAAGCGATCACCTTTGAAGGCGTTGAGCCAACCTCAAAGAACATTGCTAACCACAGCTATGAATTGGCTCGCCCATTCTTATTACTACACAAATCAGACTCTGTTTCTGACGAGAGTAAAGATTTCATTAAATTCGTGAAGTCAAAACAAGGGCAAGATCTTATCGAAGAGTACGGTTATACACGTATTAAGTAACGACTCTTAGATAGAGTAAATGCGAGATATCGTATAAACAAAAAGAGAGAGCACTAAGCTCTCTCTTTTTTGAATCTATAATCTTTATTTAAGAGTTATACCACTTACAACAAAGTACTAAAAGTGCAGTTGGATTACCGAAACAATCACAGCACCAGGGCGACGAACACCTTCGATTTCTACACGAATTTCGCGTTCAATCTCTAAGCCTTTCTTAATTGGCGTCACTTTCGTTAGCGTACTTTTAGCGCGAACATTACTACCTGACTTTACAGGGTATGGAAAACGTACTTGGTTAAGACCAATGTTTACAACCATCTTCGCTGTTGGGAATTGAGATTTGTCCGGGTCAACACTGTCTGTCAATCGAGGAAGCAGCGATAACGTTAAAAAACCATGTGCGATGGTTGTTTTGAACGGAGAGTCTGTTTCAGCCTTAGAAGGTTCAGTATGGATCCATTGCATATCTTCAGTAACAAGGCCGAATTGATTAATACGGTCTTGACTAACATTGATCCAGTCACCAGTATGAATCACTTCACCAATCTGCTGTTTAAGCTCATCAAACACAAGTTGTGCTTCGGGCTTTAGCACGATTGGCTGCTCAATTGGCATCTCTGGTGCATCTTCGTTTACCGCTGGTTTGTGGTGATCACGAACCCACGCGAAAAAATGGCTGTTTTGCGTACGGTTTAGAAAGTCGCCCCAGTAATCTCTAAGAGCTGGAGACATCCATTGCATAAACTCTGAGTGTTGCGAAGACATGCTATCGCCTCGGTGTTTAAATAAATCAATGACTTTCATAAGAACCTCAATGCACATAAAATTTCAATATAACTTCGTAATTTTGAAACACTTCACACTATTGTGCAAATGTTTTCGAGCATACACCCGTTAGCTGAACCTTGATATTTCCTTAATAAACAGAAACTTAATAATAAAACATCATTTTATTACAAAACCCAAATTAGAGCATTAGCTCTATCACATAGTAAACATTTGATTATATAAATAGCGTTTTTATTCACATGTGGAATAAAAAAGGCTTAGCGCAACACTAAGCCTTTTGTATAAATGAGCTTACAAGGAGTTAATATCCAACGATTAACTCACAAGTAGTCAAATTCCTTACTCATCATCCAATGGCACTAACTTAGTATTACCACCGTGTGCCTTTTCACGCTTACGTTGCACGAATGCATAGAAGCCAGGGATTAGGAACGTACCGGCGAGTAGCACACATAACAGACCACCAATCAATGAAATACCCAGAGAGTTCTGACTTACATGACCTGCGCCCGCAGCGAAGATGAGTGGGAATATGCCAAGGATAAATGACCAAGAGGTCATGTTCACAGCGCGGAAACGCAATGTACCGCCCTTAACAGCCGCATCTTCGATTGATGCATCTTTCTCTTCACGTTCAACTTTCGCGAACTCCACAATCAAGATCGCGTTCTTCGCGGCCAAGGCTATCAAGAGTACCAAACCAATTTGTGCATAAAGGTTCAGTGGTGTACCGGTTAAATTCAGCGCTAAAAAGGAACCTAAGGTTGCGACAGGGACCACTAAGATAATCGCAATAGGTATTGTCCAACTCTCGTACTGAGCCACCATAAACAGGTAGATGAAGATCAGTGCCAGCGCAAATGCAAAAATAGCTTGGTTGCCTGCCAGTACTTCTTGGTAAGCCATACCGGTCCATTCGTACTGATAACCCTGAGGTAAGACATCAGCGGCCACACGCTCCATTGCTGCAATCGCATCACCACTTGAATAGCCCGGTGCAGGTTGCCCTTGAATCACCGCACTGCGGTACATGTTGTAACGCCATGCTACATCAGGTTCGAAGATCTGATCGTAGGTCACCAAAGTGCTTAGCGGAATCATTTCACCGTTAGACGAGCGTACATGGAAACGTTGCAGGTCATCCATACTGCTACGGTGTTCGCTGTCAGCTTGCATGGTTACACGGAAATTCTTACCAAACATAGTGAAATCATTCACGTAAAGAGAACCAAGGTTACCTTGTAGCGTTTGGAAGATTTCCGACAACGGAATACCCAACTGCTGTGCTTTCTCACGGTCAATATCAACATAGTAGTGAGGCACGTTGGCACGGAATGTACTGAATGTGTGTGAAATCTCAGGCTGTTTCGTGGCCTCAGCAATCACGTCATTCATTACCATTGCCAAATCAGTGCGGCTTCGACCTAGTGTATCTTCAAGAACAAACTCAAAACCAGATGCTGCACCCATGCCAGGTACCGCAGGAGGCCCCATAGCAAAAACAATCGCTTGAGGTAATTCAGTTGCTGCTCGGCCATTAATACGACGAGAAATAGCAGAAGCTGAGTGCTCACCCTCTAATGCGTTGCGCATATCCCAATCGTGAAGCTTGATAAATAACGACGCACCATTTGACGCTGAAGCACCCGTCATGAACGCGTAACCATTAACCAGAGTCACACCATCAACACCCGGCTCTTGCTCTACCATCTCGAGTAATTGCTCTGTCACGTCTTCAGTACGAGATAACGATGCCGCATCCGGTAGTTGTACGTTAACTAGCAAAATACCTTTATCTTCTTGAGGTACGAACGCTGTAGACGTCGTCTTCGCAAAGTAAGTAACGGCAGCCAATGCAACAACAAAGAAGGTAAATAGCAGAACACCCTTTTTCACAAGGAAGCCAGCGATTTGACCATATTTGTTAGTCACATTTTCTAAACCACGGTTAAACGCTTGGTACCAACGTGCCGTGTTACCCCCCCCCTGCTTAAGGACCAGCGAACACAGTGCAGGAGAAAGCGTTAGTGCGTTAATAGAAGAGATAACAACCGCAATACAGATAGTCAGAGCGAATTGACGGTACATGATACCAGTGATACCTGGCAGCATAGCTACAGGTATGAAAACGGCTAGCAGAACCAAGGTTGAAGTTACGATAGGACCGGTTACTTCCTTCATCGCAATCAGTGTGGCTTTACGTGGGGAGATCGTCGGATCTTTGGCCATGGTAGTATCAACGTTTTCGATAACCAAGATCGCATCATCTACTACGATACCGATCGCTAAGATCAAACCAAACAACGTCACGGTGTTGATAGTAAAGCCTGTCATCTGCATGATCGCAAAAGTACCAATCAGAGATACCGGAATCGCAACCACTGGAATCAACGTCGCACGGGCACTACCTAAGAATAGGTAAGTCACCGCGATTACCAACAAAATAGCTTCGATTAGCGTCTTAACTACCCCTTTTATCGATTCAGCAACGAAGACCGTGGTGTCATAACTCGCTTCATAAGCAACGCCTTCAGGGAAGTTTTTGCTTAAATTGTCCAGCATTGCCATTACCGCCTTACCACTTTCCAACGCATTTGCATCAGATTGTAGAGAAAGCGTTACGATTGAAGCATCTTGACCTCGGTATTTACCGTTGCCGTCGTAGAACTTTTTACCCAGTTCAACACGTGCAACATCTTTTAGGTAAATACTTGAACCATCTTGATTTGCTCGTAGAACAACGTTTTCAAATTCATCAGCCGTTTCTAATCGGCCTTTTGTTACCAAGTTGAACTGAACTTCCTGCGGGTTACTGTAAGGTGCAGCACCAATTCGTCCAGCAGCCACTTGAACGTTCTGTTCAGCCAACGCGCCATAAACATCTGATGTAGTTAAATTTAGGTTAGCCATTTTCTCAGGGTCTAACCAAACACGCATCGAATATTCACCACCACCCAACACGTTCACTTCACTAATTCCCGACACACGAGCTAATTGGTCTTTAATGTTTAAGTTTACGTAGTTAATTAGGAACTGATCGTCGTACTCACCGTTTGGCGAGTAGAAGTTCAATACCATCAACAAGTCAGGTGAACGTTTCTTAACTGTTACACCCACCATTCTTACTTCTTGGGGAAGTTTCGATTCGATTTGGGCAACTCGGTTCTGAACGTTGACCTGAGCCATATCGGCATCAGTACCCACGTCAAAGGTCACGTTAAGGTTGTAAGAACCATCATTAGCACTTTTAGAAGACATATAGAGCATATCTTCTACGCCGTTAACCGACGTTTCTATGGGGTCGGCTATAGCCTGTTCTACAACTTCAGCACTTGCACCTGTGTAGTATGCTGACACGCTAACAGAAGGTGGGCTAATTTTTGGATATTCAGCCACAGGCAAGATAGCGAGAGAAATCGCACCTGCCAGCGTCAATATAATGGATATTACAAGGGCAAACTTAGGCCTTTGAATAAAGAAACGACTTAACATAACTACGCCCCTTACTCGGCTTGTTCAGCAGCAGAAGGCTGGATGCGAACAGACATACCATTACGCACACGCTGCAAGCCCTGAGTGATGACCGCGTCGCCTTTCTCTAGTCCAGAGTGAACGATTACACCACCTTCAACCTGTCGACCCATTTCGATATTTCTACGCTCAGCCACAGGGGTTGCTTCGCCTTCGACCAACACCATTACAAAGTCACCTTCTAAGTCGGTTTGAACCGCACGACGAGGAATAGTCACAACATCAATAGATTGTTTATCACGAAGATCAACACGAACGTGCTGTCCTGGAAGCAATTGTTGTGCTGGGTTATCAGCAATGGCACGCATTGCGATCGTACCGGTATTCAGGTTAATTCGGTTACCTAAGAAGTCGAGCTGGCCTAGGTGTTCAAATACTTCACCACTTTCCAACACAATCTCAACTTCAACACGCGCAGAGTCGCTGCTGCCATCACCTTCAATACGATCCATGCCTAGCTCAATACGCTCACGTTCACTAATACTAAATGAAGCATGGATTGGGTCTAAACTAACCAAGGTAGTCAGTACACCCGAAGACGGTGAAACCAGATCACCTTTACTCACTTTAGTGTCACTGATTCTTCCAGAAAAAGGCGCAACGATTTTGGTATGCGAAAGCTGAACGTTAGCTGCATTTAACTGAGCGTGGCTCGCTTCAAGTTGCGCTTGAGAACCTAATAAAGAAGCGGTCAATGTATCAAATTCAGATTGAGAAATACTGCCTTTCGGAAGTAGGTTTTTACCTCGGTTGAAATCAAGCTCGGCTTTTTTAAGGTTTGCATTCGCTTGAGCAACAGACGCTTTTGCACTTGCTACTTCAGCTTCAAATGAAGAAGGTTCGATTGAGTAAAGCAATTGACCTTTTTCGACCATTTGGCCTTCTTTGAAATGACGGCTTTGTAAATAACCAGAAACCTGCGCTGTGATCGCCGTGTCTTCAACGGCTTCAATACGACCGATATACGACTTACTTTGCTGGTGAGAAATAACACTAACATCCTGTACAGCTACGAGAGGTAAAGGCGCCTGGTTGGTATTTTGGGCGTCTTGCCCGCACCCAGCAAGAAAAAGAGAGCTTGCAAGAGCCGTAAGGATTAACTTTTTACGCATGGTTATACCGTCACTTATGAGAAATTGAACAGCATAAAAGTTACGTAACACAAATGCCTAAAATGTCCGAGGAATATCAATTATTACTTGAAATGTGTTTCAACGTGTAACACGAAACCTGATGCTTATAAAACACTTACAAACAAGTAACAATTTTACCCCAAATCACCCTTCCCACTTTTATCAACTAGGTATATTGACTAACATCATGTATCTTCGTACATAAGCATTCATATTTAATTACTTAAGGTAATTCACATGATTTCAAAATGGGCTAAACGTTTCTATCAAATGGCCGAGTTGGTTGGTTCTTGGAGTAAGGACCCATCAACACAAGTTGGTGCGGTAATTACTAAACATAACCGCATTGTCTCGGTGGGCTTTAATGGCTATCCTCATGGCGTATCTGACAGTGCTGATACTGATGATCGTGAAATGAAGTACCTCAAAACTCTGCATGCCGAAGAGAACGCAATTCTATTCGCCAAGCGTGATTTAGATAGCTGCGAAATTTGGGTGACTCACTTCCCTTGTCCTAACTGTGCTGCAAAGATCATCCAAACGGGTATCTCTGCCGTTCATTGCCCAGAACAAAGTGAGGACTTCCTTTCTCGTTGGGGAGACAAGATCAAAGTAAGCCAAGATATGTTTGAGCAAGCTGGTGTAACCGTCGATTGGTTACCACTCGCTGATTTAGACTAACTTCAGTAGGTGATCCGAAGTCGCGATCTCTACAAGCAAACTGCCCTGATAAGTACGTTGCCGCTAGCGTAGAGCTAGATTCCAAGTACAAAAAAGCCGAGAGTCGATATGATCGCTCTCGGCTTTTTATTTATTTCAGTAAAACTAACCTAACTAGGACATGCTTATACGCGCAACCTAGTTCAAACAGGAAAACTAGATTAAGCGCTAGCTGGAAATTCCAACGCGTACGCTTCCATAAAATCTTTGCGAATATCTTGCTCTAAGTGAACGGCTTTTTCCGTTGGGCAGAAAATCATAAAATGCACTTCTTGCTCGCCCGTTGAGCTGCTTGTGATATGAATATGAGGTTCAGAGCCTGGAAGGTCAACGCCAGCATGCTTCTCGATCACACCATTATAACGACGGGCAACATCGATAAACTCTTCACAATGCTCTTCAATTTTCACGATAAGATCCGGCACCATTGGGTATAGATTTACAAAGTCTTTTACCGTCACAAAAAAGTTGTGATAGACATAGCGCTTCATGAAGTTGAGGTTCTTTACCGGATAAGTGAAGAACATGCTATTAGGTAGCGTGGCTGTCTTGCCAGTGAAGTGGTATTGCCCGTGATACAAATCGATTTCTTGAATCACAGTCGCCATCAAATTGTGCTCAATCACCTCACCACTGATTTTACCTACCTCAATCCAATCACCAATTCGGAACGAACGTGAACTCGCTCGCTGAATAGAGCCAGTGAAACACAAAATGATCTCTTTCGAAGCCACGACTATCGCAACGGCAATGGCAGTTACAGACAGTGCAAACTCGCTTATTTCAGGTTTCCACAAAACAAACATAGTGAACACAATCACAGCAAAAGTGCCGTTCTTTGTTCGTGACATCCAATTACGCTGGTCTTCACTAAGGAAAGCGACATCACCGCGAATTCGAGACAAGGTGATTCGACGGATGATTAAAATAATGCAAATGATCAGTGCACTAAAAATAAATTTATGAGCGAGTAGGAAATCTATTACTTGCCACATCTTTTCCATTACTTATTCCTTTAGCATTAAAACATTGAGCTCTATAACAATGAGCTTTACAGCGACTAACTCAACCATATTTAGGTCGATACAACACATTATAAAAAAGCGCTCAGAAATGGAGCGCTTTTTCGTGCCTAAATTAGCTTAGGTAAGGCTATCATTTTATCTTGGCAGAAGTAATAAATTGGCCAAAAGTTTCACACCAAATCACAACCGTATTAAATCGATTAAGATCAGTACTTTCCGGAAGGTTAACCATAAATCGGTCGAATGTTTTCACATCTCCCACTCTCAGTAACTCGCTTTTACTTTCATTAAAGGCTTGCTCGGTTTCAATAAACTTAGGAGAAAGGTAAACCTTATAATCCGGCCCCGGTGCCAGTTCACCTTCAAAAGCGATCGCACTTTCAGACACAGAAACGATGCCTTCTCCCCAATGTAAGAAGTCACTGTCTTGACGGTCTTTGCTGAACTCACCTGTGTAGATAGCCTGTTGGCTGATCGCTTCAACCGAACTTGAAGACGGAGAATCAGGCTCAATCAAGATAGGTAGCGCATAAACACCAAGCCCAAAACCAACAGCACCCACGGCTAAGTGGGTACAAAGTAAAACTAACTTTTTCATCGCGTACTCCCTTATGCTTAAAGAGAGTATTATTGAATACCCTCAAAAATACAAAGAGATATCGCGTTTCAAACGGCTATTTTTGGTAATGTGTTTCCGTGCGTTGAGACAATTCGACAATCACTTTTACCGCTTGCTCCATACCTTGAATGGTAATAAATTCATGAATACCATGAAAGTTATAGCCACCAGTAAAGATGTTCGGACATGGTAGACCCATGAAAGATAAGCGAGCACCGTCTGTACCACCTCGGATAGGTTTGATCATTGGCTCAACATCGCATTCAATCATCGCTTGCTTTGCTAGCTCGATAATATGTTGATGTGGTTCAACCATCTCTTTCATATTGAAGTAGCTATCAGTTAGCACCAACTCAACACGGCCTTTCTCAAGACGCTCGTTCAGTTCATCCACTTTCTGTTGCATGAATGTCTTACGCGCTTCTACACCCTCACGTTCAAAATCACGGATGATATAACCCAGCTCAGAGCGAGCCACACCCATTTCAGCCGATTTCAAATGGTAGAAGCCTTCATAACCTTCAGTGCACTCTGGTGTATCTTGCGCTGGCATCATCAATTGGAATTGCGCAGCGATGTTCATTGAGTTCACCATTTTACCTTTTGCGGTACCCGGGTGAACGTTCACGCCATGACATATAACGTCAGCGCTCGTGGCATTGAAGTTCTCAAATTCCAATTCCCCTACTGGCCCACCATCGATGGTGTACGCCCACTCGGCGCCAAACTTTTCAACATCAAACAGGTTTGCACCACGGCCAATTTCTTCGTCTGGCGTGAAACCAATACAAATATCGCCATGTTTGATGTCTGGATTCGCTTTAAGATGGGCAATCGCACTGATGATTTCAGCGATACCCGCCTTGTTATCAGCGCCAAGTAGAGTTGTACCGTCTGTAGTGATAAGGTCATGACCGTGTAGGCCATCAAGGTCCGGGTATTGGCTTGGGTTCAAACTCTCACCACTTGTACCCAATTCAATCGTGCCACCTTGGTAATCTTTGATCACTTGTGGTTTCACATTTGCTCCTGAAGCATCAGGAGCGGTATCCATATGCGCTACAAAACCAATAGCAGGAACCGCGTAATCAACATTAGACGGCAGCTTCGCCATCAAATACCCATTTTTGTCTAAAGAGACGTCCGCTAATCCCAATGCGACCAATTCTGATTTTAAGACTTCAGCAAACGTATTTTGCCCCGGAGAACTTGGGCACTGCTGATTAGAGGGATCGGATTTAGTATCAAAAGTAACGTAATTCAGGAAACGTTCTACAAGCTTTTCCATAATTTATCTCACCATGGATTAAGTAATTGATTTACTGACCTAATTGTTATCTAAAAAAACGATGTAGTATTCGATAAATACAAACACAAAGTCAGTAGCGAGGTTTTTCATCTTACGCCCCTGACCATCTGTGTAATTGCTCTAAATCATTATTGAGCGAAATTAAATAAGCCGCCTATACTGTAAAAAGAGGGTTTCGTCAGTTACACCTTGCACAGGGATGATAAACGATGACTTTGTACGCATTCTACGCCCTTCGCTCTCAGCCTAAAAAAAGTACAAAGTGGATGATGATCACAATTTATCCTTGATGCAGAATTTGTCATACGTTACACGGAGACACAGTTATGACGATTAATAAGTATTTCATTTTCTCTCCTCAAGCCTCTGAGGAAACGCTTCAACCAGTATTAACTGAGAAAGAAGTTCAAAGGCAGGAAGCTCTAAGACAGGCGCAGGCCCAAGGCGGGCTTGATACAAACGCTGCCTCTTAACTTAAGTTATACGACGTACCAATTTATAGTACCCCCAACAAATGAGCTCTACTTCTCTATGTCGTAGAGCTTTTTTTATGCTTGCCGATTTATTATCCATAAACCTTGGTACTGACCGAGTAAAGCAAACTCGCAACGCAAAAAAACGCCTGACTAAACCCACCAAAGCCATACCTTGTCGTGTCATTTTGTGCTAATAATTCATATTCGTTTTCATTCCTCACTCGCCCCTTTCAAAAACTATAACGCGAGTACCAGAGAACTTAACCACAGGAATCCCGAATTCAATGGAATACTCAAAACTAGGAAGTAGTCAAATTCCCGTTTCCCGAATCTGTCTAGGTAGCATGACTTGGGGGCTGCAAAATACTCAACAACAAGCTGACCAACAAATCGAATACGCACTAAGCCAAGGTATTAACTTTATTGATACCGCAGAGATGTACGCGGTGCCACCTTCACCTGACACTTACGGTAAAACAGAAGCGATTATCGGTAATTGGTTATCGCGTAATCCGCAGCGTCGCCAAGAATTAATCATCGCGAGTAAAATTGCCGGACCTGGACTTCCTTGGGTTCGAGATGGTGGTCCAATAACCGGTGAAGCCGTGATCGCAGCCGTTAACGCGTCATTAAAACGCCTACAAACAGACTATATCGACCTTTACCAACTTCATTGGCCAAATCGGACAACGCCTCACTTTGGTAAACATTTCCCAAATCATATTCGATTCAGCGATATCGACAGAAAACAACATGAAGCAGAGATGCTAGAGATCCTACAAGCCCTGGCGAGCTGCATTAAAGCGGGCAAGATTCGTCATGTCGGCTTATCAGATGACACAACTTGGGGCATTAACACTTACCTCAAGCTAAGCGAAAAGCATGATTTGCCGCGTATGGTCTCTATACAAAATGAATTTAGCCTGCTGCACGCAAAAGATTGGCCATATCTAATTGAGAACTGTGTGCATGAAGATGTCGCTTATCTACCATGGTCACCTTTAGCTGCAGGCATGTTGAGTGGAAAGTACATCGATGGCGCAAGACCGGAAGGTAGCCGTTGGACTTACATGCAACGTAAAGGCATCTTCCGTGATACTGAAACTGCCAATGAAGCGGTTAAAGGCTATGTTGAAGTGGCGAACGCACACGGGTTTACACCGAGCCAACTTGCATTAGCATGGTGTAATCAAGTTGATGGTGTCACCTCCACAATTATTGGTGCAACCACCATGGAACAACTGAAAGAAAACGTAGCAGCTTTCAGCAAGCCTCTATCAGAAGAGATACTCACTGATATCAACACAGTGTTTAAGAGCTACCCTGTTCCATATTAAGCTATAAGTTCACCTAGCCTTCTCAGTTCAGCTTAATCTTAAGCAAGTAAATCAGATAAGAGCGCGCTATTTAGTGCGCTTTTCTTCTTTAAGTTGGTTGCTTTTGCTTTTTAGTGGATCGCATGAGTTATCACGCTTTTGGTTCTCCAACCTTTGCTCTATAATGCGCGGGCTTATATCTAGGATAAAAACATGATTTCAAAAAACCAATTAAAACTCCTTCGTGCTTTGGGCCAAAAGAAACAACGTAAAGCCCACGGCCAGTTTCTAGTTCAAGGTGAAAAGAACGTTCTTGAGCTGTTCAATAGTGACTTAGTTGTTAAGAACGTCTTTGCTACGGCTGATTTCTTATCTGAAAATCACGCATCACTATTTGAGTTTGATTGTGTTGAAGCTTCACTGGATGACCTAACCAAAGCAAGTACTTTGGTGAGTAACAACGCAGCGATTGCAGTTGTTGAGATCCCAACATTTGAACTACCAAAAGCAACTGGATTGATGATTGCGCTGGATGGTGTATCTGACCCAGGCAACCTAGGTACGATTATTCGCGTCGCAGACTGGTATGGCATTAAGCATATCGTTGCGAGCAGCGATTGTGCAGACCCATACAACCCGAAAACGATCAGCGCGACCATGGGCAGCTTTGGCCGAGTACATGTAAGCCAAACAGACTTACCTGAATACTTAGAGCAAGCGAACCTACCGGTTTACGGGGCGTTCTTAGAAGGCGAAAGTGTTCATAAGACGGAATTTACTGCCAACGGTATTTTACTGATGGGCAGTGAGTCTCACGGAATTCGTGAACAAGCCGCTAAATACGTAACTGATAAGATTACGATTCCAGCATTCGGTGGCGCAGAGTCTCTGAATGTAGCAATGGCGACCGGTATTATTCTCGACAACATGCGTCGTCAGCATAGCTAGATCTCATAAGCTAACGAGCCAGTCGACAATGTTCAGATATTAAAAAGGCGTATTGATTAAATCAGTACGCCTTTTTATTTGAGTTCTTTTCAACAATTACTTTTCTAGCATTGCCAACTTATCAGCGACACCATTCCACTTTTCAGCGTCATCCATCGGTGCTTTTACTTCCGTTTGTACTGGCCAGATCTCGGCAAGCTCGGCATTCACTTCAATAAAGATCTTTTGATCTTCTGGCAGTTCATCTTCTTGGAAGATCGCTTGAGCGTCGCATTCAGGTACACATAAACCACAATCAATGCATTCGATTGGGTTGATTACCATGAAATTCGGGCCTTCATGGAACGCATCTGCGGGGCATACCGCCACACAGTCTGTGTATTTACATTGAATACAATTATCGCCTACGACAAACGCCATGATGCTCTGCTCTATAAGTTAGTCAAAATTGAAGAATGGGGGATAATACTCATCCCAAGGCAAAATTCAACATCATACGACTCTAATATCGTGTCTATTTGCTCCATGCTTCCAAATTAGTATGACAGATAAATCAATTTCTCGTAAAATGCGCGCCATTGTGAGCTTATCGCTTCTTTCAACATCAGTGTTTACATAAAGCGCTGCGTTTTGAAGTGGTCTAGCTAAGACACCTATAAAAACGAGACATCAAAATGATACGTTTAACCGAAATTAAACTCCCCCTAGACCACGAAGAGTCTGCCATTCAAGACGCTATTGAAGCGAAGCTTGGCATTAACGCTGGTCAGGTACTTTCTTTTAATATCTTTAAACGTGGCTACGATGCTCGTAAGAAATCAAAAATCTTACTTATCTACACGCTTGATGTTCTCGTTGAAAACGAAGCTGAGTTGTTAGAGCAATTCATTAGCGACCCACACGTAAAAGTGACTCCCGACATGGAGTACAAATTCGTGGCTAAAGCGGTTGAGAACCAAACTGAGCGCCCTGTCGTAATCGGTTTTGGCCCTTGTGGTTTGTTCGCTGGCCTAGTGCTTGCTCAAATGGGCTTCAATCCAATCATCGTTGAGCGTGGCAAAGAAGTTCGTGAACGTACGAAAGATACCTTTGGTTTCTGGCGTAAGCGTACTCTGAACACTGAATCAAACGTACAGTTTGGTGAAGGTGGCGCAGGTACATTCTCTGACGGCAAGCTATACAGCCAAGTAAAAGATCCAAAGCACTACGGCCGTAAGGTAATCGAAGAGTTTGTTGCTGCTGGCGCACCAGAAGAAATTCTATACGTAAGTAAGCCGCACATCGGTACCTTTAAACTGGTTACGATGATCGAAAAGATGCGTGCTTCTATCATTGAACTCGGCGGCGAAATCCGTTTCAGTACTCGTGTAGACGACGTTCATATGGAAGATGGCCAAATCACTGGCCTAACGCTTTCTAACGGTGAAGAAATCAAGTCACGCCACGTAGTACTGGCTGTTGGCCACAGTGCTCGTGACACGTTTGAAATGCTACATGAGCGCGGCGTTTACATGGAAGCGAAGCCTTTCTCTGTTGGTTTCCGTATCGAACACAAACAATCGATGATTGATGAAGCGCGTTTCGGTAAGAACGCAGGCAACCCAATCCTAGGTGCTGCGGACTACAAACTGGTTCACCACTGTAAGAATGGCCGCACTGTATACAGCTTCTGTATGTGCCCAGGCGGTACTGTGGTTGCAGCGACTTCTGAAGAAGGCCGCGTAGTAACTAACGGCATGAGCCAATACTCTCGAGCAGAGCGCAACGCAAACAGCGCCATCGTTGTAGGTATCGACCCAGAGCGCGATTACCCAGGTGATGCACTAGCAGGTATCCGTTTACAACGTGAGTTAGAAAGTGCCGCTTATGTTCTAGGTGGCGAGAACTACGACGCCCCTGCACAGAAAATCGGTGACTTCCTGAAAGGTCGCGATCCAAGTGAGATTGGTGAAGTAAAACCATCATTCACGCCGGGTATCCACCTAACGGACATTTCAAAAGCGCTACCTGATTTCGCTATCGAAGCGATTCGTGAAGCAATTCCAGCGTTTGAGAAGAAGATCAAAGGCTTCTCAACGCCAGACGGTCTATTAACAGGCGTTGAGACGCGTACGTCTTCTCCTGTATGTATCAAACGTGGCAAAGACTTCCAAAGCATCAACTTAAAGGGCTTCTTCCCTGCAGGTGAAGGCGCAGGCTACGCTGGTGGTATCCTATCTGCCGGTATCGATGGTATTAAGGCTGCAGAAGCACTAGCGATATCAATGGCAGAGCAAAACCAAGCCGAGAAGATTGAGATCGCTTAAACGCTTTCGATAAACCCAAGCTAAATAGCGAACACCCAAAACTGAAAATCCAGTATCTTGTCGACACTGGATTTTTTATGTGCATGTGACTAGCGGTGAGCAAGCAACATGGTAGAATGCAGCCATTAATCTTATCTTCATATAAGATTGTTGAACCTTTCCATCGCTATTTAGCCAAATCATACCGAGAAACTTATGCCATTTTCCAAGCTTGGATTAAGCTCACCTATTGTTAAAGCCGTTGCAAAACAAGGCTATGAAAAGCCAACCTCTATTCAAGAAAAAGCAATTCCGATTGTGCTTTCTGGTAAGAACTTAATTGCTGCTGCACAAACAGGTACAGGTAAAACTGCGAGCTTTGTTCTCCCTATCTTAGAAATGCTAAGTAAAGGTGAAACACAACGTAAAAAACGTATTCGTGCTGTTATTTTGACACCAACTCGCGAGCTTGCGATTCAGGTTGAACAGAACATTACTAAGTACGCGAAGTTCCTAAACCTAACATCACTAGCGATGTACGGGGGCGTATCTTACCAGCACCAGAAAGACCGCTTGATTGAAGGCGTCGATATTCTTGTGGCAACACCAGGTCGTTTAATCGACATGTACGGACAACGCGCGGTTCATTTTGATGAAGTTGAAGTACTGGTTCTTGATGAAGCCGACCGCATGCTAGACATGGGTTTCATCGAAGACATCAACAAGATCATCGCACGTTTGCCACAAAACATTCAAAACCTGTTGTTCTCAGCAACGCTATCAACGCCAGTGCGTGCGCTAGCGAAAAGCGCAATCAGTGAAGCGGAAGAGATTTCTATCGCTAAGACTGACGCATCTAAAGCGAACATTGAACAATGGCTAGTTACAGTCGATAAAGACCGTAAATCTGCACTGTTAAGCCACATGATCACTGACGGCGAGTGGGACCAAGCGCTTATCTTTATCGAGACTAAGCACGGCGCCGCTAAGTTGGTTGCTCAACTTGAAAAGCGTGGTATCCAAGCAGAAGCGTTCCACAGTGGACGTAGCCAAGCGATTCGTGAAAAGATTCTGGCTGACTTCAAGAAAGGTCGTCTAAAATATCTAGTTGCAACAGGGGTTGCTGCTCGTGGTATAGATATCGATAATCTAAGCCGCGTAGTCAACTACGACATCCCATTCCCAGCTGACGACTATGTTCACCGTATTGGTCGTACAGGCCGTGCTGATGCATCTGGTGAAGCGATCTCTTTCCTATCGAAAGATAACTTCAAGAACCTGTGTATTATTGAAAAACGTCTTGGTCACTTGATTGAACGTCGCGTTGTTGAAGGTTTCGAGCCACGCAAAGAAGTACCAATTTCAGTATTGAACTTCGTTCCTAAGAAGAAAAGAGAACAGCAACAAGACTAAGTAATTTCAGTTACAGAAAATACAAAAGTCACGTTAGCCAAAATGAAAATCAAACGAAGCCCTATGTGGCTTCGTTTTGTTCTTTGAAATACAAATAAAACTGAGGCAATAAGATGATCACTCCTATCGCAACGAGGTTAACCCGTGGGCAAGACCTAAAGCTTGAACTCCAAAAGCTTGTGACAGCGCACAATATCTCAGCGGGCTCTGTCGCGTCGTGTGTCGGGTGTGTTTCTCAACTCAATATTCGTTTGGCTAATGCGAACAACACCAAGCTAATCAAAGCTCCGTTCGAAATTGTGTCGCTTATGGCAACGCTAACCCCAAACCACCAGCATGTTCATATATCCGTTGCTGATGAAAATGGAAATGTGATTGGTGGGCACTTGCTTGAAGGGACGATTATCGCGACCACTGCTGAATTGATTGTTCACCGCTACGATACCTTGACCTTCAACAGAGAGCATGACGATTCGACAGGTTACACTGAGCTCACTATCAGCAACAACACGCAATAGATTGACCCGTAGCAGCACTAGCGCCCCATATAAAGCGATACAACCAAATAGTATTAGGAAACATGATGGCTCCAAACTCCGCAGATTCCGTTATCGTTCTCGATTTCGAAACCACAGGCTTATCACCCAATATGGGTGACCGAGCAATTGAAATCGGTGCGGTTAAATTAGTTAACGGCGAAGTCGTCGACACCTTCCAGCAACTCATGAATCCAGGGTTTCGTGTTAGCGGGTTCATTGAAAGCTATACCGGAATCAATAACCGTATGTTAAGCACGGCGGCCAGTTGCAGTGAAGTGATGGATGAATTTGCAGACTTTATCCAAGGCAGCCAACTTGTTGCTCACAATGCGTCGTTTGATAAGCGCTTTCTCGATGCGGAATTAGACTTTATTGGCCGAGACTACACAGGCAAGTTCGCTTGCTCAATGTTGATTGCTCGCCGCCTAATCCAAGACGCACCGACTCATAAGCTAGGCGACCTTGTGCGTTTTAAGAATATCGACAACGACGGTACTTTCCACAGAGCGTTAGCCGATTCAGAAATGACAGCACGATTGTGGTTATTGATGATTGATGAACTGCAAAGTGATCACGGTATTCAACAGCCGAGCTTTCAACTGATGCAGAAAATATCTAAGACCGCTAAAGGCTCGATTCCAAAGCTGCTAATGAGCAATCGCAATTAAAGCTATCAGCTACAAACCATAGATCGAAATAAAGGCTGATTCGTTTCGCGAAATCAGCCTTATTATATACAAGTGTTACTTAGAGCCGCCCTACTCTTGCAGTGCGACCAACGTTGACTTGAGGCTTTCTAATTCATTCATAAAATATACCCATTGCTTATCACTACTTGTGGCTGCGATATCGACCAAGAATTTGGCGGATGTCTCCGTATTCTTAGTAAGCGTGGATTCAAGGCCATCAGGATAATAAGCTTCATGGTTAAGCAACAGCTTCATAATAATAGGCTGAGCAATATGCAAATCAGTCTTCTTTTCAGTAAGCGTCGATAGAGCCTGATATGTATTATTTTGATATTTTCGCCAGCTGTCATTGGTATTTATCCACTCTTGCGACCAAGCAAAAATAATCTGTTTTTGTTCTTTCGATACCGAACCTAACCATCGTTCTAGCCTTTCTTTTACTCGTTCTCGGTATCGCTCTCTCGAATCTTCATCATTTAAGGACAATCTTTCTTGGTAGGAATCTTGTTGTTTCTCTCGAAAATTTTTAAGGAACTGATTATCTTGTTTCGCACTTAGCTGCATACTCAACGCATAAATATCAGGTGAGAATTTATTAACAATTGAGCGAATATGATTTTTTATTTGATCACTTTGGTTAACGATAAAAGCAGAGGTGAGCTCGGAGCGATCTACATTTTCAATCACTTCTAATTGTGAGACGTACAGCGGTAGTTGAGTTTCTTTGTGCCATTGCTGTAACAAATCCAATCGCTCTTCAAGTTCTGATTCTTGACTGTTAGTTAGAGAAACAAAGTCTTCGATATAACTCACAACAAACCAACTTATGTTGTTATAGGCGAATTTCGTCCCACACCCAGCAAATAGAAAACAGATCAATACGACTAGCCAACGGCACTTTCTCATCACACCCTCTCACAACATTTTACCAAGCAATGAAATACAAAACGATCTTCTAAGGTTAGCTCAAGATCTTAAAACATTACTTAATACCTTAAAATGCTAAAGCTACCTCTTATAAAACTAGCCCGAATAAGCCGTGACAGTAAAAACTTTGAGGTAAATTGAGACTTAGCCTTGATAATCTCACCATTTCGACAAATGATTAAACTAAAAATAATTAATAGCAGTGATAAAACTTATTTTTTATTGTTCATTTGAGGTAATGCGAACCCTATAAAAGAAATGGTGACGTATTTTAAAATGATTAATATTTGGGAGGTAAGCTATGGCCGCTACTCCTCATTATACAAGCGAGTTACAGTACGAGCTTTGTTATTTTGACGATGGAAAGCTAACTACCATTACGATATATGCTAGCAACCGACAGGAAGCGATGGCTTGGTATCTTGGCGAAGGAAAACATATCAACGATGTTTATTCGATCAGACCTGACCAATGAACGTTTGAATAAAAAATAGACTTGGATACTAACAGGTATGTCGATGGGTTAACCTGCCATAGTGAGCCCTGGTAGAACACCCTTTACTGTCGCGAGTAGACAGTAAAGGGGTAAATTCTCAAATTACTTCAGAATTCGGGCGCGGAATTGACGACCCTTCATCTTACCTGATTCGATTTTGTTCAGTGCTTTCTTAGCCACAGATCTTTCTACCGCTACGTAAGCACGCATTGCGAACAGATTGATCTTACCCACTGATTTACCATCAATGCCGCCTTGACCCGTCAATGCACCAAGAATATCACCAGCACGAAGTTTCGCTTTCTTACCGCCATCAATCTGGATTGTCACCATGTTTGAGTAATATGGCTTAGCGATTGGTTTAGCTGGCAACTGAGACGGTTCGATTGGCATATCCATGTACTCATCGATTTGAGCAACACGGTACATCTCTTTTTCGCTAAAGAAGCTAATCGCAACACCTTTGCTTCCTGCACGACCAGTACGACCAATGCGGTGTACATGAACCTCAGGATCGCGAGACAGTTCAAAGTTGAACACTGCATCAAGGTTATCAACATCAAGACCACGAGCTGCAACGTCTGTTGCCACTAGAATCGAGATGGTTTTGTTTGAGAATTGAACCAAAGCTTGGTCACGCTCACGCTGTTCCATGTCGCCATGAAGCTCGATAACGCTAAAACCACGGTGGCTTAGCTCGTCGTTTACGTTCTGAACTTCTTTCTTAGTGTTACAGAACACAACCGCAGATTCTGGTTGATGATGAAGAAGGAGTAACTCTAATGCGTCATCACGAGCTTCAGTTCCTTCCACTTTGTAGAAGTGTTGCTGAATACTTGAGTGATCATGTGTTGATTCAACTTTCACCATTTCTGGGTTACGCATAATACGGTCTGCAACAGATTTAATCTGTTTAGGGAAAGTCGCACTGAACAATAGCGTTTGGCGATCTTTTGGTGCCGCTTCAATCACCGCATCTAGCGCATCTTGGAAGCCCATTTCCAACATACGGTCCGCTTCATCTAACACAAGCGTGTTGAGCTCAGAAAGATCAATACGGTCTTTCTCTAGGTGATCAAGGATACGACCAGGAGTACCCACAAGAATATGCGCGCCATGCTCTAATGAACCAATTTGTGGGCCCATTGGCATACCGCCACATAGTGTCAGCACTTTAATATTGTGAATACCACGAGCAAGAGTACGGATCTCTTTTGCTACTTGGTCTGCAAGCTCACGAGTCGGACATAACACTAAAGATTGAACACGAAAACGCTTAACGCGTAGGTTTTGCAGCACGCCTAAACCAAAAGCAGCTGTTTTACCTGAACCCGTTTTACCCTGACCGATAACATCCTTGCCATCCAGAATAGTAGGAATACTTAACGCTTGAATAGGCGTCATTTCAGTATAACCAAGAGAATCTAACGTATTTAGAAGCTCTGGCTTAAGGGCGATTGAAGAGAATTTTGAAGTGCTCAATGGAAATATCCAACTGGTGAAAAACAGAGTGCATTATGAGTGTTTTTGAAAATTATTCCACCTTAATCACAGTTTTGGAGCAACATGTTAGGCGAATACAAAAAAACCAGCTGGGTCGCTGGTTTTTATGTTGTGACATCTAAGTCTGTATAGAAATACGAGTTCCTAAAAAGTCTTTAAGGCACACCGTGACCTTTAGATGCAACCCACACGCGATACCATTGCTCACGAGTCAGCTCGATCTTCAGAGCATCAACCGCCGTCTTCACGCGTTCAATCTTACCAGAGCCAATAATAGCGATCGGATTAGACGGTAAACGACGAACCCAAGCATAAATAACTTGGTCAATGCTATCTGCACCCACTTCTTGGCGAATTACTTCTAACTCGTCACGAACACGAATCGCTTGTGCTGAATCACCACTGAAGATGCTACCGCCACCGAGGCAAGACCACGCCATTGGACGAATACGGTTCATCTGCAGTTGATCGAGCGTGCCGTCATGGGCTACTTCAAAGTTCAAGGGATTGATTTCAACTTGGTTAGTCACCAGTGGCTTACCGAGTCGAGATTGCAATAAGTCGAACTGACGCGGTGAAAAGTTAGAGACACCGAAGTGCTTAACCTTGCCGACTTTATGCAGTTCAGCGAACGCTTCTGCTACTTCATCTGCATCCATCAGTACATCTGGGCGGTGAATCAGTAATACATCCAGCTCGGTTACACCCAAGCGCTCTAGAGAATTATTTACTGATTGGTAAATATGATGCGCGCTGGTGTCATAATGATTGATCTTGCGATCAGGAGTGTGGTCACCACACAAGTTGATGTCGCACTTGGTGACGATTTGGATATCATCACGAAGGCTTGGCTCAAGCGCCAATGCTTCACCAAACAACTTTTCACATTGGTAGTTACCGTAAATATCCGCGTGATCAACAGTTGTGATACCAAGATCAATGTGCTGCTTCAGGAAAGTCAGGCGTTGTTGCAGGGTCATGCCCCACTCTGCTGTACGCCAGTATCCTTGCACCAACTCAGAAAGTTCTGGGCCTTGTGGCGCTGTCGTTACTCTTGCAACCATGGGTTGTCTCCTTTATCAATACTGCACGTATCCTAAGCTCGTTTTACCGAAGGCTCAACGTATAACAAATAGCAAAGGTAAACGCGTACTAAAAGTGTGAGAGCCACAGAAAAACGAACACTTAAATGAATAATAGCTTGCTGTCTGCCCGTCAACCGTTCTCCTGAAAGGCTTGTTTACTCTGATGAATGACGAAACCATCTATAAATTTGAGCAATTAGAGACGATTTAGTTCAACCGTTAACTTGTCACCATCACTATGTAACTGAACCCAAGGAGCTGAAGAACGAGAAGAAGATGAGGAAGAACTAGGCACATTCCATAAACTCATTTGCTCAGAGGAATGATGTGGTGCATTGATGAATTCGACGAGTTGTTTATCTACCTCATCAAAACCAACGCCCTCATGTTTCGCTTGCTCAAGTTGAGCGAAGACATCGAACTCATCCTCGCCAATGCGAATAGAGCTGAGAGCAAAGCCATCTTGGCGAAGGTATGCCTGAAGCTTTGTGTAACTAAGGTTCGAATAAGGCAGGTTTAAGCGAACCACCTCGACGCTTGAGTCAGCCAACTCCAGTTCAACATAAACATCCAAATCGTAATATTGAGTGAGGTCACTGCACAACAGAGTGCCTTCAACTTCGCCACAATCCATGAGTTCGATATCGTTAATATAGTTTTGAGAACTCGGTGGAATTGGGCTGATATTGAATACCGTTCGCAACCACCAGCTTTCACTCGCTTGCGCAGAGAATGAAAAGGCATTGAGAGCCAATAACAAAGGAAGGATTAAGATATGAAGAGTTCTCATTAGTTGTGCTTATTTCGTGCGGTATCAATCACCTATTATACGTGACCAATCCACAAACAACCGCTTAAGCCACAAATTTTAGGCGAAAAAAACGGGCATACATGCCCGCTAGATAAATTCTATCGCCAAATAACGTACCCTTTACGATACATCACGATATTTGAATCACTTATACCCACCTTCAATAGCTGGTTCTTCAAGGGATAGCCTTACTTTATTACGTTGAATTGCTTCTGGCGGCAAACTGATAAAACCGTATTGGTTCAACACGCCTTGATGATCTTCCGACAAAGTCAGCCCAACAAAGAACTTCTCTTGTTCCGTAAAGCCTTTGCGATGCGCTGGAATATTTAGGTACATATAGTAAACCGTTGCCAATGGGTAACGACCTGAGAGAATCGTTTCCTTGTTTAGGTCGTAGTTCACCCCTAGATTATCAACAACGCTGAGCCATTTCACATCAGAGATTTGATCCGAGTAAACGGTGTAACCAATCGCGGCATCTTCGTCCTCAATCTTACTAATCAGATCCGGCAGATCTGCTAAGAATTGAGTATTCGCATATTCGCCATCAGCTCCACACTCGACCCAACTTGAAAAGGTGGTATGGCCTTGCAGATTGTGGTCGATGGCGAAGGGCAACATGTGTGTGTCTAGGCTTTCTCCATCACTAGTGTCGCTACTTGGCGTCCATTTAGGATGCTTAGGGTCACTTGAACAACCAAACACATCTATAAGTTCAGCAACACTAATGGATGTGGCTGGGTTATTTTCATTCGCCAGAATCGCTATTACGTCCGCGGTAAACATCAGCTCTGTCGGCCTGTAGCCGTAGCGCATGTCGAACCTAGCCATCTCTTTGTCAGTCCACTTTTTGGAAGTAATACCAACACGTGAGCGTTGCATGATCATCTGCTCAGGGACACTGTCACTCAACAAAATTTCTAAGTCGATCTCTTTGCTCTCAAGCAAATCTTTAATAAGCCCTTCCATGTTCGGTTCAATCGCGACCAAACCAATATCACTCACGTCATTCGCTAACGTTGATACAGAAAAAAATGCAGGTACAGCAGCAAGCAATAAACCCGATTTATTAGATAGACGTTTCATTACTGGCCTCCTACTGGATCAATTGATGTCTTAGATTCAACATCACTATTGCTGTCGAGCTGCATCTCTGAGGTAAAGATATTCCAAGATGGATTTACTTCCATACTCTCTGTTTTTAACACCGCAATGGTTCTACGTTTACGCTTGTGAAGATGCTGAGTTAAGTTAGTAATTTGAGTAAATTCTTGTTCGAAGATTCGCTCTCCATCGATACCTCTGTCAATCAGAGCATCTCGAATCACGCCTGTCCTTTTCTTGGCCAATGCTTTGTTATAAACGTTAGTACCTTCTGAACTGGTGTCGCCCACTAAGGTAACGGAGGCATCGGGTTGTTCATCCAGTAAATGTACTAACTCGTTGAGAACGGCTGTGTGTTCTGGTTTAAGTACATATTTATCGAAATCAAATGCAACGCTTAAGACTTCAACATCTTCGACAATTTTCCAATTGGCACAGCCTTTAATGTCTACCGTCACACCTTCAGGTGTATCAGCACAAAGATCTCGTTGGTTAATCACACCGTCACGGTCATCATCCGCGAGATCATCAATTTGATGACGAGTCATTGTCGTGTCGGGCGTTTCTGCACAACCCATTAGCAAGATAGAACTCAGTAGTGCTAGTTTAAAATATCTCATTACTTGTTCTCCCCTTGCCACTCTTCTGGGTGTTCAACCCTTAATGCGTAGGTCAACATGCCCATCGCGTTCAATACGCGGTATGCCGCTAACGTTTGATCGTATTCAGTGCTGATGAAGTTTCTTCGAGCCAAGAACACTTCCACTTTTGCATCGAGCACATCGAGCAAGCTTCGTCTGCCAACATTAAATTGTTGAATATAACCAAGCTCTGCAATTTTTGCTGCATCCACGTTCTGTTGAAGAAGGGACTTTTGTTGTTCAAGCATCTTGTAGGCGTTCCAAGCGAGCTGAGTGCCCTCTTTAACCTCACGCTCCGTTCTTAATCTGATTGCTCTTGCTTCTTCCACTCGCCACGCCGATGATTCCACGCGAGAGTCGGTAGAGAAGCCATTAAACAAGTCGTAATCCATGGTCAACATGATACGAGCATCTTCATCAACACCACCCGGAGGGTTAGACACGTTGTCATTCTTGTTGGCGTAAAGCTCAAGTTTTAGTTCTGGGTAGTAATCCCCTTTCTCGCGGCGCATCTCTTTACGAGCGGCATCAATATCAAGCAAAGAGGCTTGGATTTCAGGGTGATTCTCAACAGCTTGTTCAAGTGCAACCTGTGCTGAGCTTGGTAACAAAGCATAATCAAAACGTGGATAAACCAAGTTCACAGCAGGTTTACCGACTAAGCGCAGGTATTGAGTCTGTAGATCAAATAGGTTGTTTTGAGCAGCGATTAATGAAGATTGTGCTGTCGCAACACGAGCAGAGATCTGAGCCAGATCCGAATTACTGCTCAAACCTTTACTCTTCTTGTCTTGGATATCTTGATAGATCTCTTGGTGTTCTTTTACGTTACGCTTAGACAGTTCAAGTAACGTCTCAGCCTTAAGAATATCGAGGTAATTCCTCACTACATCTAACGAGACATTTTCAGCGCGTGAAATCAGGGTTAAACGCTCAGCTTCAGCTTCGAACGTGAGTCGGTCGACATTCGACGTCGTTTTAAAACCGTCGAATAGTAACTGAGATACCTTAACGCCAATTTCTGTTCGCGTTAGCCCACGATCATCGGTATTAAGCTTACTGCCGCTGTTATAACGAGTCTCTTCATAACCCGCCGCTGCGTACAAGTTAACTTGTGGCATATACAAACCACCTGCAGCGTCTCCGTCTCTGACCACCGATTGGTATCGGGAGTACTGCGCCAGTATCTCTGGGCTATAGTCGATGGCGAACGCCACAGACTCTTCTAGTGAGGCTGCTTGAGACAACCCACTCACTAGTAAGCAAGAAGAGAGTAAGATTTTTGAATGCATTACACTTCCTTTTATATTTATGCTTTAACCCACTTCATCGTTCGCGAAGTGAGTTTTCCTTAGCTCGTAAAATAGGTTTTAACCAATAACTCAGTACTGTCTTTTCACCCGTCAATATATCCACTGCAACCTGCATACCTGGGATTATGCTGAATGCAGAATTATGCTTTTGGTCATCATCTAACTGAATATGGGCTCGATAATAAGCGTTGCCGTCTTCCGTTTGTAAGGCATCGGCACTGACATACGTTACTTTGCCTTTTAGGCCACCATAGATAACAAAGTCATACGCAGTGAATTTAACGGTTGCGCCTAATCCATTATGAACAAACGCAATATCTTGCGGAGAGATCCTCGCTTCAACAATCAAATCACTGTTTGATGGAATGATCTCAATAATCGGCTCGCCGGGACGGACTACACCACCAATGGTACGCACAAAGATCTCTTTGACTGTGCCATCAACGGGCGCGACAATTTCAGTACGTTTGAGTTGGTCGGCAATCGCCTGTTGGCTTTCGTTCAGCTGCGCTATTTTGCTGGCAACTTCGTTCAGTTGGCCTTGTACTTTGGCACGAAAATCTAACGCGATGCTGCGGTGGTCGGCTATCGATTCCGAGTAAGCCGCTATCTGTTTCTGAGCCGCCACTTTCGAGCTGGCAATATCACCTTTCAGTTTAACCACATCACGGTTCAGTTTCAGCAACTCGACTTCTGCTACAGCACCACTCGCCACTACGTCTTTCAACATGTTGCGCTCTCGAATCACGATATCTAGGCTGCTCTCTAAAGTCTGAATATTATTGAGCGTATCGACACGTGCTTGATCTTGCTGCTCGATGCGAAGTGCCGCCTCTTCCAGTTCAGACTTCAACTGCCCTAATCGTTCTCGATAGTTCGCTTTGGCGTTCATTAATGCGGGGTGGCTTGATACATCGACAACAATATCTTGCGGTACTAAAACCACTCGTTCAAACCACTCTTTTGCATCATTATTCAGAACGACTGTCGCCAGCTCCGCTTTCAATCTTAATTGTTGGGCCAGTAACGTATCTGCTTGTTGAGCCGACTCTAAAAACGCGGCTTTAAAACGTGTATCTTCAAGCTTAGCTAGAGGCTGTCCTTTCACCACTGATTGACCTTGTCGCACCATAATTTCTTGGACAAGACCGCCCTCTAAACTCTGAATGGTTTGTACGGAAAGGCTAGGAACGACTTTGCCCTCGCCGATCACGACTTCTTCTAATGTTGCCCAGGTTGCCCAACCGATAATCAACACAATCAATAACGCGCTTAGCCAAATCAGCTTGCGAGAACGAAAGGCCAAGTGGTTGTTGGTCCATTGAATATCATTACTCATGACGGCCTCCCTTCACCACTGAAACCGTTTTGAAGCGACTGGTTCCTTTGGGTGCACTTTTCTTCTGTAGAGAGAGAATGTCTTTTGGCTCACCCTCAGCCACGATCTGGCCTTTATCCAATACAACCACGCGGTCGCACATCATCAAGAAGGAAGATTTGTGCGAGCTGATCAGCATTGAAGTTTCTCTCGGCATACTTTGCAGTGCGTTGAAGAACTGTATCTCGGCTTGATTATCAAGTGCGCTGGTTGGCTCATCCATGATCAATAATTTCGGACAGCGGTATAGCGCTCTTGCAATCGCAACGGCTTGTCGTTGGCCACCAGACAACAGTCGCCCACCTTCACCGACAGGTGTTTCTAAGCCATTACTTAAACGTCCCATATAACCGTTGAGACCCGACTGCTGTAGCGCTTGTCTTAGTTTTTCTTCGTCAACATTGGTTGCGCCCAAGGTGACGTTGTCGTAAACACTACCAAAAATTAAGTTTGTGGTTTGCCCAACCCAACCCATGCCACTGCGCAAGACACTGGTTGGCCATAATTGTCCATCAATTTCTTGGTAGAAAGCTTGCCCTGTTGTTGGTACATATTGACGAGCAACAATAGATAAAAGCGTGGTTTTACCTGCACCAGCAGCACCAACAAGGCCAACTCGCTCACCCGGTTTTATCCCCAAAGAAATTTCCTTAAGCGCTGGGCTCTGAGTCTCTGGATAAGTAAATGTAACTTCATCTAGCCTAACCCCACCATCAAAGTCACCCTTATCAATCACTTGGTGCTTAGACTCTTCTTGCGGTAAGTCCATGATCTGATTTAGACCTTCAACAGCCGAACGTGTTTGTTGGAATCTCAGCATTAAAAGAGAAAGTTGATTCACCGAGCTTGCGGCTCGTCCACTCAACATCACCACCGCTATCAAGCCACCCATACTCAGCAAGCCTTCAGAGATCTGATACACACCAAAGATGATGAGAGTGATGGTGACGATCTGCTGACTCGACTGAATGGAGTGTGTCACGATATTTGAATAGTGGCGAGATTGAGTCTGCCATTGAGAGAGCGACGAAATAGTCTGTTCCCAACGTTTCTGGGTAATACCCTCAGCGTTGTTTTGCTTGATATCAGGAAGGGTTGTTAAGCAATCAAACAGCTGTGCTTGTCTTTGTGTCGACAAACGTGCGGTTTCATCGAATGTTTTCTCAACTTTACCTTTCATCGCAATGCTCAGCACAATCAATACCAGCATAATTGCGACAGGGATGAACATCATCGCGCCACCAAGCCAACCGATAAGGAACAGGAACAGCAAGGTAAATGGTAGGTCGACTAAAGTGACTAAAGAAATCGAGGTGAAGAAGTCTTTCACGCTATCGAAATCTTGAAGCTGTCTGGCAAATGCGCCTACCGATTGAGGTCGATTTTCCAACTTCATACCAAGGACTTTAGAGAACAGTTGAGAAGACAACTTGTTATCAATATAGCGCCCAGCCATGTCAGTCACAGAGCTTCGCGAGCTTCTCAATACCCAATCAAAAATAACAACAATACCAACGCCTGCCGCCAGAACCCAAAGCGTGTTAAACGCTTGGTTCGGAACCACGCGGTCGTACACGTTCATAGTAAAAAGAGGCACGACTAGCGCAAGCAAGTTGATCAAGAATGAAGCGATAAACAGGTCTCTGTACCAAGGTTTTACTTCTTTGACGACACGCCACAACCAACGGGTGTTGGACTTATTCTCGCTGCGTTCATGGGATTGAACACGCGCATCATCAAGAGCTTGAGCACCCACTTGCCACACATACGATTCCACTTGAGCAACCAAGTCTTTTAACGATGTTTGTTGACTTGAATTGGTTTCGCAATCCAATATTTGAAAGTCGTCACCGGAGCCTTGAGTGACGACAACGGGAGTCCCTGTCGCAGAATTAACAGCAACAACGGGGAACTGACATTGAGTCAGTAATTCTTTTTTAACGTGGCTCAAAGTTAACCCCGATTTCTCAATGGCTCTTGGGAAAAGGGATTCATTGAGCCTTCCTTCATTTAAAGGTAGGCCAGACACTATTTTGGAAGGATGGCTGCGAACATTAAAATGCTCACATAACCATTCCACACAACCTAGCCAGCTGTCTTTTTGTTCTACCAATCTAAACTTCCTTTTATAGACTGTACATCTAACTTACAGCGTTAAATTATTGTCTTCTATCATTTTTTGTAAAATTTGTGCTTCTAATGCACTGCTACTGTCGCCTTGATACAGATCGTCGTACGTAACATCGGCTAATAAGATGTTTTGTTGAACGTCTTCATCGCCATTAGGTTTAATAGAAATGGTCACACCTTCACCAGATTCTTCTAAATCTAGATATTGTGTTGCCCCTAACCCTGTATTAAGCCCTAGGCTTCCCAAAATACCCGAGAGGTCAATTGCATCAGTATCTGGAGACGCATCAAAATCTTGAACCACATCGTAGCTTGGGGCTTCTACACTCCCTAAGCCTGAAGAGGCAAACACAAAATTATCAGAGCCCGTACCGCCAATCAGCAGGTCATTATCATCTGTCGCAGTAATCGTAGAGTCACCCTCAGCTACAAACTCAACCGATACCGTTTGAGGTAACCCTACCGCTTGGTTGTTACCTATTTCAGCAGAAGGTTCGATGGTGAGTTCAAATGGGTCAACGCCATCATAGCCACCCGTAATCGCTAGATTAGGTACATCTGCCAAGTCCACCACATATTGACCATCGACCATAGAGCCGTGTGAGAACGTCAAACCTGCGGGAATATCATAAATTGTAATGAAGCCCACTTCTGAATCGGCAGGGTTTACAAGAGAAAGGTCTAAACCAAGAGGAATCGTGCCACTCGCTTCTGCGACAATTGAAGCGTATTCGACGCTTAGTAACGGTGCATCAGGTTCTGGTGTGATAATAAGCGTCATGTCTTGCGAGCTCGGGTCACCCGTGTCGACCACTAACTCACCGAGTACGGTATTTTGATCAACCGTTCGGCCTGTAATCGTAATATCGAGGTTACCAAACGCATCGCCCGCAAATAATTCGAGCTCATCAACAGAGCTTGCCTTAACGAGGATCGTCGCCTGTATGATGCCACCCACATTGGTGAAAGAACTGGTTTCTGATCCAATTCGAATTCGATCTAGCCCAACTATACCTGATGGATCCGAAGTCGAATTCACCGTTACGGTAATTGCTAAGAATTCATCACTGTTGGTTTCAAAGCTATTAGCATCGAGAGGAATCACGATGCCATCATCTTCACTTCCAGTGAGCTGTTCAGGTAAATCGAAGAACTCCACTTTATCGCCGATAGGGTTTACACCAACGGTAAATTCAGATTCGGTATAACGAATATCTGTCGTGCCGATTTCCTGAGTAATCGCCTCAAGGACTAGATTCATATCTCCACTAAAATCTCTCGACGGTAAGATAACGAGATTAGCAAGCTGACTTGGATCGAGCTGCCACTCATAAGTAGGATTCCCATCAAAACTACCGCCATCAACGCCATTATTTGGAACTAATTCGTAGCTATCTCCTACTTTTATAGCAACAACAGCGCCCTCGGGCACGCCCTTCAATGAAAGCGACATGTTTTCAGAACCATCTTGGTCAATCAACTCAGCACTCAATGAAGATAAAGAAATATAATTGTCTTCATCGCCAACAATATCATCAGTCACCAAGTTCGCAGCGTCTGCAACAGGTTCAACGGTGATCGTCACCACGGTCGTTTTATCTTGCGTATCCGTTTCAGTCACGCAATCCGCTTCATCGGTAATATTGGCCGTCACCGTTAGCGTAATCTCACCACTGTAATGTTCTGGTGGTGTCACCAAAACATCACTTAATCGGCTAGGATCGGTTACCGTCCACGTACCGTTGCCATTGTCGACCAACAAACCAGTATCAGCAGGATACTCTGATAACGTGCCGCCATTTGATACCGTTATTGTTAGAGAGTTAACGGTCTCTTTACCGGTAGCACTGTTACCCTCTCCCGTGATTAACTGCCCGTCTTCAACACTATCACCGAGAACTAACTCAAGGTTAAGGTCGGTTGTAATATCTTCCTGGATTGTTGTCGAATCCGTGGCAACGGTAATGTCATCTACGACTGGCAGCACTTGAATACTGATGGTTTGAGCTGTCGTTACGGTTTTACCATTACACGGTGACGTTTCAATCGTCTCTATCGTGAAATCAATACATCCAGCGAAGTCTTCGTCCAATCCTGTTAGCGTTAGTTTGGATAGTCCATCCGCTGTAATCGAGTAACCGACAACCTCACCAGAAGCGTCGTATTCGGCAATAACACCATCACCTGAAATCTCTACGCCTTCAGGAAGAGAATCGGCAGGAATATAGAAAGAGATCTCATTGTCCGGATCACTACCTACATTGGTATTCAATAAACCGGTAAGGTCGATGTCTTCTCCCTCAGGCGTTTTGATATCACCATCAGGTTGAATTGGGCTTGGTGGACCTACAGGGTCACAAGTACCGCCACCGCCGTCATGGCCAGTGATCTGAATTTGGAATGAAGTATCAATATACTTTGAATCTTCGCCATCGATAACACGAGCACGCACCACAATATCTAAAACAGGTGTGTCACTTGGGCTGGAGATCGTCATACCGCTCAAGATCTCTTTCGCCAACTCTTGAATAGAGTCACTCGTAAGACCGTTCGCAGAGATAATCCAGTTTCCTGAAACATCTTGAGCGGCTCCGTTCGGGTGTTCGATAATCAGCGAATAACCATCAGGCACATCGATCAAGATATAATCTAAGAACTCTGAGCCATCCATATCAGCGTCAACAAAAGTAACTGCATCCGACACGTTGACTGGAGAACCGTCATCACTGGTGTATAGCTGACCAGAACTTTCCAAACGAGTATCTAACTCGACCCTCGCATCAACGGTAACACTGATTGATCCCGAGATATCTTTTACATCAGTTGCGCCTGTCGGCGAAGTGTCGGTAACTTCATAGGTAATTGGAATCGAAAATGTACCGCTCAAATCTTCAGTCGCGGTGACTGACAGTCTTCCGCTACTTAAAAGCTCGGACAGTGTTGGCGTCGTAGAGTCTAATAAACTTTCTAAATCTAACCCTGAAGCTGGTACGGCAATAACACTACCATCGAAATAAAGAGTCAGATCAGCAGGAAGACTGTCAATCACATAACCTGTTAAAGACTCACTCCCATCAACATCTTGATTCACTGATGGCTCTAGGTTCAATCCAATTTGGCTGTCTTCAATACCTTGAGTGCTAACTGTTTGACCATCTTCTTGATCAACAACGGGCGCTAACTCTACTTTCAACGCCATCGGGAATTCGCCCGAATCACCATCAGGCTCTGTAGAGATAGCAATAACGGTTAGCTCTAGCTCACCACTAAAATCAGTAATTGGCTTGAGATACAAATCATTCAGTTGGGCGTTAGAAACCTGGAATACTGGGCCTGTTACATCGTCAATGTAGGCGATGGTCAGCGACACAGGCTCACCCAATGAATCCACCAGCAAGGTGCCGTCAGGAATATTAGTAAGCAGTATATTGATATCTTCAGAAACATCGTCATCAGTTGTTTGGACGACAAAGTCGAGTTGAATCAAACCATCTTCATTGAGAACAGATTGATTGCTGATGACTTTGGTAATACTGTCATATTCCCAATGCGCATTTCCTCCATCCACAACAGTAGGTTCATCAACAACGCCTTTGAGGAAGATGTTGATGGTTTGAGTATCGCTTAACGCAGTCACATTGATAGGGTCTAGTGAGTCAATGGCAGATTCTGTGGCTACCGCCGTGACCTTAATGTACAAATCTTCAGTAAACGAGCTGATGTCTTCTTTTGGTAGAAGATAAGCCACACCATTCTCGATGGCCTCCGCAGAGACTAGGTAGGTATCAGGACCAATTAAGTCGAACAGTCCACCTTGGATAGACCAACCATCTTGCAGTTCGATTTGATAGCTTAACGATTCAGAACCGTCGGTATCAGTTAGCGATCCATCAATCACGTTCTTGAGGAAGATGATTTCATCTTCTAGACCTTTGTAGTCCTTAACGGATACATGTGGAGTATCAGCATCCGGTGAGATTTCAACGACTACGGTATTGACGATATCGGCCGTTTTATCTGCGGGGTCAGCGAAAGTGTTTCCCGCTTCGGTTGCAATCGCAGTAATCTCAAACTCAAATCGACCAGCAAGATTTTCATCAGCTCTGATTTCCATTTTGTCGATTTGGTTCTGGGTGTACTCTTTGCCTTCTTTAACCGCGTTTCCGTTCAAGGTGATATTCAGCCCATCGGGAATGCCGCTAATGGTGTAAGACAGTTCTTCAGATGTATCTTGGTCAACCAACTGAGCAGTGATATCTAATTTAATTGGGTCTGCGTCATCTTCTACCGATTGGTAGGTGAACACTGAATCAGACCAATCCGGCGCATCCGCTACGGGTAAAACAGAAACAGAGACATCTGCGGTCAATTCTTTTGGAATTGTGTCAGTACTAATAATGGCGTTGATCGCTAGAATAACCGTTGAGGTCGTATTTGATTCATGAAGTGCCGGTCGATAAGTTAACTGACCATTAGGGCCGGTAAACTGACTGTCAATCACTGTTAACTGATTGCCTGAAAGCGTCACTTTTCCATCAACCACTTGAAGTAATACGCCATCTAAATACAGGCTACCGCCTTGCAAAGAATCTTCTGAGAATTCAATAGCCGTAACGGTTTCGCTTTGGTCAACGTCTCCGGTAGAAACACTCACCACAATAATGGCATCGTTATCTTCTGTAGTTTCAGAATCCTCATAACGAATAAAGCCTTCGTTATCATCTAGGACAAGCTCTGCAGTACTCGTGACCTCATCACCATCGGCATCGCGAACCAAATAATCAATGTCATCGATTAATCGAGGATCGGTAGGGTCAGTTGATACATTGGCATTAGTAGTCAGTTGGTAGCTGCCATCAGAGTTAAGCGTAAACTGACCGTAGACGCTATTATCAAAATCATTAATGAGATCAATCTCGATTGACGTAATTGCATCGGTAAAAGTGTAGATATCACCGCGATAGTCAAAACTAACAATGACGGCGCCATCCGCACCAGCAAATCCTTCTGTTAAGAACTGTCCGCTGAGATTATCGCCTTCCACCATTTCAATGGATCCAGAACGAGAAGTTGGCACTGCATCCGTAACATTAACAACATAAATAGCCGGATCAGAACTATCACCATCGGCATCAGTAACGACCAATTCAAAATTCACAGAAAGATTATTTTCACCATCACCCGTAGCATGATCAAGCGGCGCATATAGATTGAACTCTGTTGTGCCATCGTTGTTAAAACGAATTCGGAAGATATCGTTACCCGACGTATCTTGAGCGTAATACCAACCATCGGCATTCACTGCCTGCAATGAAATGGCTTGCCCACCACTGGTATAAGCTAATGCGTCAAAAGCATCGGTATTAACTGAAACTGATGCGATATCGTCCGAGCCTTGGATAATAGCGATCGATGGGCTTGGTTCTTCAGTCCCAGTTTGTTCGTTGTCACCAATGAGTCCATCTTCATCGACAGATATGCTGCCTACAATCGAGAATGCAGGATCCTTACCATCGTATATTTTAATGTCTGATTTTTGGGTGGAACGCGAACCATCTGAATCAATAACGACAACCGTGGCCGGTATGCTCAATTCGGTATCTTTTAACCCAGCACCATGATCAATAGAGCGATATAAATCAATCTCAACGGCAGCGGTACCTGAGATATTAGCTTCTAAGAAATAATCAGATGGCAGACGAATCTGCATAATGACATCGCCATTACTTAATATCGCATCAAAACTGCCATCACCATTATCTCTCCAAGATAAAGCCTCGCCATTATGGGTGACTGCTTCACCGTCGCTATCCAAAACGGCTTGACCGTTTGTCACATCAATACCAAGATAAACGATAGGATCATGCGATGCCGTGATATCCAAATTAACCACTGCACTCTGTTTTACGCCATCAGGAGTAGTATCCGCAATTGGGGTTTCAGACAATTCAACCGTACCGCTGCCAATCGTTGGCTCACCACCGTCGGTAATAGAAACGATTAAATCTAGTTTAGTTTGGTCGTTATCGGAATCACGGGCTGTAACAGTAAACGGTATGGTATCCGTGCCATTGGCTTGATCCAAACCTTTGTACAGTGTGAAGACGTAATCCACACTGCTGTCTACATCATCTGATACCGGCGCTGCGAAACTCACGGTAAAGGCAACGTCACCACCAGCGACTGGCCCTGCGTAGCCAGTCAATAATGTACCATCCTCAGAAACGGTGTAATAAATCTGCTCGCCGCCACTAAAGAGCTGAGGTTGATCAGCTAAATCAAAGAACACGCTATCTAAATAATCACTGCCAATCCCGATACTGAAGGTTCCGGTGCTACTGACTTCACCGATAGGATCATTGCTTAGCTCCGACTCGTTGACCGAAGAATTTGAATCGAGAATTAAACTCGGATCATTACCGTCCTCGATCACCCATGATATTTGGCCGTTTTCTAAAGCAGTGCCATCGGTGTCTGTACCAATAATATTTAACGGAATCGTGAGTAAATCACTGGTGAGCACATGGTCGAGTGGCCGTTCAATCACCAAAACGATATCGGCAAGTACATTGTTCCCGTTGACCGTTGTCGTCATTGAAAACGAGAACACATCATCCTCACCTTGCTTAGCTGTAATAGTACGACCATCTGCGCTGAGAGTATAAGTAAGCACTATAGCGTCGCCACCTGAAGTAATACCTAACGCTTCTAGTTGCGCGACAGTCTCAGAGCTAAATTGTATAGAATCTGGGTCTGGATTATCCGAACCACCTAATATAGTAAATTGAGCATTGATGGTTTGCGAACCGGAGATCACGTCGACTTCCGTCACCGTTTTCGAATCATCCAATATCTGTCCTGCCGCACCATCCATGATATCAATAGTCGCCGTTGCAGAACCAAAATCACCACTAGAGTCAGCGGCAACGTAATTGAAGATAACGGTATGGTCTTGGTTATGATCTAGATTTCGATTGGCTTCAAAGGTCCACTGGCCATTAGCAAATACGGTCAATACACCATCCCCGGTATTGAACACCGCAGGAGTTGCACCTGAAATATCCTGACTGACTCCACCAACTTCGACGCTACTAATGGTTAGTGCGGTATCAAGGTCAATGTCATTGTTAAGAACGTTGCCTGACGATGTTTCACCTTCAACCATCGAGTAAGACTCGCCGAACAGCAAAGGTTCAGAATCTAGAATCGTGATCGGTAATTCGCCTAAAACGAGCTCAGTGGTTCCATCATCATCAATCTGAAGACCTTCGATAATGATCGCCGTTTGAAGTAACTCTTCACCAGCCTGTTGGTCAACCGCTTGGTAGAAAGTGATTTCAACGGTATCTCCAACAATCTTAGCTTCGAAAACCAGTGTTCCATCGGTTCGTGTTGCTTTGATCACTTGACCGTCAGACTCTAATTCAATAGCGATAGATTGACCTTGAGACGTCACTCCCTCAGCAGAGACTTGGTTTGCACTAAAAGCAAACTCATCAGCAAACTGAATATTGATGTCAGCGACTTGGGTTTGATCTCCAAAGATACCAACCGTACTTTCAGAAAATGAGACTGAATCTGGCAGTATAATACTTGGCATGTCATCACTGACTTCATTACCAATCGAGTTAACAACTCTCGCATCGATAATCCACTCAGTAGATGGGTCTAAGCTAGAGACATCAATATTCTCGACTAGCCAGCCACCGGACGCATCAACTACACCTTCAAAAGTCAGCGTTTGCGTACCATCATTGATCTCTATGTAGACAGGTAAACCTTCGGAAACATCGGTCGTACCCTGCATGGTGGTTAAATCACCACTACGAAAATCTAAGATGTTGAAACCAGATAAGGTATCAATATCGATAACAGGTGGGACGGTATCAATTTGTCCTGTCGAGTCTGTGCCCGTTGTTTCATTACCTGCAATATCAACGGTAACTGCTTCTACGGTAATGTTGCCATCCGCAAATGCAGACAGATCGACATCATCGATGCTCCAAGCCCCTGCAACAACTACGGTTTGTAACGTGATAGACTGATTATTGCTATCCGAAACTGTGACGGTAATAGGCTGTCCATTTTCTACATTTTGAACAACACCTTGTAGACGAACAGATTGAACCTCTTCAGTGTTGAGTATGTTGTCGGCATCATCGAATTTTGCTGTGATACTTGCCAGAGTATCCTTAACGATTATATCGCTAGAAGTAACAGTATTGCCCGCAACATCCGTAACGCTAGCCTCTACGGTCAAGATTCCTTCTGCAAACCCCGAATAGTCTTGACCTGTCAGCGTCCAATTTCCGCCAACTACTGTGGTCGTATAAACTTGGGAGACATTAAGGCTATCGGTAAGGGTAATAGTGATCGTTTGACCGTCTTCAACATTGGTCACCGTGCCAACCAAGGCACCATTAGTAATTTCGGCTAAGTTGTAATACTCATCACCAAAACCATCAAAATCGACACTGATGTCCGCCAACGTATCTTTAACGATGGTATCGCTAGAAGTTGCTGTATTACCGGCAATGTCCGTAACGCTTGCTTCAACCGTTAACTCACCTTCAGCGAAAGCTGAATAATCTTGGCCAGTTAGAGTCCACTCGCCACCGGAAACTATCGCGGTATAACTTTCTGACTTACCATCGACATCGGTGATGGTGATTGACACTGTTTGGCCATCTTCAACATTGGTCACCGTGCCGACCAAAGTGCCATTGCTCACTTCGGCGGAGTTGTAATACTCATCACCAAAACCATCGAAATTGACACTGATATCCGCCAACGTATCTTTGACTATGGTATCGCTAGAAGTTGTCGTATTACCGGCAATGTCCGTAACGCTTGCTTCTACTGTTAGCGTACCTTCAGCGAAGGCAGAGTAATCTTGGCCAGTTAGAGTCCACTCGCCACCAGTCACTGTCGCGGTATAATTTTCTGACTTGCCATCAACATCGGTGATAGTGATTGAAACTTCTTGACCGTCTTCAACATTGGTCACCGTGCCGACCAGTGCGCCATTACTCACCTCGGCAGAGTTGTAATATTCATCACCAAAACCATCAAAATCGACACTGATGTCCGCTAACGTATCTTTAACGATGGTATCGCTAGAAGTTGCCGTATTACCCGCAACGTCTGTAACACTTGCTTCTACTGTTAGCGTACCTTCAGCAAAACCCGAATAGTCTTGGCTGACTAATGTCCATTCGCCACCAGAAACTATCGCGGTATAACTTTCTGACTTACCATCAACATCGGTGATGGTGATTGAAACTTCTTGGCCATCTTCAACATTGGTCACCGTTCCGACCAAAGTGCCATTACTCACTTCGGCGGAGTTGTAATACTCATCACCAAAACCATCAAAATCGACATCGATGTCTGCCAGCGTATCTTTGACGATGGTATCGCTAGAAGTTGCCGTATTGCCCGCAACATCCGTAACGCTAGCTTCTACGGTCAAGATTCCTTCTGCAAAACCCGAATAGTCTTGACCTGTCAGCGTCCAGTTTCCGCCAACTACTGTGGTCGTATAAACTTGGGAGACATTAAGGCTATCGGTGATGGTAATAGTGATCGTTTGACCGTCTTCAACATCCTCAACCGTGCCAACCAAGGCACCATTAGTAATTTCGGCTAAGTTGTAATACTCATCACCAAAACCATCAAAATCGACACTAATATCCGCCAGCGTATCTTTGACGATCGTATCGCTAGAAGTTGCTGTATTACCGGCAATGTCCGTAACGCTTGCTTCAACCGTTAACTCACCTTCAGCGAAAGCTGAATAATCTTGGCCAGTTAGAGTCCACTCGCCAGCAGTCACTGTCGCGGTATAATTTTCTGACTTGCCATCAATATCCGTAATAGTGATTGATACTGTTTGGCCATCCTCAACATTGGTCACCGTGCCGACCAATGCGCCATTACTGACCTCGGCAGAGTTGTAATACTCATCACCAAAACCATCAAAATCGACACTGATGTCCGCTAACGTATCTTTGACGATCGTATCGCTAGAAGTTGCCGTATTACCCGCAATGTCCGCAACCGTAGCTTCTACTGTTAGCGTGCCTTCAGCGAAGGCTGAATAATCTTGACCAATGAGACTCCATTCGCCACCAGAAACTATCGCGGTATAATTTTCTGACTTACCATCGGCATCGGTGATAGTGATTGATACTGTCTGGCCATCTTCAACATTGGTCACCGTGCCGACCAATGCACCATTACTGACCTCGGCAGAGTTGTAATACTCATCACCAAAACCATCAAAATCGACACTAATATCCGCCAGCGTATCTTTGAAGATCGTATCGCTAGAAGTAGCAGTGTTGCCTGCAACGTCTGAAACCGTAGCTTCAACTGTTAACGTACCTTCAGCGAAAACTGAATAATCTTGACCAATGAGAGTCCATTCGCCACCGGAAACTATCGCGGTATAATTTTCTGACTTGCCATCGACATCGGTGATGGTGATTGATACTGTCTGGCCATCTTCAACATTGGTCACAGTTCCGACCAAAGTGCCATTACTCACTTCGGCGGAGTTGTAATACTCATCACCAAAGCCATCAAAATCGACACTGATGTCTGCTAACGTATCTTTGACGATAGTATCGCTAGAAGTTGCAGTATTGCCTGCAACGTCAGTAACTGTAGCCTCTACAGTCATGATACCTTCTGCAAAACCCGAATAGTCTTGGCCGACTAATGTCCACTCGCCACCAGATACTATCGCGGTATAATTTTCTGACTTGCCATCAACATCGGTGATAGTGATTGAAACTTCTTGGCCATCTTCAACATTGGTCACCGTGCCAACTAATGCGCCATTACTCACCTCGGCAGAATTGTAATACTCATCACCAAAACCATCGAAATTGACACTGATGTCTGCCAGCGTATCTTTGACGATGGTATCGCTAGAAGTAGCAGTGTTGCCTGCAACGTCTGAAACCGTAGCTTCTACTGTTAGCGTGCCTTCAGCGAAGGCTGAATAATCTTGACCAATGAGACTCCATTCGCCACCAGAAACTATCGCGGTATAATTTTCTGACTTACCATCGGCATCGGTGATGGTGATTGATACTGTCTGGCCATCTTCAACATTGGTCACCGTGCCGACCAATGCGCCATTGCTCACCTCTACTGAGTTGTAATACTCATCATCAGATGAAGAAAAATCAACGCCAATGCTGGCTAACGTATCTTTAACTATCGTATCGCTAGATGTTGCTGTGTTACCTGCGATATCTGTAACGCTAACTTCAACCGTCAACTCGCCATCTGTAAAACCTGAATAGTCTTGGTCAGTCAGAGTCCAATTACCACCGGATACCGTTGTTGAATAATCAACCGACTTGCCATTAGCATCTGTGATTGTGATAGATATAGTTTGACCGTCTTCCACATTTGCCACAGTACCAACCAACGCCCCATTTGAGACTTCAGCTTGGTTATAAAACTCATCATCAGATGCAGAGAAATCAACACCAATGTTGACTAAGGTATCTTTAATAATTGTATCGGTAGACGAAATCGTATTACCAGCTACGTCCGTCGTACTAGCGACAACCGTCAACTCACCTTCTGAAAAACCAGAGTAATCTTGGTCTTTCAGACTCCAAAAATTACCAGACACAACTGTCGTGTAGCCAACGGATAAACCATTGCTGTCCGTGATCGTGATATCAATAACTTGGCGATCTTCGACATTGAAGATCGCACCAATCAATGCACCTTTGCTAACTTCATTTTCGTTATAATAGTTATCGCCAAACCCATCGAATCTAACAAGGATTCGATCAAGCGTATCCTTAACAATGGTATCGGTAGCTGACGTAGGGTTTCCGGCAATATCGACGGTGCTTGCAACAACCGTGAGTTCGCCTTCCGCGAAATTGGAATAGTCTTGGTTTTCGAGTGTCCAGCTGTTACCAGACACGTTCGTGGAATAATCTACAGATAAGCCATCACTATCTGTAATCGTAATTAAGATAACTTGACCATCTTCCACATTGGTCACTGTGCCAACCAATGCACCATTGCTGACTTCGAATTCGTTATAAAACTCATCGCCAAAACCATCAAAATCGACATCAATTGTCGCTAGCGTATCTTTGATTGTGGAATCGTTAGCAGTGATGCTATTACCAAAATCATCGGCAATAATCGCGTCAACTTGGAGATCACCTTCAGCTAGTGAAGTAAGATCGACACCATTTACAACATAGGTTTCGTTAGTTGTGATCGCAGTGGTAGTTAATGTGTTGCCGTTAACATCGGTGATGGTAATTGCAACTGTTCGTCCATCACGAACATCCACAGCCGTACCCTTAATAGTTACACCTGGTACTTCAAACTGGTTTTCGTAACCGTCGCCGCCATCAAGTATATCTACGGTCAGTTCTGCACTAGGTAACAGCGCATCTAGATTCCCATCGTTTGAAGTGGTGTCTTCCTCTTCATATTCGGTCGGTCGAGTGTCAAAACCTGCTTCTGCAAGAGTTTCATCTAATGTAGAGCGAACATATGCAATAAAAGAGGCACTGGAGCTGGGTTGATCATTGGCAGAACTCGGTTGTTGAGGCGCACTTTCGATATTGTTGACGAGCTGAGTCACGACCTCTTCGAGTTGTTGTTCGACAGCCGCTATTTGTGGCTCAGTGATCGATTGAGTCTGATCTAAATTCTGAGACTCAATACTAACAACTTGCACACCTTCAACTTTAGGCTGTGATGCGGGCACTTGAAGCCATGTACCATCAGCAAATACCTGCCATACGACACCACCAACTTCGATATATAAAATAGGATCCATCCTAAACCTCTTCCTTACAAAAACGCTGACATTGAGGACATCCATTTGCTCAATAAAAGGCGAAAAAATCAGCGGATATTCTTTAAATAATACTAGCAAAAAACAAAACGTTAACAGTTAATTAATTTACACACATACGTCGTAATGTAAACCGAGATCCTGTGACTTACATTCCGTTATATGCAACGTCATAAAATACGTCCTATGAATGTGTCATAATCTTGAAACTCAGGCGTTATTTTTCAAGGAACATCATGACTGCAACGAACTATCTCAACCAATTAAATCAAGATTATCTTGCGACTCACAAAGCAAAAGAAGACTTCTTTTGGGATACTTACATGGGAATAAGTGATGACCACGATGGGTCAACATCTGCACAAACCCAGTGGACCGAGTTTCTTAGTTCTGCCGAGCAAATTACTGCTATCCAAAAACACATTGATGCAATCGGCGAGATTCAAGATCTTGAAGAAAGGAAGAGCACACTAACCGGATTAAATGGTTGGCTAGCGACCTTTAGATCTCACTCGATCGAATCAGAACCATCTCAGAAGTTGAAAGCCGAACTCATCAAATTTGAGGCCGAATTATTTGAGAAAAAACAAAACCATGTCATGACTTACGTAAATGAAGCGGGTGAAGAGACCGAAGGATCATTGCCGGTTCTAGGTTCAGCCGTCAGAAGTAATGGCAATGAACAGGTAAGACTTTCTGCACACCAAGCACTATTAGATTTAGAACAATGGCTATTAGCTAACGGCTTCATCGAACTTATCAAAAAGCGCAATCAGTTTGCTCAATCGCTTGGTTTCAAAACCTTCTTTGATTACTCAGTGGTTAAAACTGAGCAAATGACGACACAACAATTGTTCACGATATTGGATGACTTCGAAGCACGCACGCGCGATAACAATCTAAAAAGCCTAACTAACTTAGCTGAGAAAAAAGGCCAGAATGCACTGGAAGCGCATAACTTTATCTACTCTTTTGCTGGTGATGTTATGAATGACTTGGACCCTTATGTTCCATTCTCAAAGTCACTCAGACGCTGGATAGAGTCTTTTGGCCGTCTCAACATCGAATATTCTCAAGCAACACTGAAACTGGATCTCCTTGATCGTAAAGGTAAATACCCAAATGGGTTCTGTCATGGGCCTATTCCTTCTTTCTATGATCAAGGTGCTTGGGTTGCTGCTAAAGTAAACTTCACTAGCAATGCCAAACCCGATCAAATTGGCAGTGGTTATGATGGTATTAATACGCTGTTTCACGAAGGTGGACACGCCGCACACTTTGCCAATGTGAAAATGAATGCGCCTTGTTTCTCTCAGGAATTTGCACCAACCTCGATGGCTTATGCCGAAACCCAATCGATGTTCTGCGACAGTCTGCTGACAGATGCCGATTGGCTAAAACAGTATGCGCTGAATTCAGAAGGCCAACCTATACCAGATGAATTGATTAAAGCTATCATTGATAACAAACAACCATTCAAAGCCTATGAAGAACGCAGCATTCTTGTGGTTCCTTACTTTGAACGAGCGCTATACGAATTGGCGGATGAAGATCTGACACCTGAAAAAATCACGGAGCTCGCACGTCATAGTGAGAAAACGATTCTTGGATTATCTTGCAGTCCACGCCCATTAATGGCGATTCCACATTTGCTGTCCGATGAAGCTTCTTGTGCTTACCAAGGCTATCTATTGGCTCATATGGCGGTTTACCAAACTCGTGCCTATTTCACTGACAAGTTTGGTTATTTAACCGATAACCCAGAAATCGGCCCTTTGTTGGCTAAGCACTACTGGTACAAGGGAAATAGCGTGAATCATAATGGGACAATCGAAAGCCTGACAGGAGAAGGTTTTAACGCCAAATACCTCGCCGACGAGTGCAACTTATCGCCAGAGCAAGCTTGGGCGATTGAAGAGCAAAAAATCAAGCAGCTGTCGACAAGAGAACGTGCACCAATTGCTGATTTGAATGCTAAGATTTCGATCGTTGATGGGGCAGCCGAGCTAGCGAATAATAATAGCTCAAACCATCAGATGTGTGATGAGTTTGAGCAATTCATCGTTGGGCAATACGGTCGATAGCAGGTGCTAAGCACCTTTAACCTAGGTTGAACCAAAAGACCAAACGAAAAAAGGACGATCAATGAGCGTCCTTTTTTGCTTTGTACCCGAGTCTACATCGTGGCACATACAGGTTGAATGTCATTCTCGAAATCAATATCGTCAGAATCAACACTGCGTAAAGACTTTCTGTGAATACCAAATACTTGTCCCGTCAAAACAATATAAAACTTTTCTGTTTTGAGTAAATGCCAAGCTTCATCAAGAGTTTCGGCATAAACCTTATTCTTGAGATCTTGTGGGCGAGTACCTGCAACTCTTCCATGTTTACGTGCTAACTCGAAGAATCCATTTCGATTAGGCTTACACGTAAATAGGGTATCATTTCCATAAATAATACCCTTAGCCGTAATGCTCTTAACCATTACATTTCTCCAAATAATAATTCCACTCGTGGTATTGAGTGGCATACCACATGTCGATTTGTGGATGCTTAAACTGCATAAGGAAGAGAATACGGTATAACGACCAGGCAAGCGATTACACCATAGTGTTCAGTTTCAGTATTTGAAATCTTAGAAGTAGTAGTAAGCGGCTGCGAATACGTGTGTCTCTTCATCGTATTGCGCGCTAGCCTCGCCAACACGGTAACCGTCTAAATCTTGCTTGATATCGATACCCATGTCAGCGTTATCAGCGATACGGTACATTGCCGCAATATTGATGTAAGAAGAATCTACGTCAGATTGACCATCTAATTCATTACTGTTAAATGCGTAACCCGCTGCAATTGTTAGATCGGCAGAAACCGCGTAACCACCTGAAACGTAGTAACCAGTGTCTTTCTTAGAGTCACTTTCATCAATCCAAGAGTTCATACCTAGCGTAAGGTCGCCAACTTTTACATTACCTGACACCGTATATACTTCGTAATCAGCATCGTTATCACGCGATTCATAACCAGCGTAAATATTGAACACTTCTTGCTCTAAACCGATGTAACCGTTAATACCCTTGTCAGCATCGTTATGATCATCGTCAGTTTCAAAGTAAGAAACGCCGTAAGCAAAGCCATTGGTTGCACCTTGGAACTTGATAACGTTGAACGCATCAGAAGCGTCGCCAGCAGAAGCCCCAAACTCGTATGTTGTATCACCAGCGCCATCTACTTTGTCTAATGCAGTATCGTTTTCCCAACCGAATGAAGCGATACCGAAACCAGTATCAAAACCAAGCCACGCTTTATCTACGTCAGTTGCTGGACCTGTATCGATACCGTTTGTCCAACCCGCCGTTGCTGCGTCATTTGCAGAAACGTTGTTGTCTGTCGTGTAATTCACCATTAAGTCAGTTTCGAAGTAACCGACAACACGGTTGTTGCGGTAGTTTACTGCAAGCGTAAGGCCTGTCGCCCAGTCATCATAAAACGCTTTAGAGCCCGTGTCGTAGTAACCACCAACACCAAAAGAGCCTGATACTGAGAATTGATCTTTATGCATTGAATCAAATGCAAACATATCTTCGTTCTGGCTGTTTTGGCTGCTTGTGTTTACAGCGAAAGCTGAGCTTGAAATACTCGCAATCGCAAGTGCTACTAATGTCTTTTTCATGATAACCACTACCTGTATATATTGATTCGGCCTTTTGGAGTGGCGCTATTGTTCAAAAAATTATGTTATTGATATACCGTAAATTTACTGAAACTTTATAGCTTTGGTGAATTTCATGAAATAAGAATATATTAATGTGTCGTTTATATAGAAAAACGCAATCCGAGTGTAAAGCCGATGTCCGTGCTGTTATCCATGTTACGGATGTTTTCGACTATCAAGGTTTCAACCGCGAGTCGATACAAACGATATCGATACCCAACGACCACTTCGTTAGAGGTTTCTGAAAAATCAGGATCATTACTCGCCCAACCTTGATAGTTGAGAGACTCTATAACCAAACTGTGTTGTTGGTTAAGCCGGTATTCATACCCTATCGCCCAACTTGTACTGAGGTTTTCAGGGCTTAGGTTTTCATCTCTCACAGAAGAGCCATCGCTGTTTCGATGTACGAGCCCGAGGGTGGAGAATATGCTATGCCTTGGCGTGATGTAGCTGTAGTTGAGTTGAATACCTTGCTCGAAGCTTGTTCTCGCAAACAGCCCATTTTTTACATTGTTATAAAACAGCGAACCACCAGCCGAGAGCGACATTGGCCCTCTAGAATACAGCAGTAGTTCATTGTAAAAAGTCAGCGCATTAGTTAAATCATCACTTTCAAAGTCAGACACATGAACACCCGCATTGTTAAAATCCATGGTGGATTGATTCTGATAATAATCGAGTGAATAAGTACCCGTATGAGCCCATATACTCGCCTGAGTATAAGAGGACTTGAATTCAATAGTGCCTCCGAACGAAGCTGAGTTGAAAGCACATTTGAATGTATTGGAGATTGTGCATAAACAAACAGAGGAGACGCTAGTGCTGTACGAAAAGTTAGCATCAACAATGATAAGGTCAGTAGTGTTCTTAAAATAATCACAGGGTTATACGGCAGAATTAAAATTCTTGAGCCTATAAAAAACACCGTTCAATTGCTGCAGTAAAAGTACGGCTTTTCGCCATGCCTCATATAATAAAGCGTTATAAAAAAAGAGAACTTAGAACACCTTCGCGATCTTGTAATGTTAACTTGCGCTGTCGTGCTTTAGCGAATATCTTCAGCGCGTGAATGAGTAGCCGAACGATTGATAAGGAAAAAATGTGAGCGCTTCTAACTATAGCTTTGAACAATTATTAATGAAGCAATCTGCAACTTTGATCAATAGTGACCCAAACAACTTTCAAACAACTTGGTCGCAAGCGAGCTTTGACGTACTTGATTGGTTTGGTATTGATCGTCTTACACTTTATCCAAATTCAATGGTCTTATTAGAAGATGGCAAAACGTGCTCAGTCTCCAAAAAACACATTCCTCCAGTTAACAAGAAGAACCTCATTGGTGGTAATTATCTTGATTACTTAAAGCTTTTGAAGACTAACGAGACCTATCTAACCTTCTCAAAAGATGAGCTCATAAACAGCAATAACTATGTATTAAAGCAGTTGTACAAAGAAGGGGGACGTTGGCACTGTATCATACCACTACAGCTATTTAATCAACGTTGGGGAGCATTGTCTTTTACTCATTTTCACGATGCCGACACCAATTTCGACTTAGAAGACATCAAACGCTTAAAGTTAGTCTGTGAAGTTTGGCTTTGTTACTGGCAACATTCCACACTAGCTAGAACGCTAAAACAGAATGAGAACCGACTAGAAGACGACAGTGATAAGCTACTATTACTGACAAAAAAGCAGACCAAAGTTTTAGCGCTGATTGCTCAAGGGTTTAGCGCAAAAGATTGCGCAGAGCAACTTCACTTAAGTTCAAGAACCATAGAATCTCATAAGTATAGAATGCTTGGACTGCTCAATTTAAATAACCATAACGAGCTCATTCAATTCGCCTTACGTAATGGCCTAGGTCTTACAGAAAACATACACACGACACGTTAAAATAAGGCACTAGATATGTCTTAAGCTCGATACCGCCTGTTACTCGTTACCTTCACTCAGAGCAAATTTGATCTCATCAGAAGAGAAACCTTTTCGACTCAACATTGCATAAGCTTTAGAGCGTTCTTTATGGTCATTAAGATCATAGGATTTTTTCTGTAACTGCTCTAAACAAGAAGAGTAGAAATCCAGTTGCTCTTCATTAATCAATCGGTCGATTAACGATGGCAGTTCACTGGTATCGATTTGTCTTTGTCTCAACTCTTGCTGGATAGCAGTCAAGCCTTTACCCTTACGAGCATACTTAAGCACTTCTTTCTCTAAGTCAGCCTTCTCTGCTTTAATTTGCATGTTACTCATAAGTTCATGGGCTTGCGGGTGCTGATCAATCGCCACTTTAACTTGTTGATAGCTAAAGCCGCGCTTTTGCAGTGTCGCCACAAGCTTTTCACGGCTCATGGTAAAGCTTGTGTAATAGTGGTTAATTCGATCTATTAAGATGTTTTGTTCATCAATTGATTTCTCAAAGGACACCTTATGGATGGCATCAGAAATCACAGAGTCCTTTAGGCCCTTCTTCTTCAATTTTTCAACAATATATCGAGAGCCAAATTCACCAGAAAAAGCTTGCTCCACAAATTGTTCTGCAAACACTTGGTCAGACTTGAGATACCCAAAGCCTTTCAAGGTGCCCAAAGTTTCATCGATCCATTCTTGATTGTCGGTTTTCACTTTGAGCTTTGCAATCAGCTCGCTTTCTGTCATATCTCTCTGAGTTAAATGCCACATCGCAGAGTTCATAACACTTTCGATTCGTATCGCTTTTCTTACCGTTGTATTTCTAGTATTCGTTTTTTGCTGTAAATCATCCATTCGGTTTCAACTGTCCAAACTAAGCCTACCCCATCATAACTTAATTCTCAGGCGGGTGAAGCTAGATACAGAAATGCCGCTCAAGATAAGCGGAAACTCAGTAACAATAGTACCCAATAAAAATGGACGCTATTCAGCGTCCATTTGATATAGCATTAAGAATACGGCCTCCAAACCACTCTTTGGCTCTTCCGGCTAATTCTCTTCGTGATTGTAAATATGTACATCGCGTTGTGGGAATGGAATCGTGATGCCTTCTTCATCAAAGCGTTTCTTCACAGTTTCCGTCACATCCCAATATACATCCCAGTAATCCTCAGTCTTAACCCAAGGTCTCACTACAAAATCAACCGAAGACGTATTCAAGGTGTGAAGCTTGATCATGTGTTCTGGTGTTTTAAGCACTAAAGGATGCGCAAGAATGATGTCATTTAACAGACCTTTTGCTTTATCGATATCATCGGAATAACCAATACCAAAAACCATGTCAACACGTCTAACACGCTCTGCAGTAATGTTATTGATCACATCACCCCAGATCTTATTGTTAGGGATCACCAAGCGTTGGTTATCGATAGTTTGAATCGTGGTTGACACTAAACTCATGTCCTTTACCGTTCCTTGCACGCCAGCCACTTTAACCATGTCACCAACATCGTAAGGACGATAGATTAAGATCATCAAACCTGATGCAAAGTTAGACAAAGTATCTTGTAACGCAAAACCAATGATGACACCCGCAACACCAAAACCAGTAAGTAATGGTGCAAGCTCTATTCCTATCTGAGATAGGGCAATAAGCAAACCAATAAACACAACAGCTTTAGAGGCGATGGATACAAAAAATTCTTGCATCAATACGCTGAAATCCATTTTTGAATGCGAAACACTCTTACGGACCGTCTTACGAGCAACATTGGCAACAAGCCGAGTTACGTACAAAATACCCAAGAACAGTGCAAGCTTGACGACAAAAGAAGGAGTATTTTCAAATGCCCATGAACTAAACGAACGCAACCAGCTATCCAATAGATCTAATGCGACATCAACATCCAGTACGTCAGCATTAATGTCCCCTGTCGTCGCCAATAGGATGCGCTTGTAAGACGTCACATCCACACCAAATGGCGCCATCATAGAGATGTTTTTCTCTAAACTGGCGACCATGACACTGGTTCGTTCGCTAAAGCGTACTAGTTCAGTTTTGATCGTCGCTTTTTCTTCTTCACTAACAAAAGACAAGCGGCGTTCTAGATCTTGACGCTGAGTGTCTGTGTAAAGAATCGCATTAGTGAGATATTGAGAACGAGAAAGCAATGCCGCTTTTAACTGGCTTTCCGCGGCCGTTACATCGACGCCTCTTTCTTTCGACCAACTTAAAGTTTTAGAGAGTTGTTGATAGTAGACATCCATCATCCCAATTCGTTTTTGAATCAGCAGCTCAAGACGCTTTTTAGCATCCCCTTCAGCCGAACGATTCTCTTTACTCATCGAGACAATCTTAACTTCGTTCAATGACAGTAAATGTTGTAAAAGTTCAACCTGCTGAGCAAGAACGGTATCTAACCCTTCCTCTTTATCGGAGGATAACTGGGAAAAAATCTCCTCACGAAGTGCTTGGTTCTTTCGTCTTAATATATCTTCTAGAAACGGCTTCTCAGCATCATGCGCGGTTTCTAATGTTGTTAGATCCAGCATTAGCTGATCTTGTGCTTCTGCAATTTTATCAACGCCTTGTGCAAAACTTCCAAATGCGACAAGCGTCAACATCAACAATAGACAACGCCAAACCTTCATCATATTAATTCCTATTAATGTCTAAATTGACCTTATAAATAGTAGTAAAAAGAAGATGGATAACAAACATTTAAACGTATGTTGTGCTAAAAATTAGCAAAAAATAAACCCGCATCTAATATTTGACAGTTCCAATCCATCTTTATGACCTGTAGAGTACGCATCCAACAAAGAACAACGACCAATATCTTCACTCAGGCGCAGCACTAAAACGCCTCTAAATACGATATTGGCTCACAGTAAGAGAGCATAAAAATGAACAACGAACTTGATATTATTGAGTCTCTAGAAGAGCTAGAACAATTCCTAATTTCAGTTGAAGCTGGCGGTCTCGGCCTAGAAGGTGTTGAAGGCGTGGGCATGGCAACCAATAACGCTGATGGTCGCCACTTCGTTGCCGTATTCAACAGCAGCCATAAAGTTCTGCTTGCTCGTTGGATCACCAAAGAAGTTTTTGACAATGGCAAAGAGTTAGTTCGTAACGGCCCACGTCGCAATCACTAAGACACTCTCGTAATGCTTCGTAGTTCAAAGCATTAGATGACAAAGCCGAATAAAGTAAGTCCAACTTAATTCCTAACGAATGGTTGGACTTTTTTGTGCCAGCTATTAGCGGCTTGCTCACGCTACTCCCCGGCAACCCTCCTTTGCTGAAAAAATCAGCGAAAAGGGAAAAAGAGAAGATTATTGTGAACTTAAGTCAGACCTCGATGCCTGAGTTGTTAGAGCTGACGTTTATGCAGCCCTTTTACTTTGACAATTTTATAACTTGTGGCACGTATAAAAGTTATCTAAGCTAGCAGCAACTCGACTAGCTTGCTAACTATGTCAATTACTGGCTATTTCAATTACTGATTTGATTACTGACTGATTTGCAAAGCACACCACTACGTTTTTTATCCCAACAGAACCGCCGGCAACAGCATTCACTCTGGGCGCTCCTCCTTACTGGACTGGTTATCGTAACCTGTCTGGCGAGTACGCTGTCTTCAAAAAAAGTAATGCTACCTTCATCGGCTGGTGATCAATCAATCCTAATTAGCACAAAAACACAGGCCCTCACGGAAACTAAGATTCCGGGAGAAAAGCCGGCTCACGCAGAAACCAACGCCTCTAAAACTCAAGTTACATTTTCAGACAACATGGCAACGCTATACGCCAATTTTTTTGGTGCTGAAGCGTCTAAAACACTGACAACACCAAATTCAAGTTCCTGCAGTCTAAGTTCAAAAATGCTAACTTTCGCCACTCCTAAAACGGGCTGGCTGACCCCTTTTATCCTACTTCTCGCTGTCGCATTCAACTTGCCACCTCACATCTCTAGATTATCCAGAGACAACCATCGCTCTTCTCGACCTACAAAACTTCGGTTACATCTAAAGCACTGTATATTTAGAGAATGAATAACCGGGCTATTCCACCCTTTTATTTATTTTTTGGAGATACATTTGTGTACAACACACTACTAACTAAGTTTGTCGATTCGTTGGCACTCTGCATGCGTGCATGCACGAAAACTATCGTCGTTGCCATTTTGGCTATGGCGTCATTTACTGCTTTAGCGCAAACTACGGGCTGGATAAGTGCGCCAGAGCATCCACCTGTAAAAATACGAATGATGTCGACGGGTGAACAGTCAGATGACGGTTCAACAGTTCAGACGATATTGGATGTTGAGCTAGACGGCGACTGGAAAACCTATTGGCGTAGCCCCGGTGAAGGCGGAATCCCACCAAGCTGGGACTGGTCTGATTCAACGAATATAGAGTCTGTAGACTGGCACTGGCCTATTCCTAAGTACTACGAGCAGCTCGGTGTGATGACGTTAGGTTACAAAAAACACGTCAGCTTTCCGGTTACCTTAACGCTAAAAGACAACACGCAACCTGCGGTATTCAGAGCCTCTCTCTCGTTTCCATCGTGTACGAATATCTGTGTTTTGACTGACTATGACATCGAACTCCCTATCGACACGCAAACATTGCAGTTCGATGAGGAAGCAATGTTCCTCTTCAATCAAGGCATGAGCCAATCTCCAAGAGAAGCGAATCGCACCTCAGTTAACGGACTGTTCTGGGACAAGAGTAAGCAACAACTGGTGACCCAGTTAACGAGTAAAAAAGGTTGGGATAAGCCCCAGGTGCTGATCGACGGCCAAGAAGTAATCGATGACTTCTTCGCTCAACCAGCGATCTATATTACAGGTAATACGCTGACCGCTGTCTACGATGTTAGCAACTGGCTTGGAGAGGTCGACTTAACCAGTCGCAGGGTGAGCATCACCGTTTCTGACACCAACTTAGCGGAAGAGATGATTGCACCGGTTGGATCTACCCCAATCACTTACCAAGAGAGCAATAATGGCTTTGGGGTAATGCTTGGATTTGCCCTAATTGGTGGTTTGATACTCAATATTATGCCGTGTGTACTGCCAGTATTAGGAATGAAATTAAACAGCATCATTCACAACCAGGGCGCATCAAATCGTCATATCCGAATCTCATTCTTAGCCTCGGCTATGGGGGTGATTACCTCGTTTGCATTGTTGGCCTTTGGCATGACCGTTCTAAAAATGGGTGGCAACGCGATTGGTTGGGGAATCCAATTCCAAAACGTCTGGTTCATTGCATTCATGCTGATCATCACTTTGCTGTTCTCGGTTAACTTACTTGGGTTAGTCGAATTCAGACTACCATCGGGTTTAAACACTTGGATAGCAACCAAAGGCGATGACTCACATTCAGGCCACTTTGTTCAAGGCATGTTTGCGACGTTGTTAGCAACACCATGTAGCGCACCATTCTTAGGTACGGCTGTGGCTTATGCACTAGGTGCGAGCTATCAAGAACTGTGGGCGATCTTCATTGCTTTAGGCATAGGCATGAGTGCGCCTTGGTTAATCTTCGCAACTTTCCCTAATTTGACTAAGCTACTACCAAAACCTGGAGCGTGGATGTTCAAGGTCAAACTGATTTTTGGTTTGATGATGTTTGCCACCAGCTTATGGTTAGCCAGTTTGATGACGCCGTTTATTGGCAAGTTTTCAACAATATTAATGTCACTGTCCATCGTTATTTCAGTATTGATTTGGATTGGCCGTAAGTTAGGTCGCAAGGTCCTTATCCCTATAGTGGCTACCACTACTCTTGTGTTTGGTGCGGCTTTAATCATAGGCAGTGTCACCGCTGATAATTGGGCAACGCCAATTGTTGATGACCTTGCTTGGCAAAAGCTTGACTCGAAACAAATCCCTCAGCTCGTTGAGCAAGGCAAAACGGTATTTGTTGATGTAACAGCAGAATGGTGTATCACCTGTAAAGCCAACAAGATCGGCGTCATTCTTCAAAATCCTGTCTACAACCACCTACAACAAGAAGACATTGTCTTGATGAAAGGCGACTGGACAACACCTAGTGAGAGTGTCACTCAATATCTACAAAGTAATGGGCGATTTGGTGTGCCATTTAATATCGTCTACGGGCCAAGCTATAAAAGCGGTATCCCATTACCTATCATTCTAGACAGCGATACTGTCGTTCAAACTCTCGATGCTGCGAGGTAAGTAATGAAGACTCCCAACAATGAAGAGAAATCTCGCACGACTGAAAACTACGCTGTAAAGGGTAAAGCCAAGAAGTCTAGTAGCCTTAAGAAGTGGGGAAAGGAACTGGTTTCAATGATACTGATCGTTGGCGTAGTTTCATTTGCGATGGATTTTTATCATAGCAGAAGTATGCCTCAGGGCAACGCCATTCCAATCGTGGGGAAATCGCTCCAAGGCGAAGATATTGACGTTATCGAACTAAGCAAAAATGGTAAACCCGTGATTGTCTACTTTTGGGCAACATGGTGTGGTGCCTGCAAATTTGTGAGTCCAACCGTCAACAGTTTCAGCGACACCCATCAAATAGTGTCAGTCGCCTTGTCATCTGGGCAAGACGAACGTGTTCAGCGGTTTTTAGATGCCAAAGAATATCAATTTCCGACCATCAACGATGTCTCAGGTTCGATCAGTAGAGATTGGAGAATCAATGTCACTCCAAGCATTGTCATCATCAAAGATGGAAAAATAAGCAGTATCGCAACAGGTGTTACTTCCCCTATTGGGCTTTGGCTAAGAGCCTACTTTTCCTAATAAAAAAGGTAAAAGTTAACCCACTTATAACTAGAATTAAATCGCTATAGGCACAAACGAACCTCTAGCGGTCACCAAAATTAGAGAATTGAAATGAAAAAGCACATTATAAGCACGTTGATTATTGGCTCACTGATGAGCGCCAGCGCTTTTGCCGAATTAAATAAAGAACAAACTCAACAACTTGAAGAAATTAACCAATTTCTAAAAGACAACCCTGCGACCATTTCAGGCCTACATACCAGCCTACAACGATATGTTGCAGGCCAAGAGCAAGCTAAAAAAGCCCAGGAAACCAGTCATGACTGGCTATACAACAATGACGCTCACCCAGTATCAGGTAATCCAAAAGGCAAATCGATTATCATTAACTTTACAGACTATAACTGTCCATATTGCAAACGCTTAGAAAAAGGCCTATCTCAACTCACAGCTGAAAATAGTGATATTAAGATCATCAATGTGTTCCTGTCTTTTAAGCAGCAACAAGTTAATGGTCTCGACACAAATGCAGCTCTGTATTCGATGAAAGTATGGAAAGAACAACCGGAGAAATTCCAAGAGGTCAGTCGGTTACTTATGGCCAAAAGCGGTAGTCACACTAAGAACTCACTACAAGCAGTCGCTAAAAGAACAGGAACTGAAGACCAATTAAACACAACTGCTGAACAGAACCAAACGCTAATGACAAACCACCAAACTTTTAGCGCTCTTGGTTTAACAGGGACACCGACTTTAATGATAGATGGGCAAGTATTACCGGGTTATGTGCCTTACGACCGACTTAAAGATATTGTAGATGACGCTTTTTAATCGAGCCTAATAGAGACAAAGACTCAAAAGAGAAGTAAATAAAAAGCCGACTAGTGAAGTGACCCCGTAAAGTTGGACATTTCTGTTAAGCGGCTTTCAAGGCCTGAGTTCGATATTCTATCGGAGTCAGGCCTTTTAGTTTCACTTTTATACGTTTGGTATTGTAGTACTCGATGTATTC
>NZ_JAKMZC010000012.1:0-169172 GCF_029890535.1 Vibrio sp. S/42/10 | reverse complement strand
AGCAGGCGAAGTGTTGACGACAGTCGATGCACCGGCGGAAGGCGCGACGTTAACAGTCGAAGCGACCATTACCGATGCGGCGGGTAACGTGTCTGATAAAGGCACAGACAGTGCGAAACTGGATACCGATATCAGCAAACCGACCATCGATCTGGTTGCGTCGAGCGACAGCGGCGACAGCGACACAGACAACCTAACCAATGACAAGACGCCGACGTTCTCGCTGGGCAACATCGATGACGATGTGGTGGCCGCGGGTATCGTGGTGCTCAAAGACGGCGTTGCCCTAGAAGGCACGCTGGCCGAAGAGCAAGACGGCACTTGGAGCTTCACGCCGAGCGCCGACCTGGCGGATGGCACTTACGACTTGAGCGTAAAAGTGACGGACGATGCGGGCAATAGCGCGACGTCGGCCGAGCTTGAAGTCATCATCGATACCGAAGCGGCGGCGAGCATTACGATCGACCCAATCACAGCGGACAACACCGTGAACGCGGACGAAGCGGATGGCAAAGTGGTCATTACGGGTACCGTTGGCGGCGACGTGAAAGCGGGCGACACCGTGACCTTAACGGTGAGTGGCGAAGCCTACACAGGCGATGTGTTCGCAAACGACGAAGGCGACTTGGTGTACAGCATCGAAGTTGACGGCAGCGACCTGGTTGATGATGAAGATACGCGCGTAGAAGCGAGCGTGACGACCTCAGACGACGCGGGTAACGAAGCGACGGCGACGGCGGACGCGACCGACGGCGACTACGATGTTTCTCCTATCGCCAACGACGATACATACACTCATACTCACGGTTTATCAGGTGCTTATTACGGACACAATAGTCAAGTGAGCAGTGTAGCGACGGCCCTCTCAGTGATTAACGCGAGTGACCCGGATGTAACCTTTTCTGCAACTGATCTCGATTACTCTCTGAGCGTGAAGAGTGGAGTTGATGATGACGCTCAATTGAGTGACTTCTTAGGTGACGACGCGGATAGTATTTCTGGTAATGTTCCTAACGGTACGACCGATGGAGTGTTCAATTTAACTGGGGCCATTTATTTAGATGAAGGGGAATTTGCGCTTAAGGTGAATGCTGACGACGGTTATTCAATCAAGATTGATGGCGTTGTCGTTGCTGAAGTAGACAGTAACCAATCACCAACAGAGCGAATTCATAATGTCTTTGAAATCACTGATGCCGGTTACCATACAATTGAAATTGTTTACTGGGATCAAGGTGGAGACGCTGTTCTTGATGTTGATATCGGTCAGTATGATAGCGATGGAGATCTAATTGGTGACTTCTCTCCTTTGTTAGATGCCCCTACATTAAACGATGAACTTTGCACTGTTGAAGGGCTATTAACCACAATTAGTGCGGCTAGCTTGTTAGCGAATGACAGTGACCCTGATGGTGATAGTCTTACAATTCAGTCAGTAACTTCTGTTAGCGGCGGTACAGTGAGCCTTAGTGAGAGTGGTGATATTCAATTCACGCCCGATGATGGGTTTACTGGTGACGCGACTTTCACTTATGTAGTGACTGACGCAGACGGGTTGACTGATAGTGCGACTGTAACTGTTCATGTAGAACCAAAATCTAGTGGCTTGGTTGTAGATGCTGAACTTTTAATAAGTACACAAACACCCCTAGATAGTATTTTGGAATTAGTAGCTAATACTAAAGAAGGATTACAATCTACAGATATCGCGACAGAATCTGACGACTATTTAGTTTCTAATAGTGGGAACTGGATTGAAGCTTTAGGTGGGGATGATTTTGTCGAATATGGCAGTAGTTTATACCTTCAAGCTCAAGGTGGAAGTGGTGAAGACATATTGTTAGGGGGGGCATCAGTTGCTGATTACCTTCTTGGTGGTGATGATAATGATATTTTGTTGGGCGGTACAACAAGTGCTTCAAGTAATTTACAGGGAGAAGCCGGCGACGATATTTTAGTTGGTCAAAATATTAATGCTTCTACCAACTATGATGGAGGTACGGGCATTGATAGTGCTTATGTACCAGGCTCTTTATCTGATTTTACTGTTGTATATGAGAATTTGCCAAATGGTAGTCAAATGATTCTTATACCAAAGAATACTCCCGTAGGCCAAGCTCCAGCTAGACATGACTTTTATAGTATTGAGACGATATTTTTCGAAGATGGAAAATATCAATTTGAAAATGGTACATTAGTCAAGATATCAGAGTTTTTTGAGCTTAATTTGAGTGTTGGGCTAAACGATTCTGACGGTAGTGAAGTGATCACCGAGGTTACTGTGAGTGGTGTTCCAACTGGTACAATGTTGAGCATCGGTACAGATAACGGCAACGGTACATGGACAATTCCTGTAGATGCATTAGATAGTGACGGTAAAGTTTCTGTTATGGTCGAAGCGCCCGTAGGATCGAATCCAGTGTTAACCGTCACAGCTGGTGCTCAAGAAGTTGACGCGCAAGGTGAACCCGTTGACCTACCTAAGTACGCTCAAGATGAAACAGGTTCTATCGCGATATCCGAAATTGATCCTAACGGCGATAATATTGTTAGCGGTGGTTCAGGTGACGATGTAGTGTTAGGTGATAGCGGAGGTACTATTAAAACTGTAGTACCAGGGTTGGATTACAACATAGCACTAATTGTGGATACTTCGGGCAGTATGGCCGCGCTAACTGATGGTACTACGCGAATTGAAATGGTTGAAGCGGCACTGAAAAACTTGGTTGAGTCACTTGCCAGTCATGATGGGACTGTAAACGTCAAACTTATTGCTTTCGATACCAATATCGAATTTAATTTTGAAGCGCAAAATATTACGGTTAACACCCCACAATATGAAGCTTTGTTAGATAGTATTGATACACAGTTAGTAGCTGGCGGTGTTACTGATTATGAGAAAGGACTATCGTTAGCAGATTCTTGGTTTGCTAGCATGACTAGTGACGATAGCGAGAATTTGGCATTTTTCTTAACGGATGGTGAACCTTATGTCAGTAGCAATAGTGAGATGAATGACGATGCATTAAAAAGTGCTCTAGAGGCATTTGCATCTTTATCGGAGAAGGCTCAGGTTCAAGCTATCGGCATTGGTAGTGACATCAGTGTAGATATTTTAAAGTTCTTTGATAATACTAACCAAACGTCAATGTCTGCGGTTGAGGGTTTGTATGAGTCATCTGTTTTATTTGACTTTGAGAATTCTCTTTCTGGAACTAGCACAGGTCAAGATAGCTCTGGCTGGGTTTATACAAACAGTGGCTTGTTATATGTGGAAGATTATGATCGAGGTAATGATGGTAATAAATCAGAGTGGACGAGTACCGCATTTACAGTTGTGAACGGGCAAATGATTGACTTTGAAGCTTCATTCTACGGTGGTAGTTTCGAGTGGGGGATTTATGATAGTTCGAATGATTTAGTTGCATCCGGAAGCGAATCCAGTAGAGCTTGGATGACACAATCAGTCACCAGTGACGCTTTGCCAGAGGGTCAGTATTATATAAAAATAAACTTTGATGCGAGCCAGTATAATCAGAGTAATGTTCGAATTGCATCAATCGCGCTTTTATCCCCCGTACTAGCGCCTTCTGGAGAAGTTCAAATAGTAAATACAGCTGATGAATTAGATGCTGTGCTTCAAAGAGGTGATGTAATATACGATATTGCTAATATGGGTAATGATGAAGTTATTGGTAATGAAGGTAATGATATTCTATTTGGCGATGCGATTAATACTGATAATCTACCTTGGGCAGAGAACGGTTTGATACGCCCTGATTCGTTACCTGATGGTTCTGGTATAGACGCGTTAACTTCATTTTTGACAGAAATGTCAAATGGTATCGAGCCTTCTGGATTAGAAGTATATGAATATATCCGTGATAATCATGAGATTTTTAATGTTGACGGAGACACGCGTGGTGGTGACGATACGATTGAAGGCGGTGAAGGTAGAGATATTCTCTACGGTCAAGGTGGTGATGACACCTTAATTGGTGGCTTAGGAAATGATATCTTAGTCGGGGGAGAAGGTGATGATATATTCAAGTGGGTAGATGAACCGCTTGACGACTATCGAGACGTTATTACTGACTTTGAAGTGGGCAGTGACCGTATTGATTTATCTGAACTCCTTCATGATGAAAATACAATGGATGATGTTCTTGAACATTTGTCAGCTAAGATTAGCGATAACAACCAAGACCTAGAGTTAACAATTACTAATGATCAAGGTTCTCAAACTATAGTGTTGCAGGGCCAAGCAAGTAATCTTAGTGGTTTTGACGTTGATTCTTCTGGTGTTTATTCCGGTGATGAATTGACGAATTTAGTAAATTCACTAATGACTAACCTACCAAACTCTTAATTCATGAATAACAAAAAGGGCCGAAAGGCCCTTTTTTAATAGATCTTGTTTGCTATAAAAGCTAGATTCTAAAGCACTAAGATTAAAGCACCTTACAAGCAAAACCTTTTAGGTAGAAACCTTCTGGATAGGCTGTATCTGTTAAGTGATCGGCTGCTTGCTCGAAGCGCTCGACAAATTTTACGGTTCTGCCTGCGTCTAGTGCCGCATCAGCAATGATTTTTTGGAATAAGTCAGCGCCCATTAAGCCTGAACAAGAATAGGTGAGTAGAGTGCCACCTGGTTTCAGTATTTGCATCGCAAGCATGTTAACGTCTTTATAGCCGTTCGCGCCAGATGTCAGGTTGTTCTTACTTGAAACGAATTTTGGTGGATCCATGATCACTACGTCGAACTTCGTGCCTTGGTCTCGGTATTCGCGAAGTAGTTTGAATACGTCTGCGTTTAGGAATACTGCACGCTTTTTCGAGATGTCGAACTCATTCAGCTCAGCGTTGAACTTAGCTGTATCAAGAGCTAATTGAGAAACGTCTGCATTGATTACACGCTTAGCATCACCTTTAAGGGCATACAGACCAAAACCACCTGTGTACGAGAAACAGTTAAGGACATCTTTGCCTTTAACGTATTTCATCGATTCTTTACGGCTATCACGTTGGTCCATATAGAAGCCCGTTTTATGGCCTTCGATAATGTTTACGCTGATTTTCACACCGTTTTCTTCAATGACCACTGATTTAGGTGGTTCTTCACCGTGAAGTACGCCAACAACTTGTTCTAAGCCTTCTTTTTTACGGACTGCTACGTCAGAACGCTCATAAATATTGCAGTCAGGGAAACATTCAATTAAAGCTTCAACAAGTATGTTCTTATTAAACTCAGCTCCGGCGCTAAGTAATTGGCATACGAGGAAATCTTGATATTTGTCGATTGTGATACCGGGAAGGCCATCAGACTCTGCTGCAGTAAGGCGGTAACCAGTTAGACCATCACGTTCAATGATATCTTCACGCAAAGATTGCGCGTCTTGAATTCGTTTTACGAAGAATACTTTATTGATTTCTTCTTTTTCAAATGTCCAAACACGAGCTCGAATTTGAGATTCCGGTGAGTAAGCCGCTTTTGCAAGCCACTGACCATTTTGAGTGTATACGTCTACAGTTTCACCTGATTTTGGCTCGCCTTCGACTTTATCGATACCGCGTGAAAATACCCATGGGTGTTTACGGCGTAGTGATTTGTCACGGCCTTTAGCTAGATGAATTGAAGGAGTCATAATTTACTCTGTTTGTTGAATTTGAAGGAGGGGTATGGGGTATTGTCGAGGAAGTACAGTTGAAAAGCAAATAAGAAAGGGCTGCACAAGCAGCCCTAGTAATGATTAATCAGCACTACTGGTTAGATATAAGTATTAAGCTTTGAGACCTGTCAGCAAACCTTCCATCGTATCACTTTGTTTACGAAGTTGGTCAACATTGGAATTACTCTTACTGATCATTTCACAGATGCTATCTGACTGATGACGAATCTCCTCAACACTTTGAGCTATGTTATCTGCAACAACACCTTGCTCTTCCGCGGCTGTAGCAATCTGAATACTACTGTCTGAGATAGATTGATTCTTTTCTGCTAAAGAGCCGATCTCGACATTCACTTCCGACATCAGTGTCTGGCCTTCATTAGCGTTGTTTACCGTTACTTCCATCAGTTTGGTTAGTGATTGGCTGTTACGTTGTAATGATTCAATCATGCTTTGGATTTCAACAGTTGCTTGTTGAGTACGACCTGCAAGGGCACGAACTTCATCGGCAACAACAGCGAATCCACGACCTTGCTCGCCGGCACGAGCGGCTTCGATAGCCGCGTTCAATGCGAGTAGATTGGTCTGCTCTGAAATGCCATTGATGGTTGCGACCACCTCATCGATCTGCGCCGCGTTGGCATCAAGCTCTTCTACTGCTTGTGAAGCGGATTGGATCTCTTGAGATAGGTTAGAGATAGACTCCAATGTGTTTGAAACTTTTACTTGACCGCTCTGGGCCACGCCGCGAGCGTCCATCGTTTGTGAGCTAGACTCATGAGCAAGGGTAGCGACTTCACGAATTGTCGCCGCCATTTGTTCCGTCGCACTTGCCAAACTATTCAGGTGTTCTTGTTGATTACCTGAAATATCTGAGCTTTGTTGTGTTGACTGATTCAAATCCGAACTGATCTGTTGCATGAGTGCGACAGACTCTTGGATTGATAGAACCATATTTTGCTCACGTTCGGCAACCTTATCAATAGTGATCGCAATTTCGCTGAACTCATCACGAACTAAGAAGTAGTTCATACGGCAAGTTAAATCACCATTGGCGAGAGTGTTCAATGCTTTGTTCATGGAGAACATCGCTCCGCCAATGAAAGTCATGATGTAATAAACGCCAAGCGCAATTAAGGTCAGAGTAACCGCAATGATAGAAACTTGCTTTGTAGATAAAGCCGACCATAGGTTTTGATCATGGTTTGCGACTAAACTGAACGCGCCGTTCATCAATGAAACGGATCCCGTACCATAGCCTAGAGAAATGCTTTCAGAATGACTAACAAGCTGAGCGACTTGATCTTTAGTGAGTTGGCCTGCTTCGATAAGGCCTTTCATCAAGAGCATTTCTTCTTGATAAAGGTGGGCAAGTAAAGAGTCCGCTGCGCTATCTAAAACGAGAGTTAATATCACTAGGGCGAGAAGAGGCAATAAGAAGAGTAGATAGAACTTTTCTTGGATTTTTAGGTGAATGAGATATTTGTCAATCCAACGAAATGGGATTTCTTTCATAATCGTTATACTCGAAGTAAGTCCACCAATAAGCGGTGAATGAATAGAATAGCAACTATATCATTCATATAATTTATGAGGCAACGTTATGAAAAATTCACAATGTATATTTGTCGTGTCGGGCGTCGTTCAATGTGTTGGTTTTCGCTATCACACCAGTAGACAAGCACAAGCTTTGGATATTTCAGGATACGCCATGAATTTGAATGATGGGCGAGTTGAAGTGTTAGCTGTCGGGGAGATGGAGCAGATTAATAAGTTGTACGCTTGGTTACAAATAGGACCTGCTAGTGCGACAGTCGACCATGTTGTCAAATATGATGTTACAGAAGCAGATCTTAGAGTGGTACGTGTTGGCGAATTCAAAATACTGTAGTTAACGCACTACAGTATTGATATTGAGGGTTACCTTAAACAGCTAGTCTTTTACAGGCACTTTGCTGGTTTAGGTAAACCGGCAAGTTTGGTTGCTTGCTTCGCAGGACCTTTCTTGAATAACTTGAAAAGGTATTTGCTGTTACCTTTCTCTGGGCCGTGAGCTTTTTCCATCGCCTTCACAAGCATACGAACGGCTGGAGAAGTCTTGAATTCTTCGTAAAAGCTTCTTACAAAATGTACGACTTCCAAATGTGCATCAGTCAGTTCAATAGCTTCATCTTGAGCAAGAATTTCGATCATGCCTTCTTCCCATTGTGTGTAGTCCAATAGGTAGCCTTGAGCGTCGGTTTCGATTTGCTTACCGTTATATTCAAACATGTTTAGTCCAGAATCAAATTATACTATAAGAATAGGGTACATGACCCAGTTTACCTTACTCAATAGATATTGTAGTCATCTAGAAAAATATTGTACTTACAGGTATAAAAAAGCCCAAGAGATAGTCTCTTGGGCTTAAGTTTTCAACGCTAGGTAATTAGTCGTTGCTGTTCATAATGCCTAAGATGCTTAATAGGCTGATGAAGATGTTGTAGATAGAAACATACAAGCTGATCGTTGCTGAGATGTAGTTCGTTTCGCCACCACGTATGATGCTTTGCGTTGTTAGCAAGATAACACCAGTAGAGAATAGGATGAACATACCGCTCATTGCCAAAGATAGTAGAGGCATTTGTAGGAAGATGTTTGCAACCATACCGACTAGCAGTACAACGAAACCGGCCATTAACATACCGTTAAGGAATGAAAGGTCGCGCTTTGTTGTAAGAGCGTAAGCTGACGCTCCCATGAATGCCAATGCCGTACCACCTAGTGCCGTAAGGATGACATCACCCATACCTGCACCAACATACATGTTTAAGATTGGACCGATGGTATAGCCTAAGAAACCTGTAAACAGGAATGTGAAGACTAGACCCATGCTGTTGTCACGGTTCTTTTCAGTCAAGAAAAGTAGGCCGTAGAAACCAACTAGCATGATAATAAGACCAGGACGAGGAAGGTTCATCGCCATAGATACGCCTGCTACAACAGCAGACCAAAGTAGTGTCATAGACAGTAGTGCGTAAGTATTACGCAATACTTTATTGGTTTGCAGAGCACTTTCTTGAGATGCTGTGCGTGAAAACATAGGGCTGTTCATAATCTTCCTCGTAAGGTGACTTCAATAGTTATTAGTACATTTATGGGGGTGAAAGTTCGAAAAATCAAGTCTTTCATTCCTCTTGTATACCTAAAATAATAATCAAAATAGTCGGTTAAGTGTTTCTGAAGATGTAACAAATTATTTCTTAATGGGGAATAAAACGTTGCATTGGATCGATATTCTAATTTTCAATGATATTGAATGCCGTTCTTTGTCTTGACCTTGAAGCACAAAGAGGCGACCGAAGCCGCCTCTTTAGTTTATGCATCATAACACATTAATGGTGCAGAATTTGGCTCAAGAAGTTTTGTGTTCTATCTGATTGTGGGTTTTCAAAGAAATCGACAGGATTGTTTTCTTCAATAATCTCACCTGCATCCATGAAGATTACTCTATCGGCGACCTCTTTAGCAAAACCCATCTCGTGCGTTACACATAGCATGGTCATGCCTTCTTCAGCTAGCTCGACCATTACATCTAGCACTTCGCGAACCATTTCTGGATCGAGTGCCGACGTTGGTTCATCAAAAAGCATAACTTGAGGATTCATACATAGAGAACGAGCGATCGCCACACGTTGCTGTTGACCACCTGAAAGCTGACCTGGGAATTTGTCTGCTTGCTCAGGGATTTTTACGCGCTCTAGGTATTTCATTGCAATTGCTTCAGCTTCTTCCTTAGGCATCTTTTTCACCCAAATAGGAGCGAGCGTGCAATTTTCCAAAACCGTTAGGTGAGGGAATAGGTTGAAGTGTTGGAAACACATGCCGACATCTCTGCGCACGGCTTCAATGTTTTTTAAGTCTTCAGTCAGCTCATTACCTGAAACGAAGATATCGCCTTTTTGGTGCTCTTCCAATCGGTTGATACAACGAATCATCGTTGATTTACCTGAGCCAGAAGGGCCACAGATAACGATTTTCTCACCTTTTTTAACTTCAAGGTTAATGTTCTTTAGTACGTGAAACTCACCGTACCACTTGTTCATGTCTTTCAACTCAATCATAAGACCTTGAGAGTTGTTTTCTGTTTGCTGCGTCATAATACGTCCTTGATCTTGTTAATTATCGTTTGTGACCGGTGTGAAGTTTGTTTTCTAGCCATATCGAATATCTCGACATGCCAAAACAAAATACCCAGAACACTAACGCGACAAATACATAGCTTTCTGTTGAATACCCTAGCCATTCAGGGTCGGTATTCGCGGCTTGGCCAATTCCCAAAACATCAAACATACCGATAATCAATACAAGACTAGTATCTTTGAATAAACCAATGAAGGTGTTCACAATTGAAGGAATCGTGATTTTTAAGGCTTGAGGTAGAATGATAAGCCCGGTCTTTTTCCAGTAGCTTAATCCCAGTGCATCCGCGGCTTCGTATTGGCCTTTTGGTATTGCTTGTAAACCACCTCGAATTACTTCTGCCATATAAGCGGCACTGAATAACACAACACCTACAAGTGCTCTGATCAGTTTGTCGGTTTCTGTTCCCTCAGATAAGAAGAGTGGAAGCATTACTGATGCCATGAACAGAACCGTAATAAGCGGAACGCCACGCCAGATCTCAATGTAAACGGTACACATACTGCGGATGATTGGCATCTCTGAACGACGACCCAGAGCCAACGCGACACCAATAGGCAGCGATACAACAATACCGACAAGAGCAATGATCAGTGTAACCAGTAATCCGCCCCATTTGTGTGTATCAACCACTTCCAATCCGAAGATACCGCCGTAAAGAAGACCAGCAATCAAGAAAGGGTAGATGTTTACAAAAAATAACCAAATCCACGTACGCTTAGGTGTTTTTTCGTAAGCTAATATCGCGACAAAAAAAGCTAACGTTGCGTAGAAAAGGCGAGGTCGCCACAGCTCGGCTTCAGGGTAGAAGCCATACATGAACTGATCCCAACGAACGCTAATGAAAACCCAACAAGCGCCGTCACTAGTACAGGCATCTCGTGTTGTTCCTATCCAATCTGCACTTAGGAATGCCCAGTCTGCTACAGCCCATAAAAGGGTAAAAGCGAAGTAGGCTAGAACCACAGTAACAACGCTGTTTACTGGACCATTAAATAGATTTTTTCGTAACCAACCGACAGGTCCAACGGTGTTCGCTGGAGGCGGAAGGTCCGGTTGAAATTGATGTGTACTCATCTTATCTCTCCACCAACGCTACTTTGCGGTTGTATATGTTCATTAGAGCGGATGTTAATAGGCTCAGGGTTAAGTAGACGCCCATTGTCATCGCAATTACTTCAATAGCTTGTCCAGTTTGATTCAACGTTGTTCCTGCAAAAACGGACACAAGATCAGGGTAACCAATGGCCATCGCAAGTGATGAGTTTTTAGTTAGGTTCAAATATTGACTGGTTAGAGGTGGGATAATGATTCTTAAGGCTTGTGGAATAATTACCAGCTTAAGTGTTCTTGAACGAGGGATGCCTAGAGACATTGCAGCCTCTGTTTGCCCATGGTTCACCGCGTTAATACCTGAACGCACGATCTCCGCGATGAATGCCGCTGTGTAGATACTTAAAGCAAGCATTAATGCAGCAAGCTCTGGGATAATGCTAATACCACCTTTGAAGTTAAACCCTTTCAATACTGGGTAATCTGCCGAGATAGGCATACCCATAATGAAGTAAGTAACCAGTGGTAAACCAATAATTAACGCTGCCGCAATACGCAACATAGGTGTTTGTTGGCCAGTTAACTTCTGTTTGTTTTTAGCCCAAATATTGATGATAAAAGTAGCGATAACACCGGCAATTAATGAAGCGATGACAATGCTACTGCCTTGTTCCAATACTGGCGCAGGAAAATACAAACCACGCACGTTCAAGAAAATGGCTTCACCGAGGCTCATACTTTGACGAGCGGAAGGTAATGCTTGAAGAACGGCGAAATACCAGAAAAAGATTTGTAGAAGAAGAGGGATATTTCGGAATATCTCAATGTAGATAGCTGCAAATCGGCTAACTAACCAATTCGAAGAGAGTCTAGCGATACCCATACTAAAGCCTAGTACTGTGGCTAACATGATGCCTAGTACTGAAACTAAAGCGGTATTGAGAAGACCGATAAAGAAAGTACGACCGTATGAGAATGTTTCGTCGTATTCGATGAGTGTTAAGCCGATACCAAAACCAGCTTCTTGGGAGAGAAAATCAAAACCAGTGGCAATACCACGGGAATCTAAGTTAGTGAGTGCGTTGTTTACAATCGTGTAAAAGAAGGCACAAAGAGCTCCGACAGCGATAATTTGAAAAATGACTGAGCGAAAAGTGGGGTTGTATAACAGGTTGGCACTTTTGGGCTGTGGCTTTGTCTGAGCTGGAGAAATAGTTTCATTAGGTTTCATACTACTATAACCTCAAATCCATTTAATAAATAGGGCGGAAAACTCCGCCCTAGTTGATGCTTGAAAATTTATTAACGGATTGGTGGAGCGTACATAAAGCCGCCCGCATTCCATAATGCATTTACACCACGAGAAATTTGAAGTGGAGAACCTGTACCAACAGTACGTTCAAAACTCTCACCGTAGTTACCAACTTGTTTAATTACTTGGTAACCCCAATCATCACGAATACCAAGGCCTTTACCTTTAGGACCGTCTACACCAAGAATACGTTTGATGTTTGGATCTTTCGACTTCAGCATTTCGTCAGCGTTTTTAGAAGAGATACCGTACTCTTCCGCATTAATCATTGCTGAAAGTGTCCATTTAGCAACGTTAAACCATTTGTCATCATCTTGGCGAACCACAGGGCCTAGAGGCTCTTTAGAGATGATTTCAGGAAGTACTTGTGCAGATTTAGGATCAGCTAGGTTTAAGCGAAGTGCATACAAGCCAGATTGGTCTGTAGTAAGAACGTCACAACGACCCGCGTCGAAACCTTTAGATGTTTGCGCTGCTGTATCAAATACCACTGGCTTGTAAGACATGCCGCTGTTACGGAAGTAATCGGCTAGGTTAAGCTCAGTCGTTGTACCTGATTGAACACATACTGAAGCGCCATCAAGTTCTTGAGCACTTGTAAGACCAAGATCTTTCTTAACCATGAAGCCTTGACCATCGTAGTAGTTAACGCCAACGAAGTTCAGACCAAGAGCCGTGTCACGATGTAATGTCCATGTTGTGTTACGAGATAGTACGTCGATTTCGCCAGATTGAAGCGCAGTAAAACGTTCTTTAGCTGTTAGAGGTACATACTTAACTTTAGTCTTGTCACCGAGTACAGCCGCTGCAAGCGCTTGACAATACTCAACATCGATTCCTTCCCATTCACCTTTTGAGTTAGGGTTAGAGAACCCTGGAAGACCTGTACTTACACCACAAGTTAGAAAGCCTTGAGATGTGACTTTGTCCAGAGTGCTTTCTGCCGCTGATGCTGATGTTGCCATCATCGCAGTTGATGCAGCTACTACTGAAGCAAGAAGTGTTAGTTTATTTGTCATTTGTATCCTTCCTTGTTAACCAGGTGACACCTGATACTCGTGCTCGTTTGAGTTTTTCTATATGTGTTGCGTTTTCTATGACCTTGTTACTCAAATCAAACCTGTTGCATTTTGCAAATGAAACTGTGTGCGATTTAAGCAACTGTTTATAAGGTTAGGAAAGGATCCGTACTTTCACAAATGTATAATTTAAAAAGAATTTTGAATGAAATCACAAATCCGAACACAATTAGAATGACCAAATGTTAAGTGAATGTAAATAGTGCAACGGTTCACACTGTTGGTGCAACAAGATTTAGATTTTTATATTGATAATCGACTAGATAAATATTCTGAATCAACATCACAATGATGAAACATTAAACTTAAGAAATGTTGAAATTTGGTGAATAAATATTTTTATTACACTTGGATAGTTATTAATGTGCTCCAAATTTGGTAGCATGGTTGAATAGTTATTGAAGTAGTCTCAAGGAAGAACATGCGTTATTTCCCAATGTTTTTGGATGTAGAGAATAAGCCAATTCTAGTGGTTGGTGGGGGTGAGGTTGCTTGCCGAAAAGTAGATAGCTTATTAAGAGCAGGGGCTAATGTGACTTTGGTGTCTCCCAAGGTTGCACCTTACTTAAAGCAGCTAGTTGACGAGAGTAAACTTCATTGGGTACAAAACTTTTACTCGTCACAAATTATCTCAAAAGATTATCTACAAGTTTGGGCGACTACAGACAATCCAAGTCTTAACCATCAAGTACATAATGATGCGAAAAAACTGGGTATTTTAGTCAATGTGGTCGATGATTTGCCTTATTGTGACTTCATTACTCCTTCGATGATAAATCGCGGAAGAATCCAAATTGCGATCTCTAGCGGCGGTGCATCACCTGTTTTAGTGAGAAATATTAGAGAAAAACTCGAAACGATACTTCCGCAAAACATAGGGTTGATCGCAGATTTTGGTGCATCAAAACGCAATTCGATCAAAGAGTCATTCCCAACTGTCGACGAGCGTCGTAAGTTTTGGGAACGGTTTCTGTCATCAAGTTTTATAGAGCAGGTGGCAGACAGAGAGCAATTAGAAGCGTATTACCAACAAGCGTTGACTGAAGGCATTGACAATGAAGGACAGGTCACTTGGATTGAGTTCGAGCAAGATATTGAGCTGTTACCAATGAAAGCTTTACGTTTGATGCAAGAAGCGGAGCTTGTTCTTGCTCCGAATGATTGTCCATTCGAGTTCGTCGATTTGTGTCGTCGAGACGCGGAAAGGGAGAGCTATGCTAACAGTGGTGAGCTTTCTACCAAGTTAGAGCAAGCAAGAGCGGAAAACTTAAGAGTGTGTGTCTTCATTCCACCAGCAAGCGTAGAGTTTAATTTACTGGCAGGTAAAGATCTGAAACTGTCTTCTGCGAGAGTATTAGATTGAGGAAAGAGCTTTTCGGAAAAATCTAAATAGACTGTCGATGTTCTGGAAAAATGCTCCGACAAATAAAAAGCCACTTCCCTAAAAGAAGTGGCTTTTTTCCAATTGCATCTTCGATAATTGTTTATGTATCGAAATCACCTTCTGCGGTGCTGCCTATTCGCGATCGGTGATTAAAGCCGTCGCTTTATTGTCAGTATAATTAATCGCGGAAGTTATCAAATTGGAAAGGTTGACCAAGCTCAGCACTACGAACTAAGGCCATAACCGCTTGCAGATCATCGCGCTTCTTGCCCGTTACACGAACTTTGTCGCCTTGGATAGCGGCTTGAACTTTCACTTTATTGTCTTTGATTAGCTTGACGATTTTTTTAGCGACATCCGTTTCGATACCTTGCTTAAAAATAACCGTTTGGTGCCAAGTTCGACCTGTTTGATCAGCGGCTTTTGCTTCCATCGCGTTAGGATCAACATTACGCTTTGTCAGGTTGCTACGAAGAATATCGCGCATCTGCTTTAGCTGAAAATCGTCTTGAGCGCTCAGTTTTACTGATTCATCTTTGTAATCAAAGCTAGCCTCTACGCCACGGAAATCGAAACGAGTCGATAGTTCACGGTTAGCGTTGTCTACAGCGTTGCGTAGTTCTACTGATTCTACTTCAGAGATAATGTCAAATGATGGCATTGTGTTGTGTCCTTAAGCTAAATTTCTATCTTTAATTGCCGTTGCAAGCATGTCGAGCATTGTTGCAGTATCTTCCCAGCTAAGGCATGGGTCGGTAATAGATTTGCCGTATTCTAGGTTATTGATGTCTGTCATTGGCTGGTTGCCTTCAACAATGAAGCTTTCCGCCATGATGCCTGCAATTTGATTCTTGTTAGATTTTATCTGTTCACAAATATCTTGTGCAACGTCTAACTGCTTACGGTGTTGTTTCTGACAGTTAGCATGGCTAAAGTCTACAACCAAGCGTTGAGGAAGTTCGAATTCAGCTAATTGCTTACATGCGTTATCGACAGATTCAGCATCGAAGTTCGGGCCTTTGTCACCACCACGTAGAATTACGTGACCGTATGGGTTACCAGAAGTACGGTAAACTGTCATGCGGCCATTCTTATCTGGAGAATAGAAGTAGTGTGAAGCATGCGCAGCGCGAATAGCATCAATAGCAATCTTGATGTTGCCATTAGTTGCGTTCTTGAAACCAACAGGGCAAGACAGTGCAGAAGCCATTTCACGGTGAATTTGAGATTCTGTTGTACGAGCGCCAATCGCGCCCCAAGTGATCAGGTCTGCAATGTATTGGCCAGTGATCATATCAAGGAACTCAGTTGCAGTAGCAAGGCCAAGTTTATTGATGTCTAGCAAAAGCTTACGAGCCTTGTTTAAGCCCGTTTCAAGAGCATACGAGCCGTCAAGGTTAGGATCGGTGATCAAACCTTTCCATCCTACAACAGTACGAGGTTTCTCAAAGTAGGTTCTCATTACGACGAACAGTTCATCTTTATACTGTTCTTGAATTTGGCTTAGACGCTCTGCGTAATCAAGAGCTGCATCTGTGTCATGTACAGAGCAAGGGCCAACGATAACTAACAAGCGGTTATCACGACCCGTTAGGATATCTTCGATTTGGCGGCGAGAATTTTTAATGCGCTCAGCAACGTCGTCAGTAATAGGGTGTGCATTGCCTAATTCGGCAGGAGTTGGCATAGGACCCAGAGCTTGGGTTCTCAACTCATCAGTTTTTAATGGCATGTGATAGCTTTTTTTATTCTATTGCGAAGTGGTTAAGATAACGGAATTGAACAGAGGAATAAACTCTCTTAAGTCAAAGTTATCTCTGTTATTGCTAATATTCTTATTTTTATCAGCAGCGCGGCGGCAAATAGGGGATTTTCACTTGTATTAACAGGCAGCTATCGGTATTTTCGTTTGAACACAATATAAAAATGCTGGAGCAGCAATGACTCAAGAAAATCAAAGCACTTTGCACCCAGAACTTGTCTTAGGTGATGTGCTGCCTTCTTATAACGATAATAATAATTCCAACCATCTCTACGTTTCATTATCTGAATTGGTTATGGACCGTGTTTTCTATCACCCAAGTATTGAAAGTCATATAGAGACTCTTTCTGATATAGAGAAAACCTCGTTAAATGCCATTCTTGGTGATAAGACTGTCGATGAACATTTTGTATCTACACTTGTCGTGGCAATTCAAGCGGCAATTCAACCTAGTCACACTAAAGTTCGGATTGCTTTGAGCAGCGCAGATAGTTATGGCTTCCGTTCATTGCTAGGTGGTCATTGTGAAGTAGAAGAAGTTAACCCAGCGCTTGGGGTTCGTGGTGTGGCTCGCTACGCGACACAGGAATACAGCAAGGCATTCGCGCTAGAGTGTCAGGTGATCAAAACATTGCGAGAGCAGGGTATCAACGTTGAAGTGGTTGTTCCTTACGTTCGCGCATTGAGTGATGCCGCGAAGATTATCGATTTGCTTGCCGAGCAAGGCTTACCACGTGGCCTCAACGGTTTGAAAGTTCTGTTCTCTTGCGATGTACCGTCAGCGGTATTGTTGAGTGAACGATTACTGCATTATTTTGATGGTGTAGTGGTTAATGTTGATAGCTTGGCATCTTTTACATTAGGTGTAGATAAACAAAATGAAGCTCAACAACATGCTTTTGACCCTCAAAATGAGGCCGTTATTACCCTATTGGATATGATCGTTAAAGCAACGTTGCACGCGAAGAAACCTGTATTGCTGGTGACTCAAGGTTTGGTTGATTACCCTCGTTTACAAGGCTATATCGCAGATCTTGAAGGCGTTGAAACGGTGATTACCGCGTAATTCAATTCGCAACGTTTATAAGTTTGATTTGAAACACTAATGCTTTAAGAATGAAAGAGATATCATTGCCGATGATATCTCTTTTTTGTAACATTTTTTTGACATTTTGATCTTGAGTCTATTAACTGGTCAGAGGACTAATTATGCTAGGTGACTCGGATGCTAACCCCTCTACAAAAAGCAAATCTCTACTTAACTATGTTTGGCATGTTCAAAGTGCCATTAATTTGGTTATGCAGGCCGAAGTTACTCGCCCTTGATGACAAGCATGTCGAGCTTAAGATCCCCCTAAAAAGACGAACGAAGAATCACTTAAATAGTATGTATTTTGGTGTATTAGCTGTGGGCGCAGATGTTGCCGGGGGCTTTCTTGCGATGAGTAAATCCCAACAGCAAGGGGAAAAAATATCGTTAGCATTTAAAGAGGTGACGGGAAACTTCTTAAAGCGTCCTGAAGCTGATGTGCATTTTACATGTAATGACGGTGAACTCATCAATACTATGCTGGCTGAAACAATGTCGACTGGCGAACGTGTTAATCAAACCGTAACGATCATCGCGACTTGTCCTTCTTTACATGGTGATGAACCCATGGCGGAGTTTCAATTGACACTGTCTATTAAAAAAGTTCCTTCAAAGCGTTAAATTTCATATCGAACAATAACAAACCAAAATCGCAGTATGTGATTACCACATACTGCGGCGTTCTACGATTCTTGGCTAATCTCTTCAATATCAACAATTTTTGAACGGTTCATAACGATTTTCCAACGGTAATATGTTGGTTCGTTGTCGTGATTGTTCTCTTTGATGATCAAGTTGAGTAGATGGCGCTTTTCTACTGATTCACGACTCACTTGCCCCTCGTTCAAGCGATAAACCTTGTTCGACCCTTTATCCATTAGACGGGTTAGAGCTCTCAAGCTGATAGAAAGCGTTTCACGAGTCTCTTCGTAACCACTCATGAAGGTTGAGGTAGACATTTCTGTATGTGAACGATAGTGCAGAATTTGTTCTTCACGCTGTACCACGCGCTTCTTACGGATCGACTGAATACGATCAGCTAGCTTAGAAAAGCTCGCGTAGTCCAGCCATTCTAATTTGTGGCCAACTGATTTGTTGGTCGTCGGATCAAAGTAGCGACGTTTCCATTTTGGCTTGCCCTTACGAAGCCAGCGCCAAAGGATATCTCTTAAGTCATCTTTGAAGATCTCGCGCAACGCATAGATAAATGACATCGAAACGATAAAAGAAGCGGTAATCTCGCCCAAGAAATCACGAGCTAATATAACGGTTGTTGTCACGACCACCATCACCAAACCGGTAGCGATACCTTTAACTGCACGCTTTACGTTTTTTCCCATCGAGGTGGTCTTTTCTTTGAGCACGATAGGGTGTTCAATCAAGCGGCGCAATAAACGCATCTTGTTGCTCAAACGAGTGACGTCTTCTCGAACTCTCGTGGAGTTGTAGCGATTGAGCTTCCGGTGAGCCGTCTCTTTTTCGCATAGTATTAAAAGGCGTTCTTTGATGGTTGAATATTCACTGCCACGTGGCATATGTGAGACCAGTGACAAGAACTTTTGCTCTGTGTACCAAGAAAGGTAGTTATCAATGTTTGCGTAGTAGCGTTTGAGGTTTTCTTCATAAGGAATGCTTCGGCGGAGCTTTTTCAAGATATCTAACGCAAGCTCAATGACTTCGTCGACCTCATCAGCCGTTACGTCGTCACTATCTGTCTTGTTTAAGCTGCTCACGGCTTTATCTAAAGCAATAACGTATTGATATGCGAACAAACTCAAACTCACACGATATTGAGTCGTTGATAAGCGTCCACGTTTTGCCAAACGACTGTGTACGAGTGGTAACAGTGTTTTATCACTATAGTAGGCACGGTTTTGTGTAATCGAGCTATAAAAAAATGCACTTTCAGAAAGCACTTCAGGCGTCAGCCCGAGTTCACCGGGAATGAATAGATAAACGTCCATGTCGAGCTTTTTTGTTTTTGCCATCGCATGGTTAATTTTAAGTGTTATCGCATCTTGTTTATCAACGGTGATCAACGATGTCTCCTAGAATGTAAAAATATGAATGAAACTAGCGAAAGCATATCAGAGATCACGTATAATCACCGCCAAATTTAAAGTAGAGACAATCTTGATGATTAATATTGGTCAAATAAACAATTTAGAAGTAGTAAAACAAGCAGACTTCGGTGTATTCCTTGACGCTAGCGACTATGGAACTGTGTTGCTTCCGAAACGGTTTACTCCTGAAGGTGTTGAAATTGGTCAAAAGTTAGATGTTTTCTTATACATTGATTCTGACAACCAGATCGCAGCAACCACTGAAAAACCCATAGCTCAAGTAGGGCAGTTTGGCCTAATGACGGTTGAAGGTGTAAACAGTACCGGTGCATTTATGAGCTGGGGCGTGAAAGGGAAAGATCTACTGGTTCCTTTCAGCGAGCAGCGCGGACGTTTAAACGAAGGTCAATCAATCTTAGTATATGTGTATATTGATAAAGCATCTAGCCGCATTGTTGGTACAACGAAGTTTAACAAGTGGTTAGACAACACGCCTGCGACTTATAAGCAAAATGAGCAAGTAGATCTTATCATCGCTGAGCGCAGCCAACTTGGTTACAAAGCGATCGTGAACGGTGAACACTGGGGCATGATCTTCCCATCAGATATCATCGGCAAGTTGTTCATTGGTAAAACGTTGAAAGGCTACATCAAGAACGTTCGTGAAGAAGACGGAAAAATCGATCTGTCTCTTCAAAAAATCGGTGTGGCCAAGATGGATGATCTAAGCACTAAGATTTTGGATTTGCTTGAGAAGAAAGGTGGCTTCTTGCCTTTGAATGACAAGTCTTCACCTGAAGCGATTTTCTCTGCATTCAGAACCAGTAAAGGCACATTCAAAAAGACGATCGGCGGTTTGTACAAGTCAGGCAAGATTGCTATCGATAAAGAAGGCATCCGTTTAGCTGAATAAGCGAAACTATTATAGGTAAAAAAAAGCCCAAACCTTCCTGTTTGGGCTTAGGGGAAAGGGCTCCGAAGAGCCTACGCTAATCGTTGTAGTTCTGTGTCTAATAGAGCAAAGTCTAGTTTAAATTCTCCATTATGCGATTTTTCATCACACAAATAGTGACTTGAATTGATGGTTATGTAATTAAACGTTGATTTGACAATGTTTTAATTTGCGCTAATCGCACTGTTGCTATAAAACAGTTAATAGTTTCTCAAGTGAAATAGAAAAAGCCCAAACAACTCACGTTGTTTGGGCTTTTTGTTTTTTGCGCATAAAAGACGGCGGTGCCTTTAATTGTAGGATTAGAAAAGATTTTTATCGCGTACCAGCTCTCTTGGTAAGCCATTTTTAACTCGGTTACCTACCCACTTTCCAAGGCCGATGATTGCGCCGTTATACTTCACCAATACTTCTCCTTTGCCCGATAGGCCTTCAGGACGTACATCGCGCCCCATAAACCATTCTCGAGCGTCTTCAATACATAGCTCTACAATATTAGTTTCGTTGCCTGTAGCCAGTGTTGTCGCCACCTGGTGTTGCCATCGGTAGCCTTTTTTATGAGTTTCAGCGATCTTGATGCCCATACGAGAGAAGCGGAACTCACCAATCATTGGCTCTAATGCTTCAGGGAACAACCAAACGTCTTTATCGCGAATCCATACTTGAGTATCAGTTGGTAATTCTATATCAAGCGTGCTCATCAGTTGTTCAGCGACTTCTTGTTGAACTTTCTTTGACGCTTTTTCAAATGGGAATTTACCCAGGCGTTTTTTAACTTCTGGTGGAGTAACAGATGCCAGTTTACGGATGCGTGCGACAAAGAAACCTTCAGAGTCATATACCTGTGGGAATATATGAAGAAAGCCTTCTTCCGTCGTGGTTGCTTTTGCGTTGTCGAATAGTGATTCAAGGGATTCAAATTCTACTGCGTCACCAAAAGTCTCTTTTAGGTGATGACATACTTGTTGGTTTTCTTCTGTGCTTAATGTGCAAGTCGAGTAAACTAATACGCCGTTAGGCTTTAGCGCGTGGAACGCACTTTCAATCAGGTCTTTCTGGGTATTAGCAATATCGACCACTGATTGATACGTCCAGTTTTTCATGGCATCCGCGTCTTTACGAATCGTACCTTCACCAGAGCAGGGGGCGTCGAGTAATACGGCATCAAACTGTTCTGGTAACCAGCCGCCGAATACTCGTCCATCAAAATTGCTCAGCGCTGTATTGCGAACGCCACAACGCTCGATGTTAGCGTGAAGTACTTTCACTCGGCTTGCAGCGTACTCATTGGCAACCAGTACGCCGCGATTATTCATTAGCGCCGCGATTTGCGTTGTTTTAGAGCCGGGTGCAGCTGCTGTATCTAACACGGCTTGATAGTCTTCTTCGCTTTGAAACAATGCAGAAGGTGGCATCATAGAGCTGGCTTCTTGGATATAAAATAAGCCAGACATGTGTTCAGCTGTATTGCCTAAAGGCGTCTCGCTTTCATTAGCGGTGATCCAAAATCCCGTTTCACACCACGGCACAGGTTCCAGTTCCCAACCTTTATCTTTCGCACGTACGAGAAAGTCTTCGACACTGATCTTTAGTGTGTTTACTCGAATACTTTTACGAAGTGGCTTTTGACAAGATGCGATAAAAGAAGCCATGTTCAAGTGGCTTGGCATAATGCCTTTAATGTGAGTTAGGAATTCTTCTGGGATATATACGTTAGCGTGCAAAAGGGTATCTCGATTTATAGCGTTAATGCGGGCAGTTTAAAGCAAAATGAGATTGTCCTAAACCATATTTGTTTCAAACAATAAAAATGCAGCTCAATGGCTGCACTTTTAGTTAAATTTATATGTACCGTAACAGAAGTTCGGCTTATGGCTTAGGTATAGCCGTTCTCCATGATTTCCATTCATCTTCCGCTTGCGGATATAAGTAGAAAGACTGGTCTTCACTTGCCAAAGGTTGTAGTTCATTCGTTGGTGGCGTTGAGAAAGTTATCCCACCTCTGATTAGGCTATCAACGGTCCCAGCTTTGATGTTTGCACCTGTGAGGCCAATAGAAACATCTACACCAGAAACGTTCCAAAATACACTGTTTGCACGGATCAAGTATGCGAATTCAGGCTTAATTTGAATCGTTGAGATAATGCGGTCTGCAAATTCGCCGAGCTGGACATCTATAACGGTACCTATTTCTAACTCACGAAATAAGATAGGCGTTCCTTCCGATACAGACCCTCGTGTTTCACTTTGCAGTTGGAATATCTTTCCTTCTGGCTGGACAGGCCCTTTGCTCAGTTTGAACTTCGTTTTTCTTTCACCTTGGCCTGGTTCGACGTTGATATATTTGGATATTAATGCGGAAACGTTCTTAATACCGTTCAACCCAATCTCTGGTTCTGCGAGCCAGAAATGACTGTTAGCGACCGCAATTTTGTCGACATACTCGGGTAAAATGCGAGCCGTAATCTCAATGCCACCTTTGTTAAAGTTAGGAATAACTAAGGTCACTTCACCAACTGTGACACCTTGATATTTGATGGTAGTACCTTTGCTGACTTCTTGATCGCCTGCAGAAGTAATCGTAATGGCACGACCAAATTTACGAGCTGACTTCGAATCGTTATATAATTTCCATACGTCGCCTAGTTTGTTGTCGATTCCAGGTAACGAATCAAAGGCGATACCACCTTGAATCAGTGTTTTTACCGGTGCAGCTTTAATACTGATCCCAGCCAAAGACGCATCTACTTCTACACCAGATCGGTTCCAGAAAACAGTATGCTTGTTGATTAGGTGCGTATAGCGGTTTTCAATCGTAACTTTAATTCTTACGCCGCCATCAGCGAGTTGGAAATCTGAGATACTGCCGACTTGAAGATTACGATAGAGCAGTGGGCTTCCTTTGGAAATTGAAGGTAACTCACTAGCAAACAATGACAATGTTTTTGAACCAGTCTGATTGAACTTTGCTATCTCTGCCAATGATTTACTTTGAAATAGTTGATAATGGGTGCGAGATTGGTTTTTACCTTCGCTCACAAAGCTGATGGAGCCTGACAGTAATTGTTTAGCAGGTGGTACTGTTACACTTAATCCAGACTCTGTTAGTTCTGCAGTCGCGCTGCCTGTAACAAAGAATCGATTGTGGCTTTTAATCAAGTGAGAGTATTCGTTGTCGATTAAAGCATCCATGAACACTTCGTGCTTGTCGCTTCCAGTACCGACACCTTCTACTAACCCTACGTTAATGATAGAGCCCACAGCGATTCCCTTGTATAACAACTGGGTTCCAACATCTAAACCAAATGAATTGTTCGACGTTAGACGAATCGAGACCGACTTCTCTTGTTCCTGACTGAACTCATTCTTACGAATAGCAGTAAACTTGCGAGCCTTGTCACCTTCACCGGGTACCAAGGTAAGGAAATTGCCGGTTACCAAATTCGCGATGTTTTTCATCCCTGTTAGCGACAGTTCCGCTTCTTCTAGAACGAATTTACTGCCGCTGTTTAAAAAGTCACTGAATGCAGGTTGGATAGCAGCAGAAGCAATCACGTGTTCGCGACCTTCGCTCAAAGATAAGTTGGTGATTTGTCCAATTTCAATGCCTCTATACATGATTGGAGCGCCAGTCGCACTGATCTTGTTGTCGTCCGGAACGGCGATTTGGATCGAAATACCACGACCCGCAGTTTTCAAATCAGGGTAGAGCTTGAATTTGGTGTTCATCTCGACCGGTTGACCTTCTCCAGGTGAATCAACCGCAATTGAGCCTCCTAATAGAGCACTTAAGCTTTCTAAGCGAACATCAACGCCAGAGAAACCAATACTCGCCCCCAAGCCACTTACATTCCAGAAACGGCTTTGATCAGTGATTATGTGGCTATATTCATCTTTAATTGCAGCTTGAATTGTCACTGATTTCGCGTTGTCGTTGAGCTGGTAATTGTAGACTTCACCAATTGGAATCTTGCGATAGACTATTTGAGAACCAATAGACACGCCGCCGAGATCTTTAGTTGTAAGAGAGATGTTAAGCCCCTCAGACGCCAAGAGATCGGAAGGGGATGACTCCAATGCATGAAATACGGTTTCAGGTTCTTCTTTGGTTTCACTTGGGTGAATCGCAATATAGTTACCGGACACCAGCGCATCTAACCCAGAGATACCGGATAAGCTCGCCGTTGGTTTCACTAACCAAAAGCGCGTGCCTTTCGACAGTAACTTTTTAGCTTCAGGGTAGATATCAGCATCAACGTAAATATTAGATAGGTCTTTAGATAATGTGATGTCACGAACCATACCGACCTCTAAGCCTTGGTATCGAATGGTTGTGCGTCCTGCGACTAACCCCGCAGCGTCTGAGAAGTAGATTTGCACACGTTGACCAGCATCGTGTATTGACTTCATTACCAGCCAACCGGCGAGCACGACAGTCAAAATAGGAAGAATCCACAAAGGCGAGATGCCCTTGTTTTTCCTGACTTCTGGTGAATATGACGTTTGTGATTGGTTATTGTTGTTCATTCACTGACTCATCTTTAGAGGTGTAGTTATCCCAAATTAGCCTAGGATCTAAGCTTTCAGCTGCCAACATCGTGAGAACAACCACGACGCCAAAAGCCACAGCACCATAACCTGGTGTAAAATTTAAAATTTGCCCACGGTCGACCAAGGTCATCATGATCGAAATAACGAACAGATCCATTACGGACCATTTCCCCACCCATTTAACAATAAAGTAGATGGTCATACGTTGTCTGTGGTAGACCGCGCGCTTCGTTTGAATACAAATTAGGATGTAAGCAAGGCCAAGAATTTTTGCCACAGGCACGACAATACTGGCAACAAAAATGATCACTGCAATGCCATACATATCGCTATTAATTAGTGAAGCAACGCCTGAGAGAATCGTATCTTCCAGTCTTTGTCCGTTGGTAATCAGGATCGATATTGGAATGACGTTTGCCGGTATGATGGCGACGGTCGCTGCAAACAACAACGCCCACGTCTTTTGTACAGAGTAGGGCTTACGGTGATACAACTCATGATGACAACGCACACAAGCATGTCCATCAGGTTGAGATAGGTGGCAGTTATGACAATGAACGTTCTTACTCTCGGCGAACGCGTAGTCTGACTCTTTGGCCCATGCTTCCCAATAACGTCTCACACTAATACGACTTACCAGTAACACGCTACACAACTGCAATAGAATTAAACCTATCAATCCTGGGCCGACAAAAATGTCAGAGTAATCTTGTAGTTTGAAACAGGAAATCGCGACGCTTACCAAGAATACGTCTAACATCATCCAGTGTTTAAGGGTTTGGATAATCGCTAGCGAATAGCGAAATGGCACAAAAATCTTAAAACGTAGTGATACATGGGTGATGAGTACAGAACTGCACACCAGTAACGGTGCTATTGAGCTACAGAATAATATTAGTAAACCAAGTAGTGGGAAGCCTTCTCCCATTAACGTAAATACACCGGATGGCAATGTAGCTGGAATCATCACCCCAATCAGACGGATACTAATGAATTCAAAAAAGTGAGAAGGGATAAACAGCAACAGACAAGTGATGGCGATTGCTAGATTTCCGGAAAGACTCGGTGTACCACCTCGATAAAGTTGGGTGCCACATCTAGGGCAATACGCGGATTTGCCGTGTGGGATGTCCATTTTATCAACCGGGAGTTCGCAACCCTGACAAAGACGTACGGAGCTGCTGTCGCACTGGTGCTCGGTTGTTAACGAAGATTCAGCTGTTAACGGAGATTTAGTTGACAACTGGTGTTGAGTTGATAAAGGGGTAGTTAATGATGGGGAGGTCACGCGACCTCCCAAGTTGAAACGTAAGCCAGGCTTTTTATCTCACTTAAACGCTCGGAACAACATACATCAGGCGTGCGATTGCACACTGCCATAGAGTGTTTGATATAGTCCTTGCTGTTCAACCAATTCACCATGTGTTCCCGTTTGTGTCACTTGCCCGTCTTCTAAAACATAGATTAGATCGGCCTGTTTCACCGCTGATAATCGATGAGCCACAATCAAAGTTGTGCGATCTTTCAAAAATTCGCTTAATGCTTTGTGTAGTGCCGCCTCTGTTGCAGTATCTAATGCCGATGTTGCTTCATCAAGAATAACAAACTTCGGATTACTCAACACCATGCGGGCAATGGCTAGGCGTTGTCTTTGACCGCCAGATAAGCGAACGCCATTTCGGCCTATTTGAGTATCAAGACCATTACTCAGTTGCTTGATCACGTCTTGCATTTGAGCAACTTCTAGAGATCGCCATAACGACATTTCATCGTATTCGGCTCCAAGGGTCAGATTATGCCTCAATGTATCGTTAAAGAGTATAGGTTGTTGTAAAACAACGGCAATTTGACTTCGAATTACGTCAAAGCTAATGTCATCGGTGGTTTCATCGTTAAAGCGTATACAACCTGAATCTGCCTGATAAACCCCAATGAGCAGTTGGATCAGTGTTGATTTTCCACCACCACTAGCGCCGACTAAAGCGACTTTTTTACCTGCTGGAATATGCAGCGATAGTTTATTTAAAACAGTGTTTTCTGATGTGTAAGAAAATGTAACGTTGTCTATGTCTACTGTCACTTCTTTATCTTCATTGAACGGATTGATCTTACTTATCGGTCGTTTTTCTTCTTCTAATTGAAGTAAGTCGTTGATACGTTGCAATGCGGCTTTGGCGCTATACCAAGAGAATTGAATTCCCAGCAATTCTTGGACGGGACCTAACATGAACCATAAGTAACCAAATACCGCGAATATTTGACCAATGGTTAAGTCACTAAACAATACCATTAGCATCGCAACCGCACGGAAAAGCTCGAAGCCTAGTAAAAACAGCAAAAATGAAACACGACCTGCAGCTTCAGATTGCCATGCGTACTTGTCGGCATCGATTCTTACTTGGTTCGCTTGGACCTTAAGTTCATCTAGGAAAATTCGTTCTTTATTGGCTGCTCGTAGCTGATAAATGCCATCTAAGGTTTCTACTAAGCGGTTTTGAAAATGTTCGAAAGACTGATTTTCATACTTCTTAAGGTGTTTTACCTTGCTGCCTAGTTTACGAGAAAAATAAATAACAACAGGATTGACCAGTAAGATAAAGAGACCTAGTCGCCATTCTAACCACAGTAGAACGATCGCCGTTCCGAGCACAGTTAAAAAGCTGATGATAAATTTAGATAGGGTAGAACCAATGAACTTATCAATGGTCTCTATGTCTGTAATTAGGTGAGCATTAATACCTCCGCTGCCTTTGGTCTCGTATTGTCGAATACTGATTCGCCCAAGCTTATCTATCATCTTACTACGCATTTGGTAGGTGATTGTTTTGGATACAAGCGTAAACTGACGTCCCTGCAGAATATTCAATGCTTGACTGGTCGTTCGCATGAGGATGACTAACAGCAAAGTTAGCGCAATGTAACCTGTGGGTGTTTGTAACGATGATGGAAGCAGGTGATTCATCATTTCTAAGCCAGAGGCCGGCTTATCAAGTAAAACTTCATCAACCATTAGTGGCATCAGCAACGGGATAGGGACACTAATGAGAGTTGCAAAAATGGCAATAATGTTAGCAAACAGTAATTTGGACTTGTGTTTTTTTACTTGAGTTATTAACCAAGAACGGCTAATAGTGTCTTCTGAATTGTTCATTGTAATGAGAATAAGTCCTATTTAGTTTGATGGCCGCATTTTACTGCGTTCTCTTGATAATGGAAGTCTCAATTTAATTGGAAGCTAATATGAAAATAGAACATTACCAACGCTTAACCAAACAAGCTGTTGCATTAATTGAATCAGAAACCGATCTAACTGCTAATCTAGCTAATATAAGTTCACTGTTGTTTATGGAATTGGATGAATTGAACTGGGCGGGTTTCTATTTAATAAAGCAAGACCAAGCTAAGGAAAAAGACGAACTAGTACTTGGTCCTTTTCAAGGTCAACCTGCTTGTGTGCGAATTCCTGTAGGGCGTGGTGTGTGTGGAACTGCGGTTGCGACGAATACAGTTCAACGCATTCATGATGTTCATGAGTTTGAAGGTCACATCGCTTGTGATGCTGCGAGTAACTCAGAAATCGTTATTCCGTTCTCAATTGACGGAAAAGTAGCGGGCGTTCTTGATATAGATAGCCCAAATGTTGGTCGTTTTTCGCAAATAGACGAAGACGGATTGACATTTTTCATGGCAGAAGTGGAAAAGCTGCTTAATTCGCACGCGAACAAGGCATAAATTATTCTCTTACTGTGGTTTTTCCCAAGCATCTCTCTATAATACGTAAAAATATTTTCTTAATGCTCGCGGAAAACCGCAAAAACCAGGAACCCACATGGAAAACACTGAAAAGTTAAAAAACAGCAAAGAAGTTATCGCATATATTGCTGAATGTTTCCCTAAATGCTTTACTCTAGAAGGTGAAGCAAAACCACTTAAAATTGGTATTTTTCAAGATCTTGCTGAACGTCTAAATGAAGACGAAAAAGTCAGTAAGACTCAGCTTCGTGCAGCGTTAAGACAGTACACATCATCATGGCGTTATCTGCACGGCGTAAAAGCTGGCGCAGATCGTGTTGACCTAGACGGCAACGCGTGTGGCACATTAGAAGAAGAGCATGTAGAGCACGCTAAAGCTACACTTGCAGAAAGCAAAGCTAAAGTGCAAGCTCGTCGTAAAGAACAAGCACAGAAAGCTCGTGAAGAAGGCAAAGCGAAACCTAAGGCGAAGAAAGCTCAACAGCCTCGTCGTCAAGCGCCTAAAGCTCCAAAAGTAGAAAAGCCTGTTGAAACACGCGCTTTGAACGCTGACGAATTTGTCGCTGGCAACGAAGTAAATGTGAACATGGGTAAAGGAAACATGGCTGCGACCATTGTTGAAATCAATAAGGAAGATGTGCGTGTTCAGTTAGCAAACGGCCTACAAATGGTTGTTAAAGCGGAGCACTTGCGCGCTTAAAGGAGATACTCCTACGCATGAAATGCCGTTCAAAATTGACACTGATTGCTGCTAGCTTTTGGCTAGCAGCTTCAGCTCAGGCTCTCGAAGCCAAATTAGATCAGGACGATTTACCTCTACTCGCTCCTGAGGTCCAACACGAAACTGCTAGTAAACGTGTTACTTCTCGATTTACTCGTTCTCACTATAAACACTTCAATCTCAACGATGATTTCTCTCAAGCTATCTTTAATCGTTACTTAGAGATGCTGGATTATAATCGTAATATCTTCACTCAAGCTGATATTGACTCTTTCGCTGCTTCATCCATACAAATTGATGATCAGTTGAAAGCAGGCAATAACCAGATTGCATTTGATGTTTATAATTTGTCTATGCAGAAGCGTTTTGAACGTTTTCAATATGCATTGTCTTTGCTTGATACAGAGATTAAGTTTGATACCGATGAAAGTATTGAACTCAATCGTAGTGAAGCTGAATGGCCAAAAGATATCGCTGAAGTGAATGAGCTTTGGAGAAAACGCGTTAAATACGATGCGTTGAATCTAAAACTCACTGGTAAAGAGTGGCCAGAGATTCAAGAAGTTTTGGAAAAGCGTTACAACAATGCGATGAAGCGTATTACGCAATCGCACAATGAAGATGCTTTTCAAATCTACATGAACGCATTCGCGCGTGAAGTTGATCCGCACACCAGTTACCTTTCTCCAAGAAATGCAGAGCAATTCCAATCTGAGATGAACCTATCTTTAGAAGGTATTGGCGCTGTGCTTCAGATGACAGATGATTACACCATTATTCGCTCATTAGTTGCTGGTGGCCCAGCGTCAAATAGCAAACAACTAAGTGATGGCGATCGTATTGTTGGTGTTGGTCAAGATGGCGAAGAGATAGTAGATGTTATCGGCTGGCGTTTAGACGATGTAGTGCAATTGATTAAAGGCCCGAAAGGGACCAAAGTTAAGCTACAGATTTTGCCTGATGGTAAAGATGCAAAAAGTCACGTTGTCACAATTGTACGCGATAAGATTCGTTTAGAAGACCGAGCTGTTAAATCAGAAGTCATCGAGAAAGATGGCAAGAAGATTGGTGTACTCGAAGTACCAAGTTTCTATGTTGGTCTATCTAAAGATACCGATAAACTGATCACCGAACTTAAAGAGCAAGGTGTCGATGGTATCATTGTCGATCTTCGAAATAATGGTGGTGGTGCACTCACTGAAGCAACCGAACTTTCTGGGTTGTTTATCAAAGAGGGCCCCGTTGTCCAGGTTCGTGATAGCTACGGTCGTGTTAAAGTGAACAGCGATACTGATGGTCAAATCAGTTACCAAGGTCCGTTGACGGTATTGGTGAATCGCTATAGTGCTTCAGCATCTGAAATCTTTGCAGCCGCGATGCAAGATTACGGTCGTGCAATCATTTTGGGTGAAAACTCTTTCGGTAAAGGTACGGTGCAACAGCATCGCTCTTTGAATCATATTTATGATTTGTTCGATAAAGAGTTGGGTTACGTTCAATACACAATCCAGAAATTCTACCGAATCAATGGTGGCAGTACGCAAAACAAAGGTGTAGTGCCTGATATTGCTTACCCAACGCCAATTGACCCGGCAGATACTGGGGAAAGTGTTGAAGATAACGCTCTGCCTTGGGATAGTATCGATAAAGCGAATTACTCAGTGTTACAGCGTAACGATGAAAAAGTTGCAGCTTTAACCGCTCAACACCAAGCTCGTATCGCGACTGACATGGAGTTTGGCTTTATTGCACAAGATATTGAAAAGTATAAAGCAGATAAAGATGATAACGACCTTTCTCTTAATGAAAAGATTCGTCAGCAAGAAAGCGATGAAGCAGATGTACTCCGCTTAGAACGTATTAATCAACGTCAAAAGGCTGCTAAGCAAGAAGCTTTTAAAACGTTGGATGATATTCCTAAAGACTACGAAGCTCCCGATGCTTACCTTGATGAGTCTGTTGCTATCATGCTGGATATGATCAAAAAGTAGAGCAGTTACCTATCAAAGGTGATTGTTTAAAGATACATAATTTAAAAAGCGAGCTTAGGCTCGCTTTTTTTATACCTAATATTTGACAGAAATATTTGACCGTATCGGTCGGGATCGACGCAAAACACATCCAATATTCAGGGTATCTAGCTCTATTTTGCGTTTAATAATGACATTTAAGTTACTTCGCATTTAAAATTTAGTGACTTGGATCGTATTTTTTCGCTTTCTATTCATTACGTGCCTAAGCTTAAAGAAAACGAGGGGACGTTTATGAAATGGATTCTACTATTTTTATCTTGTGTAAGTTTTGTTGCTTTTGGGAGCGAGGTTGCTTCAAGCACGCAACAATCAAAAAGCGACAGTAATCTATCCCATTTTGATCTTCCTTTATTGCTTGGTGATTGGTATTTAATGAATCCGGAACCAGATCAAGGCACTGAAAATTTCAGGGCGATCAAATTGACCCTTGATTCTAATTACTCGTTCACCATTGATATTCAGAAGAAAGACTACAGCGTTGACCATTGGGAAGGTTTGTATAACGCCAATGAAGATACGCTCATCCTTGGTTTGAATACTTCAGAACCTCAGGTTTACGCCTATAGCAGTAATCACAATATGCTGAACCTTAATGGTGTTATGTTTACCAAAGCGTTGCCAAACGCCTTGGCTGGGATTTGGTCAAGTGCCGAACTTTCAGGTAGTGACTTGCGGGCAAGTAACATTCAAAAAATGGATTTAGTACTTCAACCTGACTTTGTATTTATGTTCCGAGTATCCGATGAAGTGGGCAGTGAAGTGGTTCGTCGTGGTGTTTATTACACAGAGGGTGATCAGTTGGTGCTCTTATATGAAAATGGTGAACACGGTACGCGTTACACACTAAATAGCGATGTGTTGACCCTTCAAGGTGAAGAGGGAGATATGTTTGCGGTGCTCAATCGTATTCGATAAGTATTCGGTTTATTTGTAAAACGCCGTTCGTTGATAATATGGTGTACAGGTCATTTCTTAGGCGTTCCTTTCTGATTTGATTGAAAAAATAGCAAAACATGGAGGCATTTTCCAACAATGCCTTCTTTTTTTAACTTTCCTCTTGTGTTCTTGGCGCTCAACCTTTAGATATATACAGTTAAGAAAAATTACGTATAACGATCAAAAGGAACCCGTCATGGCACATACACCTCAAGCCAAGTATCGTAAAGATTATCAATCACCATCTCACACTATTTCTCAAATCGACCTTACTTTCGATTTGTACGATTCAGCATCCATCATTACGGCGGTGTCTAGTGTTAAGCAAGAGAGAGATAGCTCGACCTTAGTACTTGATGGTGAAGGCTTGAAGCTGGTTTCTGTTGTAGTTGAAGGTAACGAGTGGACTCAGTACGAGCTATCTGAAACTCAGCTTATTCTGAACGCTTTACCGAAAGACTTTACGTTGACCATCGTGACTGAGGTGAACCCTGAGGGGAACAGTGCGCTTGAAGGCCTATACAAATCGGGTGGTGCTTTCTGCACTCAATGTGAAGCTGAAGGTTTCCGTCGTATTACTTACTACATGGATCGCCCAGATGTTCTGGCTAAGTTCACGACAACTGTCATTGCGGACAAAGCAGAGAATCCATTCTTACTCAGTAACGGTAACCGAGTAGATCAAGGCGAAGCTGAAAATGGTCGTCACTGGGTGAAATGGCAAGACCCACATCCAAAACCAGCGTACTTGTTTGCTTTAGTTGCGGGTGACTTCGATGTACTTCGTGACGCATACACCACAAAATCTGGTCGTAATGTTGATTTAGAAATCTTTGTCGACAAAGGCAATCTAGACCGCGCAAACCACGCGATGGTTTCTTTGATTAACTCCATGAAGTGGGACGAAGAGCGTTTCAATCTTGAGTATGACTTAGACATCTACATGATCGTAGCCGTTGATTTCTTCAATATGGGTGCGATGGAAAACAAAGGCTTGAACGTATTCAACTCTAAGTTCGTTTTAGCTAATGACCAAACAGCAACAGATACAGACTACCTTGGTATTGAAGCAGTAATCGGTCATGAATACTTCCATAACTGGACGGGTAACCGAGTTACTTGTCGTGATTGGTTCCAGTTAAGCTTGAAAGAAGGTTTAACGGTGTTTCGTGACCAGGAGTTCTCTTCTGATCTTGGCTCTCGCGCAGTAAATCGTATCAACAATGTTCGTATTATCCGCGGGCCACAATTCGCTGAAGATGCGAGTCCAATGTCTCACCCAATTCGCCCAGAAAAAGTGATAGAAATGAATAACTTCTACACATTAACGGTATACGAAAAGGGCAGTGAAGTGATCCGAATGATCCACACATTGTTGGGTGAGGAAGGTTTCCAAAAAGGCATGAAGTTGTACTTTGAACGTCACGATGGCACGGCAGCAACGTGTGAAGACTTCGTAGCGGCAATGGAAGATGCATCGGGTGTTGATCTGTCTCAGTTCCGTTTATGGTATAGCCAATCAGGTACGCCGACACTTTCGGTTGAAAGCCATTACGATGCAGAGAAGAAACAGTACACGTTAACAACTCGACAAGTAACGGCTCCAACTCATGAGCAAACGGAAAAGCAAGCTCTACATATTCCTTTTGATATAGAACTGTACACAGCTACGGGTAATGTGATTGAGTTACAACGTAACGGAAAGTCAGTTCACAATGTGCTAGATGTGAAAGAGGCGGAACAGACTTTCGTGTTTGAAAACGTTTCTGAGCAACCGATCCCATCATTACTTCGTGAATTCTCTGCACCAGTGAAACTTGAGTACGATTACTCAGATGAAGAGCTGATCTTCTTGATGGTTAATGCTCGCAACGAGTTTTCTCGTTGGGATGCGGGTCAAATGCTACTGGCTAAGTACATCCGCAGTAACGTTGAAAGAGTTCAACAAGGTGAAGAGTTTGAACTTTCAATTTCTGTTGTAGATGCGTTCCGTGGAGTATTGCTTAGTGACTCATTGGAGCCTGCATTTATTGCAGAGATGCTTTCATTGCCAAGTCACAACGAAGTTTCTGGTTGGTATGATCGCGTCGATATCGATGCAGTTGCGTCGGTATTAAATGCGATGAAAGTGACATTAGCGAAAGAGTTGGAAGATGAACTGTCTGCGGTTTATCACAGTCATGCATTAACTGAATACACAATTGATCATGATTCGATTGGTAAGCGTACTCTGCGTAAAGTTTGCCTAAGTTACTTAGCTCATACTGAACAGGGTAATGATTTGGTTGTGACTATGTATCAACAGGCAAACAACATGACAGATACTATGGCTGCAATGGGGGCGGCCAACAGTGCACAGCTAGCATGTCGTGAAACCTTGATGGCAGATTACAGTGACAAGTGGAAACACGATGGCCTTGTTATGGACAAATGGTTTGCCTTGCAAGGTACAAACCCAAGTGCAAGCGCGCTTGACGTGATCAAAGCGTCGATGTCGCACCAAGCGTTCAGTTTGAAGAACCCGAACCGTACCCGTAATTTGGTTGGCTCATTCCTAAATATGAACCCGGTTCAATTCCATGACAAGTCAGGTCAAGGTTATGCGTTTGCTGGTGAAATCTTACGCGAGCTTAACAGCAGCAACCCGCAAGTGGCGTCGCGTTTAATAGACCCACTGCTTAAGTTCCGTAAATACGACGATGAGCGTCAAGCTTTGATCATAAAAGAACTTGAGACGCTCAAGAACATGGATAACTTAGCTAAAGATCTGTTTGAAAAAGTGAATAAAGCACTAGAGGCTTAAGTTAAGCGATAAAACAGGTAAACTAAATCAGTGACAGAGGAATCTGTCACTGATTTTTTGCTTTCAATGTTACTCAGTTTGTTAGAGGCCTAAATGTCGTTTTAAATCTTAAACATAGTATATGGACCATAGACGTATACGAACATAGGCATGTGCGAACATAGCTATAAGCGCTAACACTTTGCTAATTTTAACCCATTTGTGCCAAAAAACACCGGCACTGTATATTTATACAGGTATCGTATGAATCACTATATTTTCCAACTTAACATTTCGTATCAGCAATTCTTGGTGAGTTATTCTGGGGCGGCAAGCAAAGTTCAAGTGATAACAACGACAGGTTTACGTCTACAGTTACCTGCAACTCGATTCAGACCATTTCTTACACAAATAGGTGTTAGAGGGCGGTTTAGACTGACAACTGACCAAAAAAATAAGTTTATTAAGTTAGAAGCTCTGTAAAGCTTGGCATGCCTAGTGAGTTAAAAGGAATCTTAATCACATAATCAAACATTTCACCTCCTACCACCTCCAAAACAATTAACTATTTTTCAATAATGCTTTTACAATAAATGAATGCATTACCTTTACTTAACTCGTTAGTAGAAAAGCGCTCAACAGCGAGTTTCAAACACCAGATTAAGTGATCCCCCTAATAATAAAATATAATTCTAATTGTGGAGTGTGACTATGACCGCACGTGAAACTGTGGTTCCAGTTTTACTTGAAAAAGTTTACAAACTGATTCAAGACAAACTTGACCTTGCTCATCGACCTCTCGTAACTCAACTTGCTCAACACTTGTTTAGTAATGTTTCTCACGACGACTTGACTCAGAGAAACGAATCCGATTTATATGGTGCTGTAGTTAGCTTATGGCATCACATCAATGAAAAAAAAGCCGACGAAATCTCTGTTCGAGTATTTAACCCAACAGTAAGTCGTCAAGGTTGGCAGTCTACTCACACAATCGTAGAGATTGTAGTACCAGACAGCCCATTCCTGGTTGATTCAGTAAAAATGGCATTAACCCGTCTCGATCTTTCTTCTCACCTTATGCTTCACAACCCAACTCAAATATCTCGCTCTGATAAGGGCAGTGTTGTCGGCGTTAGCAATAACGAAGGTGCATTCCAATCGCTTTTCCATATCGAAGTTGACCGTCTTAGCAGCAAAGCTGAAATGACAGCGCTCAAAACGGAACTGCTGGATATTTTTACCGACACTGGGCTTGTTGTTAACGATTGGCTGAAAATGGTAGAAAGACTTGGAGAAGTTACTAACCAAGTTGAAGAGCAGAAAGATACCATTCCTGTCGACAGCCAGCGCTTTGATGAAACATTGGCATTTCTTCGTTGGTTAGGTGAGCACAACTTTACGTTTATGGGCTACAAGGAATATGACCTTGTTTCTGTGAATGGCGACACTGAATTGCAACCGACTAAAGAGCAAGGCCTTGGTTTGTTCGCAAATTCAGATCGCGTTCGCAATGTTAAGCTGTCTGAATTTTCTGACTCGGCACGTCTAGAAGCGAAAAAACCTTATGTACTTATCGTAACTAAAGGTAACACGGCTTCTCGCATTCATCGCCCAGCTTACAATGACTACATTGGCATTAAGAAATTCGACAAGAACGGTAAGGTCATTGGCGAGCACCGCTTTACAGGCCTTTACACTTCAGCCGTTTATAACCAAACCGTTGAAAGTATTCCTCTAGTTCGTGAAAAAGTAGAGCGTATCTTAGACGCGAGTGGTTACCGTGAGGGTTCATATTCTTACAAAGCACTGCACAATATTCTTGAAAACTACCCACGAGATGAATTGCTTCAAGCTCGAGAAGAAGAGCTACTCGAAGTGGGCACTGGTGTCGTACAAATGCAAGATCGTGATCTTCTGCGCTTGTTTGTTCGCAAAGACCCGTTTGGCCGTTTCTTTAGTTGTATGGTTTACGTAACAAAAGATCGTTACAACACTGAGCTTCGCCGTCAAACACAACGCATCTTGAAGCAGTACTTTGGTTGTGAGCAGGAAGTGGAATTCACAACATACTTCTCTGAAAGCCCACTGGCGAGAACGCATTATATTGTTCGTGTTGATAACAACAACATGGATGTGGACGTGAAAACAATTGAGCAAAATTTAATGGAAGTATCGTCTACATGGGATGACCGTCTCTCTGAATCAATCATTGCAAACTTTGGTGAAAGCAAAGGCCTTCCATTGTCGAAAGAGTATATGCGTGCATTCCCACGTTCGTACAAAGAGGACATGATGCCAGGCTCAGCTGTTGCTGACATCGAACGTTTAGAAGCGTTAAGTGTAGACAACAAACTGGGTATGCTTTTCTACCGTCCTCAAGAAGAAGCGGCGGATTCAAAAGCCGTTCGTTTGAAGTTGTTCTATCACAGTGATGAGCCAATCCACCTTTCAGATGTAATGCCAATGCTTGAAAATTTTGGCCTGCGCGTTATCGGTGAATCTCCATATGAAGTCCGTAAAACCAATGGTGTGACATATTGGATCTTGGATTTCTCAATGCTGCATAAGAGTGACAAGACAATTGATCTTCGTGAAGCTCGTGATCTTTTCCAACAAGCGTTTGCGGCAATTTGGGCGGGCGAGTTAGACAGCGATGGTTTCAACCGCTTGGTGCTAGGCGCGGGTCTTTCTGGTCGTGAAATTTCAATTTTACGTGCTTATGCACGCTACATGCGCCAAGTTGGCTTCCCATTCAGTCAACAATATATTGAAGACACACTGTCTCATTACCCAGATTTAGCAAAAGGTCTAGTCAGCTTATTTGGCAAGCGTTTTGATCCTAAACTCAAGGGTAGCGCGAAGGGCCAACAAGATCTTATCAAGAAGATCACTGAGCAGTTGGATCACGTAGAAAGCTTGGATGATGATCGTATCATTCGTCGCTACATGGAAATGATCACTGCCACGCTGCGTACTAACTACTACCAAGTAGATGAAAATAAGCAATCTAAGCCTTGGTTGGCTCTGAAAATGAGACCAAGTGAGATTCCAGATATCCCGGCACCGGTTCCTGTATTTGAGATTTTCGTTTACGCACCGGACATTGAAGGTGTGCATCTACGTGGCGGCAAAGTTGCGCGTGGTGGTTTACGTTGGTCAGACCGTCAAGAGGATTTCCGTACGGAGATTCTAGGCCTAGTTAAAGCACAGCAAGTTAAGAATACGGTGATTGTGCCCGTTGGTGCAAAAGGTGGTTTCGTTTGTAAGCGTCAGCATATGATGTCTGGCCGTGATGAAATCTTCGCTGAAGGTCAACGTTGTTATAAGCGCTTCATCCGTGCATTACTCGACGTATCAGACAACATCATCGAGGGTGAGGTTATCCCACCTAAGAGCGTCGTTCGTCATGATGAAGACGACCCATATTTAGTTGTTGCTGCGGATAAAGGTACCGCGACATTCTCAGATCTGGCTAACTCAGTTGCTGCAGAGTACAACTTCTGGCTAGGAGACGCGTTTGCATCGGGTGGTTCTAATGGTTATGACCATAAAGCCATGGGGATTACAGCAAAAGGTGGTTGGGAATCGGTTAAGCGTCACTTCCGTGAGATGGGTATTAACTGTCAAACCACAGACTTCACTGCGATAGGTGTTGGTGATATGGCTGGTGACGTGTTTGGTAACGGCATGCTGTTATCTAAGCACATCCGTTTACAAGCTGCGTTTAACCACATGCACATCTTCATTGATCCTAACCCAGAATCAGCGTCAAGCTGGGTAGAGCGTGATCGTCTATTTAATCTACCTCGCTCAAGCTGGGAAGATTATAATAAAGACCTGATTTCTCAAGGTGGTGGCATCTTCTCTCGCCGAGCGAAGTCTATCTCTCTGACACCTGAAATACAGAAAATGCTGGGCACGAAGAAAGCATCAATGGCACCAAATGACTTGATCAAAGCGATCCTGTCTATGAACGTTGATCTACTTTGGAACGGTGGTATTGGTACTTATGTTAAGTCTTCAAGCGAGACTCATACTGATGTAGGTGACCGTGCAAATGACGTTCTACGTATCGATGGTCGCGACCTAAAGGCCAAGGTTGTTGGCGAAGGTGGGAACTTGGGTATGACTCAATTGGGTCGTATTGAATATGCTCTAACGGGCGGTCGAGTTAATACTGACTTCGTTGATAACGTTGGTGGTGTAGACTGCTCGGATAACGAAGTTAACATTAAGATCTTCTTGAATGGTTTGGTGTCTAATGGTGATCTAACCGTCAAACAACGTAACCAAGTTCTTGAGTCTATGGAAGACGAAGTAGGCGAAATCGTACTAGACGACGCATACTGCCAAGCCGAATCTATTTCGGTTACTGAGCACCAAGGTGTTGGCTTAGTCAAAGAGCAAATCCGCTTTATTCACACAATGGAAAAAGCAGGGTACTTGGATCGTGGTTTGGAATATATCCCAGATGACGAAACATTGCTTGAGCGCGAAAAGCAGGGTCAAGGCCTAACAAGACCAGAGCTTTCTGTACTTGTTGCTTACGGTAAAATGGTACTTAAAGAAGATCTTGTGAGTGATGATATTGCGAATGATGAGTTCCATGCTCGACAGTTGATGCAATACTTTCCAACTGCGTTACGTCGTAACTACTCTCAGCATATGGATAACCATCCATTGCGTGCAGAAATCATTGCGACTGCACTCGCTAACCAAATGGTTAACGAAATGGGATGCAATTTTGTGACTCGCTTGCAAGAAGAGACGGGCGCAAATATTGTAGATATCGCTAATGCTTACGCAGCATCTCGCGAAATCTACGGTTTAGGTCAGGTGCTTAAGAGTATTCGTGAACTCGATAACATCTCAAGCTCTGAAGCTCAATACGAGTTGCTTTACCATGTACGCCGTACTCTTCGTCGACTCGCTCGTTGGTTGCTAAGAAATCGTACAGGTAAGCAATCGGTGAATGCATTGATTGAGTTATACCAAGGTGATGTAGTTACGATAACTGAGAATCTGGATGAAAATCTTGTGGCTTCAGAAGTAGAAGAGCATCAAGCAATGGCTCAAGTGTGGATTGACCAGGGCGTGAATGCAGAACTGGCTAATTCAGTCGCACGTTTGTCTAGCTTATACTCAGCGCTGGATATATCCACAGTAGCTCGTGAAACCGGTAAAACAGTACAACAAGCGTCTAAGCTTTACTTCAACCTTGGCGACCGTTTGTCATTGCACTGGTTCTTGAAGCAAATCAATGGCCAAGCTGTAGACAACAACTGGCAAGCACTGGCGCGTGCAGCATTCAGAGAAGATCTGGATTGGCAACAACGTCAGTTAACTGGCCAAGTACTCAACTGTGGTTGTGCTTCGGACATCGATGTGATTAAAGCGCTTGATGATTGGATGGAAAATAACTCTGTTTCTCTACATCGCTGGGAAAGTATCTTGAACGAATTCAAAGTAGGTTCGGTTCACGAGTTTGCTAAGTTCTCAGTGGCATTGCGTGAATTGATGCTGTTAAATCTTAATTGCATGTCTAAAGATTAGCGATTAGATAAAGACGATAATACAAAGGCAGGCCATAAGGTCTGCCTTTTTTGTTTGGAAAAGTCGAACTACTCATTTGATTGAGTGATTATGCTTAGGTTAAAGGGAACAAAGTGAAGTAGTAGGGTGAATGATACTCAAACTCAGCGAGTGTTTATAGAAACGGTATCGTTTGCTTAATAAAGAACCTCATTCGCTAACAAACTCGATTATCTTACCCCTACAGACAGTAATAGATTGAATAGTTGAGTAAATAAGTAAATAATATCGCCCCGTTTACACGGGGCTTTTTTCTATCGGAGGCACAATGCTTTACCGTCTAGCCAGAACTGGCTTTTTCCAACTTGATGCCGAAAAGGCACATGATCTTGCAATTCAAAATTTCAAACGCTTCACAGGCACACCTATTGATCTTTTGTATCGCCAACAGTTACCTCACCGACCTGTAGAATGCATGGGTCTTACTTTTAAAAACCCAGTTGGCCTTGCTGCTGGCCTAGATAAAAACGGCGAATGTATTGATGCATTTGGCGCAATGGGTTTTGGTTTCGTTGAAGTCGGGACTGTTACTCCTCGTCCACAAGCGGGTAACGACAAACCTCGTTTATTCCGTCTTGTTGAGGCTGAAGGTATCATCAACCGCATGGGCTTCAATAACCTAGGCGTCGACAATCTGATTGAGAACGTTAAGAAGTCAAACTACGACGGCATCTTAGGTATCAATATCGGCAAGAACAAAGACACACTAATTGAAAAGGGCGCAGAAGATTACCTGATTTGTATGGAGAAGGTATATCAATACGCGGGTTACATTGCTGTGAATATCTCTTCACCAAATACTCCTGGACTTCGTTCTCTGCAATACGGTGAAGCTCTAGACGATCTGTTGTCTGAACTTAAAGCGAAACAATCTGAACTGGAGGAGAAGCATGGCAAGTATGTTCCTCTTGCTCTTAAGATTGCTCCGGATCTAAGCGACGACGAGATTAAACAAATTTGTGAATCATTGGTCAAAAATGAGATTGATGGTGTGATCGCAACCAACACGACGTTGGATCGTTCAATTGTTGAAGGCATGAAGCATTGCGATGAAGCGGGTGGCCTTAGTGGGCGTCCAGTTCAATCTCGTAGTACAGAAGTGGTTCGTAAACTTCACGAAGAACTTGGTGACAAACTGCCGATCATTGGGGTAGGTGGCATTGACTCTTATGTCGCAGCAAAAGAGAAAATGATGGCAGGTGCTAAACTTGTCCAAGTTTATTCTGGCTTTATCTATAAAGGCCCAGGTCTTGTAGGCGATATTGTCAAAAATCTATAGTTCGTAAAATCGATCGTAGTCAAAGGCTATAATCCGGTATCGTCTTACTAAAAGAGACACTGTAACTCAATGAGTTGTAGAGAAAAGCGATAAGAAAGAGGAATTCATTTCCTCTTTTTTTTTGCCTATTGCTCAGTAAAATTACTGTAATTGAAGGTAATTTTGCGTTTTACCTAATGGAATGGTTCAACAGTGTGAGACGAAATGATGCTTAAACCTAGCGATACATGGAATTGGTATTACGATGAGCAGCAATGTTCATTAATGCTAAGCCTCGGAGAGGATATGATTTTCAAAACGAATCTGGTCCGCAATAAGCTGGTGGACTGCGCGTTTAGAGATAATGAATTCACCGTTGATGACGCATCCTCATACCAAACCTTCAAAGAACAAATTTCTGGCTTAGAACTGTCTGAGCCTCGTCAAGCTGAACTTGCACTTTATTGTGTGGCAGCAAAGCGCTTCCACAAGCCTGTGCAGCCTAAGAGTTGGTTTTTCGACTCACAAGGTACAAGCCATGAACACCCTCAAGAGGGGGACATAGTACAAATGAGTAACGAGCATAGCTTAGGTTACTTCATCGTACTAGAAGTGGGAGAGTGTGCGAGCCTATGTGCTTTTGTCGACCTAGAAGAGTTCTTACTTACCCCTTCAAAAGGACTTCGATTTGGTGACTCTATTAAGGTGATGCATGACAGAATGGTAAACGCGAACGCTATTCTTCATCACGGCCACATAGCGATGGTCGGTTAAGCTCCAATCTAGAGCATTATTTCTAGCACATATTACAGCGCACAATTCACAAAACCTTCCTCAGAATCGGCTTAATAGCCGATTTTTTTGTGCCTAAAAAACCTCATTCTGATAAATACATCACCTGTTATCCATTTAAATAGTGAACACTCGACTATTTTTTCGCCTTAATTCCTGCCTGTTTTTATCACCAAAAGTGTAAATAACTCGAATTTATTCCTTGTTTATTGTCATTTGTAGCTAACTTTCACTCATGAATTTAACCTGGTATATACCAACTTTGATGTGAATATAAATTCAAATCACCACTTTGGGCGATGTTAGGTCACAAATCATGTTGGTTTAGTAAATCTTATGTCCTAAGGGAATGTGGGTAAGCGATCGCTTCGACACTGTGCACTTGCTAGCCAGTTAGTCGAAAGATTCAATGAAAAGACGAGTTTAGTGTGATGCTCTGGTAATAAATTCAGGTATAATCGAGCTCATTTTTATCAATAAAAGAACACTATGAATCAATATCTAGCGGTTACCTCAAATGGCCTTGAGAATTTATTAGTTGAAGAACTAACCCAACTAGGGATTACAAACGCAAAACCTGTTCAAGCAGGTGTTAAATTCAAAGCCACCAATGAGCAAATTTATCGTTGTTGTTTGTGGAGCCGTTTGGCTTCTCGATTTGTACGTGTCCTTTCTGAATTCACTTGTATGGACGACATGGATTTGTACCTATCAACCACAGCGGTTAACTGGGTAAATCAATTCCATAGCTCTAAGCGTTTTGTTGTTGACTTCAATGGTACGAACAACGAAATCCGTAATAGCCAATACGGTGCGATGAAAGTAAAAGATGCCGTTGTTGATTGCTTTGAGAAGAAGTCTTTACCTCGTCCTTCTATTAGCAAAGAGAACCCAGACATTCGTATCCACGTTCGTTTACACCGTGATAAAGCGATTCTTGGTGTTGATATGGTAGGTAGCGGTCTTCACCAACGTGGTTACCGTCCTGAATCAGGTCGAGCACCACTACGTGAAACTCTTGCTGCCGCGATTCTTCTTCGTAGTGGTTGGGACGCAACTAAGCCTTTCCTAGATCCAATGTGTGGTTCAGGTACGTTAGTGATTGAAGCGGCGATGATGGCTGCAAACATGGCTCCAGGTGTTAAACGTCAGAAGTGGTGTTTTGAATCACTAGAAGATTTCGAACCAGAGCTATGGGCTGAAGTGAAAGCTGAAGCGAACGTTCAAGGTCGTCGTGGTGTTAAGAAAGTGGAATGTAAGTTCTATGGCTACGACAATGATGAACGTATGATCAAAACTGCGCGTGACAATGCTCGTCGTGCCGGTGTTGAAGAGTTGATTGAATTCGAAGTAGGCGATGCTGCAAAGCTTAAGCGTCCTACAGAGTTTACTGATGGTGTGATTGTTTCTAACCCGCCTTACGGTGAACGTCTTGGTACCGAGCCGGGTCTTATTGCTCTTTACACAGCATTCGGCGCGCAGCTTAAAGCTGAATTTGGTGGTTGTAACGCGTCTATCTTTTCTAGTTCAGACGAACTACTTAGCTGTTTACGCATGCGTGCAGAAAAACAGTTCAAATTGAACAACGGTGCGTTACCGTGTCACCAAAAAAACTATTCAATTTCAGATCGTCCGATGTCAGAACGTCCAACGGGCGAGCAAGAACAGCTGATTGCGCCTGATTTCGCAAACCGTCTTAAAAAGAACATCGGTAAAATTGGCAAGTGGGCTAAGAAAGAGCAATTAGATTGCTACCGTATCTATGATGCTGACTTACCAGAATACAATGTAGCGATTGATGTATACCCAGGCCACCTTGTGATTCAAGAATACGCAGCGCCTAAAGATGTACCAGAAGATAAAGCAAAGCGCCGTCTAACCGACATTATCCGTGCTTCTATTCAAGTAACGGGCGTTGAAGCAAACAACGTGGTTCTTAAGGTTCGTCAGAAGCAGAAAGGCCGTTCTCAATATCAAAAAATGGCTCAAGATTCATCTAACCTAGAAGTGAACGAGTACGGCGTTAAACTCATTGTTAATCTTCATGATTACTTAGATACAGGCTTGTTCTTAGACCATAAGATCACTCGTCGTCGTATCGGTGAGATGGCTGCAGGTAAAGATTTCCTAAACCTGTTTGCTTACACTGGCAGTGCATCTGTTCATGCTGCAGTAGGTGGCGCACGCTCTACAACAACGGTTGACATGTCGAATACCTACCTTGAGTGGGCAAAGCAGAACATGGAGCTTAATGGTCGTGTTGGTCGTCAACATCAGTTTGTGCAAGCTGACTGCTTACAATGGTTGGTTAAAGAGCAGGGTTCTTACGATCTGATTTTTATTGATCCACCTACGTTCTCAAACTCTAAGCGTATGGATCAATCTTTCGATGTTCAACGTGATCACATTCAGTTGATGGAAAACCTTAAGCGTCTTCTTCGTGAAGAAGGTACGATTGTGTTTTCCAACAACAAGCGTCACTTTAAGATGGATCTAGAAGGTCTAGAAGCGTTAGGTCTTAAAGCTCAGAATATCTCAGCTAAGACGCTTCCATTAGATTTCTCTCGTAATAAGCATATTCATAACTGCTGGTTGATTACACACAAATAATCAAAGAGATTGTATAAGGATATAGAGTGCTGACTCTCTACAGTACAGAAGGGTGCCATCTATGTGAGATGGCATTCAAACTCACGGAACAGTTAAACATTAGCCATCACGTCAACGTTGTCGACATTGCATTTGATGATGAGCTCTTTTCCCGTTACGGGGTCACTATTCCGGTGCTCAAATTTGAAAGCTCTGACTTCTCTCAAAGCTCAGAGCTTAACTGGCCATTTGGCTTGTTAGAACTTAATGATTGGTTAAAAAAGAATGGCATTACTTACAATTCATAACGGGCAATTAGCGTTTGGCGATCACCCGTTATTAGATCGTGCGGACTTTGCACTGCAAGAAAATGAACGTGTGTGTTTAGTAGGGCGCAATGGCGCGGGTAAGTCTACGTTGATGAAGATCCTGTCAGGGAATATCATCATGGACGACGGTAAGATGCAAATCACACAAGATGTAGTTGTATCTCGCTTAGAGCAAGATCCCCCGCGTAATGAGCAAGGTACCGTCTATGACTACGTTGCTGGTGGCTTAGCTGAAATTGGCGAGCAACTGAAGATCTATCATGATCTTTTGGATCTCATTGGTACTGACCCAAGTGAAAAGAACCTAAACCGTCTTACTCGTGTTCAAGAGCAGTTAGATCACGCAAACGCATGGCGTTTCGAAGATCGTGTAAGTAACGTAATGGCGGCGCTTAAGCTGACTGCTGAAACCAAACTGACCGATTTGTCTGGTGGTTGGCAACGTAAAGCTGCGCTTGCGCGTGCATTAGTGTGTGATCCAGACGTTCTACTTCTAGACGAACCGACTAACCACTTGGATGTTGCAACTATTGAATGGTTAGAAGGCTTCCTGAAAGACTTCCGTGGTTCAATCATCTTTATCTCGCATGACCGTGCGTTCATTAAATCGATGGCAACACGTATCGTTGATCTTGATCGCGGTAAACTGAGCTCTTTCCCGGGGGATTACGAAAACTACCTATTAGAGAAAGAAGAAGCGTTGCGTGTTGAGGAAATGCAGAACGCTGAATTTGATAAAAAGCTTGCTCAAGAAGAAGTTTGGATTCGTCAGGGTATCAAAGCTCGTCGAACTCGTAACGAAGGCCGTGTGCGTGCTCTCAAGAAGCTGCGTGAAGAACGTATCAATCGTCGTGAAGTGCAGGGTAAAGCGGTTATCCAGATTGATGATGGTCAACGCTCAGGCAAGATTGTATTCGAAGCAGAAAATCTTAACTTTGGTTTTGAAGGCAAAGAGATTGTTAAAGACTTTAGCTTCAACATCATGCGTGGTGATCGTATTGCTCTGATCGGTCCTAATGGCTGTGGTAAGAGTACGGTGCTTAAACTGCTTCTTGATCAACTTAAGCCAGATTCAGGTCGCCTGCATTGTGGTACTAAGCTGGAAGTGGCTTACTTCGACCAATATCGTGAAATCCTAGACCCTGAGAAGTCTGTAATTGATAATCTAGCGGATGGTAAGCAAGAAGTGACAGTAGGCGGCCGTGAGCGCCATGCACTGAGTTACCTGCAAGATTTCTTATTCTCTCCTAAACGTGCTCGTACTCCTGTAAAGGCACTATCTGGTGGTGAGAAAAACCGTCTGTTATTAGCTCGTATCTTCCTTAAGTCGAACAACTTATTGATTCTCGATGAGCCGACCAACGATCTAGATATAGAAACTTTGGAACTTTTAGAAGATTTGCTTGCCAACTATCAGGGTACACTTCTTTTAGTGAGCCACGATCGTCAGTTTGTTGATAATACGGTGATGACAAGTTGGATCTTTGAAGGTAATGGCGTTATTGAAGAATTTGTTGGTGGTTACCATGATGCCCAGCAGCAAAGAAAGCAGGCATTAGAGTACCGACAGGTTGAAAAGCCATCAAAGCCCGAGAAAGTAGTTGAGGAAACTCCCAAAACTGCGCCAGTTAAGGCTAAACCTAAGAAGTTATCGTATAAGCTACAACGAGAACTAGAAGCGCTACCAATGCGTTTAGAAGAATTGGAAACTCAAATTGAAACTCTTCAGGAAGAAGTCAACGATCCCAGCTTCTTTTCAAAATCTGTAGAGCAGACACAACCAGTTTTAGATAAGCTATCTGCAGCAGAGCAGGAGCTTGAAGTTGCTTTTGAGCGCTGGGAAGAGCTCGAGGCACTACAACAGGAAAGTTAAGAAGTAATAATGACTTGTACTAAATTTAAATTAACTACAGTTGCAGCATTAGTTTTAGCTGCAACTAATGCCAATGCTGCGCTTTACAAGGTCGTTGAAGTCACTCCTTCAATTACAGGTGCCTCTGAAATCTATGGTGTGGCGATTCAACCTGGTGTTGCGACAGACGGAACGAATGAGCTTGCGTTAGGTTGCTTCGATTCAGCTGCAACCAACTGTACCGATAGTGCATTTAAACTTGCTGGTGAGACTCGCGATACGCTTGAAGCGGTAAGTTATCGTGAAGAAGTACCATTCGCAATGGATGCACCATTTCAGTACATTCAAGAGCGTGATGATTTCGAAAACTATTGTTATCGAGAGCTGAGATATTCTACATGTGAAAGTTGGGCTGAAAACCGTTGGAATGACACTTGGAGTAAGGAAAGAAATGACCTTACTCACGTAAATGCGAAAGCGTTTGTTGAAGGTGGGGATACTTTTGAAACTCGCAATACGGTAATCAATTCTTTAGATGAGAATGCCCAACCTGTGGGGATCAAATCCAAAGATGATATTCGCAATAATGCATTGTTTACGACGACAGCGGCGCCAACTGGAGCTTCAGAAACTCGTGCTTGGAAAGCGATAACGGCAAGCAACGGTACCGTTTACAATGTAGGTAGTATCTCTGAAGAATTTGATCCGACTGACACTTCTGAACCAGATAAGGCGTTTGCTTCTAAAGCGGCAATTTGGGGTGGCACAACAACAAAAGAAATTGATTGGGTCAGAAGTGGTAATGCCCAACAAGGCGATTATTTTGCTCAAGGCAGTATGCGTTCAATTGTTGAGTCGAGTTCGATCTTTTATGGTGTCGGTTACAACACTGTAGATGGGAATGGCGACCTTCAAGACATGAACGCAAGTGTTTTTGTTAGTGATTCATTAGACATTTCAGGCTCTTGGTCAACGAAAGTTATTAGCGGTGCAGAGGTTAAGTCTGGTTCATCTAACGATGATGCGAGATACAGTAACTCCGTTGCTACTGACATCAACGATAACTTGTTTGCTGTGGGTTATTCTAAGCGTAATGGTTATGTACCAGAGAGCGGTAGTGCAGGTAATAAGATTTTCGTTGTTACGGATGCATCTGCAGTGACTCCGACGGCAACATACCTGTCTGGTGGTATCTTCTTTGGTGGCTCAAGTGGTGAAGCTAAAGCCGTTAACAACTTCAATGAGTTTGTCGGTCAAATAGATGCAGAAACCACTCGTGAGGTTGATGGTAGTGAGCGTAGACATAGAGGCTTTATCTACCCATACAATGTCGACTCCTCGAAAGATGAGCGTCGTGTAGACATCTTTAATGGCCAAGCTTGGTGGTTAGATGATCTAACAAATGACGGCAACGCGTCTGGAGATAACAACAAGTTCAGAATTATTGATGCTTCCGATATCAATGATGCAGGTGTGATCTCAGCTACAGCTATCAAGTGTACCGTTGGTGGAACAACACAACCATACGATACAACGTCACATAACTCGTATTGTGGCGGTGCAGCAACTAATGCAGTTGAAGAGGTTGTTGCTGTTAAGTTGATTCCTATCGCTGGTAAAGGTAAAGCCGATATCCAAACTCGCAGCGCTGATACAGAAAAAGTTGATCGTCAAGGCGGTAGTCTAGGTTGGTTAACTTTGACTGTTCTTGGTCTATTAGGGTTCCGTAGAAAATTTAAATAATTTTATCTCTTGAGCCCGAGTTCACATTTCTGAATTCGGGCTTTTTTTCGCCTTGAGAAAAGTAAAAAATTGTTCGATTCTTAAAGTTGGAGTCACAAAAACTCCGCTAAGTTGTAATCATTGTATGTTAGTAAATCAACACCCGTATGAGGACTGCACTATGAAGAGACAAAAGCGTGATCGACTAGAACGAGCACAATCTCAAGGCTACAAAGCTGGTTTAAATGGTAGGTCGCAAGAAGCTTGCCCATACAGCCAAATGGATTCTCGGTCTTATTGGTTAGGTGGTTGGCGTGATGCCAAAGATGATAAAAATGCAGGACTCTATAAATAGATAGGGCGCAAAGAATTCAAGGTCAAGGCTCCATTGTTGATTGAAACATTGGAGCCTTGTTAGTTTCAGACGAGTGCTAAGCTCCCCAGAGCTATAAAGTATTATAGTTTCGCTATCACAAGTGCGTTTTGCTGGTGGATTTAACTTATTTCATATTTAGGTCTAGGTATCCTGATACACTATAACTGATTTTATTGGAGCAAAAATAAAGCAGCCTTTGGCTGCTTTATTAAAATACATCAAGCCGATTAGAACGCTGACGTATCTTGGAAAAGGCCAACTTTCAAGTCTTTAGCAACATAGATCTCTTTACCATCAACAAGTACGCGACCATCAGCAAGGCCCATAACTAGGCGACGGTTAACAACACGCTTCATGTGGATCTCGTAAGTTACTTTTTTCGCTGTAGGTAGAATTTGACCTGTGAATTTCACTTCGCCTACACCTAAAGCTCGGCCTTTACCTTTGCCGCCAACCCAACCAAGGTAGAAGCCAACAAGCTGCCACATTGCGTCAAGGCCTAGACAACCAGGCATTACTGGATCACCAGGGAAGTGACAGTCGAAGAACCATAGGTCAGGAGTAATATCCAGTTCAGCAAGAATCAAACCTTTACCGAAATCACCTTCAGTTTCAGACATTTTAGTGATGCGATCCATCATCAACATGTTCGGTGCTGGTAGTTGAGGACCTTCTGGCCATAGTTCGCCTTGGCTTGATGCTAGAAGATCTTCGCGGGTGTAAGAATCACGTTTGTTTTGCATTATCAATTACTCCGATTTTTGATAGGTGCATATTAGTGAACAGGTGTACGCTAAACAAGTCCGATCAGTACTAGACAAACCAGTTTTTGATGCGTCCAACAATTCCAATAGGGTGCTCATGTCTTTCAAAGTTTTCAATACGTTCCGCGATTTTACTCAGAACGCTTTCTTGTTCATCGTCTCTAAATGGTTTGTTCATAATCAGAGGAATCGCTTCATCTACATTAGAAACAGACCAAATATGGAATTCTTCATTTTTGATGCTTTCAATAAGGTCAGGTTTAAGAGCCAGATGCCTTAAGTTAGATTTTGGAAGGATCACGCCTTGCTCGCCGGTTAAGCCATTGTGCTTACACACATGATAGAATCCTTCGATTTTCTCGTTTAACCCACCAACCGCTTGTACACGACCAAACTGATCGACAGCCCCTGTTACCGCAATATGCTGATTGATAGGGTACTCAGAAAGCGCACTCACTAGAGAGCACAGTTCAGCAAGAGAAGCGCTATCGCCATCAACTTCACAATACGACTGTTCAAACACCACAGAAGCTGCGTACGGTAGGGGATCTTCAAGGTTGAGTGCACTGCTAACAAAAGCTTGCATGATCATCATCCCTTTAGCGTGCAGGTTACCACCAAGCTCAGCTTTACGTTCAACGTCAGCAATGTCGCCATCACCGAAGTGAATAACACAAGAAATACGAGCGGGTTCCCCATAAGAGACAGGGTGTCCAGGCACATCGATAACAGTTAATCCATTTACTTGACCAACTTGTTCACCTTCAGTTTCGATAATGACCTGTCCATCTCGAATATCATCAAGAGCGCGTTCAGGTAGATACGACTCTCGGTTATATTTGTGTTGTAATGCTTGTTGGATATGGTGAATATCAATCTCACCGTTGCTCGCTTCCACGAGTGCTTCGTTCAATAGCGCATTGTGCCAAATTGGGCACAGCGGGATATAACTTTGATCTTCAGTTTCTCTTGCTCCGGCGGTAAGAATCCCCGTCAACGCTTGCTGTGTGATGTTAGGTAATTCATAGCGTTGCTGAAGCCACTTTAGATATCCAAGATATTGCGTCAAAGTGTCTTGTGAAAGCTTGATGTCTTGCTCAATTTCACTGAACAGGCAAAACCCTGTTTGAATATCACTGTCGAGATAATCAAGGTCACCTAATTGAGCTCTGTCTCCAACAACAATGAGTTTAATGTTGTAGGCAAGGGGTAAAGTAGGTGATTGATTTAAGTGTTCAGGATTACTACTGACCGGCTCTACAGCTTCACCAAGCAGGGCTGATTTTAGCAACAACCAGCTTCCAGGATTCGCTAAGATCAAGTTAGCTGAAACGATCAAATAGCCGTTGTTTGCTCTTGCGAGTAAGCCGGGTTTTGTCACGATGACTTTACCGTCTTTTGATTGAACTTGATCAAACAAAGAAACAGCATTTAAAGATTCGGTTTTTATAACCGGCAGAGTGTGATCATCTAATGCAGTGACTAAAGATTCAACAATCATTTGACGATAGATTGAGTTGTCCTGGGCGTTTACAAGTAAAACACGCGAAAGGTTGGACAAGCGGACAAAGCGGGTTAGCGCATCGTTAAATCGATGTTGAATGTCTGAAAATGGGAAAGGCGAGATGTCAGGGAATTGCTCTAATTGAGCACTATATTCGTCATACTGAGGCGTTACATGTCGCCAATCTACTTGAGTCATTTAGGTTTCTGATTATGGTAATAAGGTACGGAGTATATAGAAAAACCGATCTCGCTTGTAGCTCTATGTTGTAGTTACTAATCACTAAGCTAATATAAGTATGATCTTGGTCTATTCTTTCAAGACAATAATTGTTAATTAGCCCGCTTTGGGTTACGCTGTCACTAGGTTTTACACTCGAGATTAGACATGAAATATCAGCAACTTGAAAACTTGGAATGTGGTTGGAAATGGAACTATTTGGTCAAGAAATGGAAAGAAGGCGAATCGATCACTTGCCATATTGATTCAAGCGAAGCTGACGTTGCTGTACAAGCCTTATTGAAGCTTGAACACCAACCTACAGGCGTTCTCGAATGGATCTCTAACAACATGTCTCCTGAGCTCGATAACAAGCTTAAACAAGCGATCAGAGCGAAGCGAAAACGCCATTTCAATGCTGAACAAGTTCACACAAAAAAGAAATCAATCGACCTTGATTACCGCGTCTGGGAAAAGTTATCTCAACGCGCGAACGAATTGGGCTGCACGTTATCGGATGCCATTGAATACCTTGTGAGCGAAGCCTCTCGTAGTGAGCAGGCTAGTAAGACAGTAACAAGCCTTAAAGAAGACTTGAGTAAACTTCTTTCTGACGACAAGTAATCATCAATAAGTGGTGACATTATGATGTATGTAATCTTAATCGGTGCAGTCTTGGTTTTTTGGTTAGTGGCAATAGATAGACCCGTATTGAAAATCAAATTCAACGACGGCGTTATTGAACAGGTTAAAGGTCATCTTCCTCCGAGTTTTAAGCATAACCTTCAAGAAATTGGTAATAACAACGCCTTTAAAGGTGAACTAAAAGTGTACGCAAAACGCTCTGGCTATAATCTTAAGTTCACTAAAGAGGTACCTAAAAATGTTCAACAACGTATTCGTAACGTGTTTCCGCACAACGGCTTCAAGTCTAGAGGTTCAAAGAAAGCGTAATTGTCGAAAATTAAGCCTCGGTTGGTGAATAGCCATACTTAGTTAGTCCTCAATTTATCTCAATTACTTGCATACTGTTCTCCAACTTAATAATTGAGACCAGTATGAAATACCTAATATTCTTTTTTTATTTCTTATCCTTACACGTACTCAGTGATGATGCATTGACTAATCCAGTAGCAAAGAAGATTAAAGCGACTGTCATCAAAGGTGTCAGCAAGAGCAATGTTGACGTAGTGGGCTATTGCGACCTGATGATTGAGATGAAGCATTTCAAAGGCTATACAAGAATCAAAAGAGTAAGAACATCGGGCGATCCTCAAATCTGTAAACAGGCCAAAAAGCATTTACCAAAAAAGAAAAAGTACAAATACAGCTTTCCTGAGAAGTTTATCCGGTTACATATCACAGAATGATAGCTATAACGCACTATAACTAGATAACCTTAATTTAATTGAAACAATTTCGTGAACCAATCTCTGATTTCCATTAATATTAGTTTTATTATAAAGGCAGAATATGCAGACGAAAAACACTTAGGGCAAAGGAAAGTCACGGTTGTTGTTAGCAAATAAAAATTACACTCCGGAAGTCATTGAGATTTCTAGAAAGGTCTCAATTAATATTGAGGCTCGCTTTAATCGATGGTTAATCTCTCCAGAGTATAAGCTTGAGCAAGCCACAGTAGACACATTACTGAGTTTAGAAAATCGATACTGTGATAGCGTCATATTCGATGAGTGTGACCGAATATCTCACAATCAACGTGTTTTGCTGCGTTGTGAGCAGGACAGAGTTAATGCACATCGAGAGAAAGTCGTCGCGAAGCAACAAACATTGCGATACGTTATCGATGATGTGAGCAATGTCGCCTCAGCTCTGATGCTGGAAAAGCTTCAAAGCACCTTAATAAGTTCTTTGTTTTCTGATCTACCAGATTACAATCAATTCGCTAGTACTGCTTATTCGCCATCCTTAAATTTTTCTAAGCTCCATGAGATATCGGCCAAAAGTAGGTCATTGAGCTCAAGCTTAATAGAGTTTGTTTCTAACCGTGAATTCACAGACAAGTACGGTAAGAAAGCAAAGGTCATTCTTGACCCCAAAGTTGCAGCACGACAGATAGGAATTGAAAATTGCCGTTTATTGTTTCCTTTACTGATGAGCCAGCAGCTTATCAAGTGGAATGATGGCAATATTAAACATATCGTCCCTAAGGTCTGGCAACATCTAGTAGTAACGTCAAACGTGACGCGACTTCGACTTCAAGAAACCTCAGTAAAAGAGCCTAATGTTGGTATCCTTCTTGGTGTGTTGAGAGTGCTGCCTTTGTTCTTAATTTGTAACCACTTTTCTTCAACGTTTGAAGATGCACTAGTGAAAACTATGTTGGGTTACCGAGATGCAAGTGACAAGCATGATGAATATTACGCTTGCACTGAAGTACTACCAAACACACAGTTTCTTGAGGCTATGGTAGAGCAATTGGAACTCAAATTACTTAAAAATCTTGTTGATTTCATTGACTGGAGCCCAAGTAACCAATTTATAAAGCGTGCGCTTCTTGAGGAAGTTAATGATATTCCTGCTCTTGAACGAACGGTTTATGGCGCAGCACTGGCTCAAGGAAGGAAGTTTTCTATATATGAGGCGTTAGATAATAGTGATTTGTTCAACGCTAAACATCGCCCGTATTGGTTCTCTACAGTGCAAATGGCAGCGGCGACGATTAGCCAGGTACAAAGCAAAGTTCCAGGCAAGTTAACGACTCATATGTAGGTGTAGAAAACCAAAAGAGCCACAATTTATGTGGCGATTATTGTTGCGGTGTAACTTTTTATAATACCATATTCCGTGACAGTAGAGCTTAGTTCATTGCTTGGAAAGTAAATGAATTCTGCTGAGCAATAGCATGCTTGACTGGAATGCCGAGGCTTTGGCATGTCATCAGAACTTTCAGTTTCCTATCAACAGGAGCGTGTTCCGAAAGAATCACAGATCTCAAGCATTCTCTATTCAGATACAATTTATGCCCGACAATCTCTTCATTAGGCAGTACCCATCGATATTCTTGTTCGTAACGCCAATTTGCATGCTTAATCTTAAACAGTTCGGCTCCCAGTTTAGCTGTTTTAAAATGAGTCTTGAAGTCGATAATAGGAGACGAATTAAAAATGGTTGGGTCATCTTCATACTGGACTTCAAAGCAGTTGAGTTTAGCTTTGCCACGATAAAAATTAAGATCATATTCGATACACATACCTTTAAAATTATCGCCATATTGTGACCACAATATAGGGTGGTCACTGGACTGAGAAAAGCACATGACTTTGAAATCGTTTTGAAGGTTTTCGTTGAACGCATGGTTAGATTCAAAAGGGTTATTAAAGGTTTTCGCGTAATCAAACCACAGCGAGCATTCAGATATCGATTGTATATTTCTATCATTAAGGGATCTGAACTTATAAAGCTTGGGTAACATATCAAACACCTATTTTACAAAATTGCCTGATGTTAACATTTTAAATTACAATGTAAGTGCGAATGCATTACATTTGATTGCTTAAGTGCCCTGTTTGTTCTTATAACTGATTGATAGATCAAAGTTTAAACACAAAATAGCTTCTGTTGTTAGTAGTTTGTTTTACATTGTTTATCGTTAGCGTTGATGTATTGTGGAGAAAGATACAACGTAACGGAATAGAGTGCACAGGTAGGGTTAAAAAGCATGGATAAACTCAATTTAACGATTAACTCAAAGCCGAACTAAATGAGTTCGGCTTAATTTGTATAGTTCTTCATATTGAAGGTGGTTTAAAAGTGGTACCTTGCGCCAAGGTAAGCAGTTTGAGGTGAGACATCTATAGATTCAATTTCGACCTGTGCAAAGCGATAGCCAACATGAATGTCAATATTGTCTGTAACTATGGCGCCAAACTCACCACCAACTTGGTAACCAACTTCTGATTTAGAGTCGGAGGTTCCAAAGGCACGCGCTTCCATGTCCATAGAGCCTATACCAGCTAGAAGGGATACGTATAAATCTAATACATCACCTTTAACAATGAATTTTGGTTTTACGTTTAAGAAGAAAGCTTGTCCTTCAATATCCATTACATCACTAAAGTTCACTTTACCTATTTTTCGGTATTCAGCTTCTACTCCTAGTTTTACAACATCGTGGGTATTGAATTCATAACCTCCAACTAAATTATAACTAAGGTCGGATAGGTCAGATGAATCTTCAATTGCACTCCCGCGATATTCTAATTCAGTTTCATTATAAAAACCGATATCAACTCCAGTATAAAAGCTACCAAGATCTTTAGAAGGTTTTTCATTGTCATTAGCAAGAGCCTGAGAGCTGATACCAAAAGCGGTGAAGAAGGATAGAGCGACCATGCGGATTTTCATATTAAGCCTTTAATATAATGAGTTATTTATCTGGGGAATATGTTATCAAATACAAGCTTTTTAAATCAATGAGAATGCCCGTTAACTATCTGATTTTTAATGCTTATCATTAATAAAAACATCAATACCGTAGTTTTTTAACGGGTGAGATCAGACAATTTAATTATGTTACGATGTAACTTATTGTCGGATGGTCATTTAGCAAATATCGTCGAGTCCTTACTTTGACTCTCGAACCTGACGATGCATGTTTTTCAGGTATTGAGCGGGCTTAGCAAAGCGATGGATAAAATCGTCGATGAAGTAGGGAAGCCAGGCGTTGGCTTGTTCGATGGTGTCGATACTTTGTAAGCGCATCTCTTTAACCAGTCGGTCTTGCAGCGTGAGGTTGGCTCGCTCAACGCGGCCTTTAGCTTGAGAGCTCTTGGCACAGATGAGTTCTATGGTCAGTTTTTTCAACACACGGCCGTATTGAGTTTGGCCAACTTGTTTGTGTTTCTCCTGGTTCACTCGAAAAATAGAGTGCTTGTCACTGTAAAATGCGATGGGTTTACCGTGCTCATTAAGGTATTCATGCGTGGTCATCATGTAGTCAAACGCGGATTCTGTCTCGCTGAATCTTAGGTTCATCAGACGGCCAGTCACATCATCAATGAACACCAATAGGCAGCATTTGTCACAGCGGCCTTCAAACCAGTCATGATGGGATCCGCCAATTTGGATAAGTTCACCCAAGCAATCACGACGGTAACGAGGCTGATAGACCCGAGGTTTGCGTTGTGAATGTGGAAGCCACAGTCCGTCGGCGATCATCCATTGACGTAAAGTTTCGTTTGATATGGGCACGTTGTGCAGCTCAGATAACTTTTCTTGAGCGAGTGTTGGTGAGAAGTCGCTGTAGTTTTCACGGACAAGGCTTAGCACCGAGTTTCGATAACCACTTGAATAACGATGATTGCTAGGCTTACCGCGAGCGCGATGAGCCAATCCGCTCGCACCGTATTTACGAAGTCGGTTCATCAGGCGTTGGATGTGACGGACATTCAAGCTGAGGATCTCGGCAGTATCGGCTCGACGTATCCGTCGCTGACACACATCTTCAATTACTTTAAAACGATTGATCTCTGAATCACTCATAGTCAGCAGCATGTTGTTATGTCCATAGCGTTTACCAATATCAATTAAGCCTAGTGGTGATGAGCTAAAGGGACATTTTAACTTTGCGCTTACAAGCTCAGTGCGTATTATGTATATTATGTTAAATTGAGTTTAACAAGCATAGTATTAGTCTCTTTCTATAACGCCCCATCATTCCATTAGGCTTCAAATTAGGAGTCTATTTAACAGTGAGGCTATTTACCATAAAATACCTAATAAACATATTTCCTAATCTTCGATTAAGAATACGTTTATTAGATCTCAAGCATCAGTCTATCAATTGCCTCGGTGATTTCTTTGGTTCTCACTGGTTTGGTAACGAAATCATTCATACCAGCATCTAAGCAGGAATATTTATCTTCTATTGATGTGTGTGCTGTTAGCGCGACGATTGGCGTTTGAATGTTTGCGTCTCTCATACATTTGGTTGTGGTCAAGCCATCCATTACTGGCATAGAAACATCCATTAAAATAATGTCTATCGAATCATTGCCTCTTTCAACAAAGCCAATCGCTTCCTCACCGTTGCTTGCAATAAATACTTCGTGGCCTTGTCGCGTTAGGATCAGTTTGATTACCATCTGATTCGTTGGGTTGTCTTCGACAACTAATACTGAATAACGGCTTCTTAGTTCTTGTGCACATTCATTCTGTTCGTCGTTTACGAGATCGTTAATTACTCTGGTAAGTACCGGCAACTGTACTTCAAATTTCGAGCCTTTGTCCGGTTCACTTTCTACAGATATACGCCCACGCATGAGTTCAACAAGTCGTTTCGTGATGGCCAAACCCAAACCGGTGCCGCCAAATCTACGAGTTATTGTGCTATCGGCCTGAATGAACGGACTAAATAATGAAGAAAGTTTCTGTGAACTGATACCAATCCCGGTGTCTTCAACTGTTATGTAGAATGAACTCTGTCGGTATTCAATAGAAACGTGAACATGTCCGCGGTTAGTGAACTTAATCGCATTGCCAATTAGGTTAAAGAGAATCTGTGCCAAGCGGCTCGGGTCAATATAATGAAGTTCACCTTCAGGGATATCGCTGGTCACGGTGAGTTGAAGCCCTTTTTCGTCTGCTGCTTTTATTTGTTCAGATAAAACAAAAGTTACAGTGTCTCTAACATTGGTCCATTGAGGTGCAAGTGAGAAACATCCCGATTCTATTTTGGAAAAGTCCAATACGTCACTAATGATCGCTAATAGAAGCTCAGATGATGTGCTCATATTAAGCAGTATAGATTGTTGTTCTTCATTTAACTGTGTGGATTTTAATGCGTCAATCAATCCTATAATAGCGTTTAAAGGCGTTCTCAGTTCATGGCTCATCATAGCTAAGAATTCAGACTTTGCCTTGTTCGCTCGTTCCGCGTCTTTTCTTGCTGTAACAAGCTCTGCAGTACGTTCTCGAACAGTGGCTTCAAGCTTTTCTTTGTTCTCAATATCGAAAACAGCACGCTCTATCAGTGGTCGAAAACGGTTTAGGGTTGCTTTGGTCTCAATACTAAAGTGCTTGGTGTTGGAATGGACGAAAATAATAACAGATTGTGTCAGCCCACTATCAATACCTGTAATGAGAACTGAATTAATTTGGTCGAGAACGATGGGATGCAAAGAGTTGAATTCACCCAATGATTTGGGTTCAAAAAGGATGGCACATTCTCCGTTGATGACACGCGATAGCTTGCCACAATCAGTCCACAACATCTGTTCGAAGACTTTGTTATTGGTCAGCAGGGTTTTGAAATCACCTTCCTTCCCTACCCTTGATACCACAATAAAGTCATCAAACTTAATGTATTTTTTGAGTACATATTCCAAGCTTGAGAATATCTCTGATATGTTACTTGCCTTGCTGATCGCAGAGATAGTAGACAAGATCACTCTATTCTCTTCAGCCAGTTTACGCTCACGGGATTTTAGCTTTTGCAGTTCAATACGAGCTTCTTGCAGTGCTTCTTGACCTTCAGAACTCATTACTTTTTTAACCTATAGAAAGTTGCAGATGACACCATTAAATTTCCGTGTGCATTTTCGCCACCAGAGAGTCTTCCTTGCTCGCCAAAAGTAAATGGGCAGATGTATGGCAGCCCATTAAGTGCTTGATTTATTTGATCGCAAACCTCGTCCATGTCTTGTTTCAGATGTAGCATAGGTCCGGCACAAAATATGTTGATAGCGCCTAATTTTTCCTCGAGATCCATATCATTATAGTAAGAAGAATGGATTATGTTTGCAGCTCGGCTGATTAACTGTTGCTTAGAACCTTGCATCAAATAAATAGTATCGCCCTTATTGATGTCAGTGAACAGCTCGATTCCATTGCATTCTGTTTCTCTAATTGAATGTGATAATTTGAAATATGGATAATCGTATGAAGAACCGACTTTTCTGCCCAGTGGATAGACAGAGGATTTTTCGAAAATATATCCATCATCGCTACCGCCTAAATGGAAGTTTGTCCATTCGTTGTAAACGGTTGTGGCCGGCCGGTGGTCTATTTCCAGCAAAATTCTGTTTCTTACTTTGGTCACTATACCTGAATAACCAGTGGGAGTATGACCAGCACTGAAGGATGAGTAGATAGATTGAGAGGCAAAAATGACGGTTAGTGACACGCCATTGATAGAGATCGATTCTTCAGTAAATATGCTCCAATTTCCAGAAACCTGGTTGTCGGCAGCGCTTCCACCAATAATAGGCACCTCAGTACCGAATTTCTTATCGATCGCTGTCATCACTTTTTCTTCATTGCCAGGCGTCGAGTGAAGCAAGATGAGGTCGGGTATTTCACCTTCTCGATTGGCGTTCTGTAGTGCTTTATCGATGGCGTTGAAGGTACTGTGCTCTATGGTTTCACCAAAGTGCTCAATACCAGTACCATAAGCGTTGATCCCTGAGTCATAGATGATAAGTACACCAATCACAGGTCCAGAATGGAACCCAGTTTCGGTCATGATACCGTGGCAGGTGGTACATCCGTGTATCGGACTGTTTGGAAGAGCATCTACTAAATAGCGCTGTACAGCGAGCGTCGAGTACTCTTCTGTGCAGTAGCAAATAAGACAAGCAATTTCCTCGGCGTTTTCGACCCCGCTGAGCAACTCATCTATCGCGATGTTTTCACTTAAGGCATAAGAGACTTTTGATAGAAATTTCATAGATTTCTGGAAACTTTATTAATGCACTCTTTATAACACTTAAATGCATTGTATTTCACTGATTTGGTACATATTTCTATCAAAAGAACCGAGGAGTAACTCAGTTTTGGCCTTATTACTCTTTTGAAAGGTTTACAGAAAACGTACTTACCTGTTGTGGAAATGTAACTGTTATTGAGGAGGTCTTAGCACTAGTTTGTAAAAGCCAATTGGTTGGGCTTTTTTCTTCTAAAATTTCGCTTCCATTATTACTAATGATAAATTTGCCAGTTTCAGATGTTTCAATTGAATACCCTAGGCTATCACCCGAAATCAAAACATTATGTTTATCAATACCAAATTCACAAGGTTTTGAAATTATACAGTTCACCGTCGCGTAATTGTCGTATGTTACTGTTCTCCAAGTAAATGCAGCTATTAAAACAACCAACATGACGATAATTTGAACAAGCCTGCCCTTTGTTAGCTTTTGTGCCGCCATTATAATCTTTACTCCTTGTTACAAAGTTCAAAGTTTTTAAATAAAAATCCAATTCCAGACCAAGCGTAAGGTTACTACTCTGTCATTGATTTGTTAATTCAAGTATAGTGTCGCGTTGAAAATGCCACTTTTTTTTAAAATCAGCAAGTGGAAATAAAGCCCTGAATAGGCTGAATTTCCTTTTCTAATTTGGGTGGCATTACGACGTGAGTCGTGTTGGAAGTAAAGTGTAGTAAATAAGAAATTGGAAGCATGCAAATGAGCCAAGAAAAGCAGCTTGAACAAAACTACAACTATACGGTCGTCCGTCAATTTACCCTCGTTACAATTTTGTGGGGTATTGTCGGTATGGGCGTTGGTGTTTTGATTGCCGCTCAATTAGTTTGGCCACAGCTAAACTTTGATACGCCGTGGCTGACGTACAGTCGTTTACGTCCCCTGCATACTAATGCGGTTATTTTTGCGTTCGGTACAAGTGCGCTGTTTGCAACATCATATTATGTTGTACAACGTACCTGTCAGACGCGTCTCTTTGGTGGTCCTCTCGTAGCCTTTACCTTTTGGGGTTGGCAAGCGATTATCCTGTCCGCTGCAATTACTTTACCGTTAGGTTTAACCTCTGGTAAAGAATACGCAGAACTTGAATGGCCAATCGATATTGCTATTACTCTTGTGTGGGTAGCTTATGCGGTCGTGTTCTTCGGAACCATGATTAAGCGTAAGACATCGCACATTTATGTAGCTAACTGGTTCTTCGGAGCCTTCATCATCACGGTTGCCGTGTTGCACATCGTTAACAGCCTGGCTGTTCCTGTATCTGCGTTTAAATCGTACTCGATTTACTCCGGTGCGATCGATGCAATGGTGCAATGGTGGTACGGACACAATGCGGTAGGCTTCCTATTGACAGCTGGTTTCCTAGGTATGATGTATTACTTCGTCCCTAAACAAGCTGGTCGCCCTGTTTACTCTTACCGTTTGTCGATTGTTCACTTCTGGGCTCTTGTGTCATTGTATATCTGGGCTGGTCCTCACCACCTACACTACACTGCACTTCCAGACTGGACTCAATCTCTAGGTATGGTTATGTCTTTGGTACTGTTTGCTCCATCTTGGGGTGGCATGATCAACGGTATCATGACTCTATCTGGTGCGTGGCATAAGCTACGTTACGATCCGATCCTACGTTTCCTAATCGTTTCTCTATCATTCTACGGCATGTCGACTTTCGAAGGCCCTATGATGGCAATTAAAACGGTTAACGCACTATCTCACTACACGGACTGGACTATCGGTCACGTTCACTCTGGTGCGTTAGGTTGGGTTGCTATGGTTTCTATCGGTTCGGTTTACCACTTAGTTCCTAAACTATTTGGTCAAGAGCGTATGTACTCTGTATCTCTAATTAATGTTCACTTCTGGTTAGCAACGATTGGTACGGTTTTCTACATTGTTGCAATGTGGATTTCTGGTGTGATGCAAGGTCTGATGTGGCGTGCAGTTAACTCTGACGGTACATTGACTTACAGCTTTGTAGAGTCTGTAGAAGCCTCTTACCCGTTCTACTTTGTACGTTTCTTAGGTGGTTTCATCTTCCTATCTGGTATGTTCTTATTGGCATACAACACGTACAAAACTGTTTCAGCACCTAAAGATAGCCTTAAAGCTATCCCTCAACCGGCTTAAGGAGATTTAGAATGAGCTCAAATTCAAATAATCGCCATGAGTTGGTCGAGAAAAACGTTGGCTTACTAGCGATCTTGATCGTTATTGCTATCAGCTTTGGTGCTTTAGTAGAAATCACCCCTCTTATTTTCCAAAAGCAGACAACAGAACCTGTAGAAAACCTACGCGTTTACTCTGCTCTGGAAATGGAAGGTCGTGATATCTATATCCGCGAAGGTTGTAACGTATGTCACAGTCAAATGATTCGCCCTTTCCGCTCTGAAACTGAACGTTATGGTCACTACTCTGTAGCTGGCGAAAGCGTTTGGGAACACCCATTCTTATGGGGTTCTAAGCGTACAGGTCCTGATCTGGCGCGTGTTGGTGATCGTTACTCTGATGAGTGGCACCGTGTTCACCTTCTAGACCCTCGAGAACTTGTTCCTGAATCAAACATGCCTGGTTTCCCATGGCTTGCTGAGAACGTACTTGATGGCAAATTGACTAAACAGAAGCTTGAACTCTTCCGTAATCAATTTGGTGTTCCTTACACAGACGAACAAATTGCTAACGCTAAACAAGATGTTGAAGGAAAAACAGAGATGGATGCAATCATCGCTTACCTTCAATCGCTTGGCCACGCAATGAAATAAGGAATAATTATGGATATTATTACATTTCAAAGTGTTTGGACTGTTACTGTTTTTGCTTGTTTCATTGGCATCGTTTGGTGGGCATATGGCAAGAATCGTAAATCACGTTTCGACGAAGACGCGAACCTTGTGTTCGCAGACGACGAGCCGGCAACAAGTTCTAAAAATCAAGGAGTGACAAAGTAATGAGTACATTCTGGAGTATCTGGGTTAGTGCGATTACGATTGGTACCCTAATTGGTTGTGCGGTCTTACTTCGTTGGTGTTTTAAAGATAGAACAGGCGTAGAAGAAGGTCATGATATGGGCCACGAATACGATGGTATTCGCGAGCTTAATAACCCACTACCAAAATGGTGGACATACCTTTTCATCAGTACAATTGTGTTTGCAGCGGTTTACCTTGCTCTATACCCTGGCCTTGGCAACTTTAAAGGCCTACTCGGTTGGACAAGTTCAAACCAAGAAGTTCGCAGTATCGAAGAGTCTCGCTCTTCAATCGCTGCGGCTCAAGCAAACAAACAATTAGACGAGTACGCGAAAGAGCTTGATGATGCTAACACCTACTTTGGTGAAGCGTTCAAAAAGCTAGCTCACGACGAAAATGGTTTACGTTCTGTCCCTGACATTGCATCAGACTCTGACGCAATCAAAGTAGGCCAACGTTTATTCTTGCAAAACTGTTCTCAGTGTCACGGCTCTGATGCTCGTGGTCAGAAAGGTTTTCCTAACCTAACTGATGACGCATGGCTATATGGTGGTGAACCACAAGCTATCGTTACGACGATCATGCACGGTCGTGTTGGTCAAATGCCAGCGTGGAAAGACGCTCTAGGCGAGCAAGGTGTTAAAGAAGTAGTTAGCTATACTCTTAGCCTTTCTGGTCGTAGTGTTAATGTACGTGAAGCTGAAGCAGGTAAAGCACGTTTCGTCGTGTGTGCTGCATGTCACGGTACTGATGGTAAGGGTAACCCTGCAGTAGGTGCACCTGACCTAACAGACCGCGATTGGTTGTTCGGCGATTCTCGTGCTGATGTAACTGAAACAGTAATGAACGGACGTTCTGGCGTAATGCCCGCTTGGAAAGATATTCTAGGCGAAGACAAAGTTCAGCTTGTTGCATCGTACGTTTGGAGCTTAAGCAACTCGGATAATAAGTAACATTTCAATAACAGCCTCTTTCTAAGGGGCTGTCTTTCCTTTATTTTATAACCCCTTCTTTTTATTCTTTTTTGAGATATTTTTTATGGTAAAGCCTTGGTATAAACAGTTTTGGCCGTGGTTCTTAATCGCGTTGCCGGCGACAGTTGTGATTTGGACGATTATGACGGTGATTGTGTTCACTCAAAACTCTGTCGATTTAGTGACTGAGGATTACTATAAAAAAGGAAAAGGCATTAACGTCGATATTTCAAAAGTAAATATTGCAAAGGAACTCGGCCTATCAGCTACCGTTAACGAGAAAGGTAACTCAGTTGTCATTACTCTCGACAAAGGTAAGCTTGACCACTTCCCTGCTATTAACGCTATGTTCGTGCACAGAACATTGCCTGACCGCGATTTCACGCAGCTTCTTACTGCTGATGCGAAGGGTAACTATACGCTGACTCTAGACCACGAAATGCAAGGTCCATGGTTTATTGAACTATCTCCGCATGACTCTGAATGGTTGGTGCAAGGCCGCATGAACTTTCCTATTGATACACCTACTCAACTAACGAATTAAAGCTTATGTGTGAATCCTGTTATCACTGCGGTGAAGATGTACCAGCGGAAACGGATTTTGAAGTTGAGATTCTAGGATCGGCTCGTAAGATGTGTTGTCCGGGCTGCGAGACCGTAGCTCAGACCATCGTTGATAGCGGTTTGGTTTCTTATTATCAATACCGCACCGCTCCAGCTGAGAAAGCTGATCTCGTGCCAGAGCAACTTCTAGCACTCAGTCATTATGATAATGAAGATGTTCAATTAGAGTTCGTTCGTAACTCAGAAAACACCTCAGAAGTGACGCTGTCACTTGATGGTGTGTCTTGTGCTGCCTGTGCATGGCTGATTGAGAAGCAAGTATCCTCAAAACATGGTGTTGGCAGTATTCGTGTAAATACAACCACTAATCGTGCTTTGCTTAGCTGGGATAATACGCAAGTGAAACTTAGCGAGTTGTTATCGGCAATACATACACTAGGTTACAAAGCTGCACCTTTTGAAGCCGATCAACAAGAAGCCGCCTATCATCGCTCGATGAAAAACTACCTCTATCGTCTTGGTGTTGCTGGTTTGGCGACCATGCAAGTCATGATGTTGGCTGTGGCACTTTATCTTGAAGTGTTTGGTAGCCTGGAGCCTGAATTCAAAAGTTACTTCCGCTGGGTTAGTTTGATCTTTGCAACGCCTGTACTGCTCTATTCTGCGTTACCTTTCTATGTCAATGCTTGGCGCAGTATTAAAGGCCGAACACTGGGTATGGATGTTCCGGTGTCGATCGCTTTACTATTTGCCTACATCGCGAGTTTAGTGGCAACGGTAACCGAGCAAGGTGAAGTATTCTTCGAATCGATTTCGATGTTCACCTTCTTTTTATTGCTTGGCCGTTTCCTTGAAATGCGAGCACGCCGAAAAGCTGCGGCTGCGAGCGGAAACCTACTAAAGCTAGTTCCTGCTATGGCGACAACGCTAGACGGTGAACAAGTTCCGGTTAAAACTTTGAAGGTTGGCGACCAAATTCGCGTTCTACCGGGTGAACATATTCCCGCAGATGGCAAAGTATTGTCTGGCAGAATTCATATCGATGAATCCATGCTGACAGGCGAATCTATCCATGTGTTTAAGAATGAGGGTGATACGGTCTTCGCTGGTACATTGAATGGCGATGAATCGTTTGAATTGGAAGTGATGACGTCAAAAGCGGACTCAGTGATTTCCAATATAGTTCGCCTTCAAGATGAAGCTCAACTTTCTAAACCTAGAATTGCTGAAATTGCCGATGTAGTGGCTAGATACTTTGTGGCGGTAATTTTAATTATCTCATTCGGTACCTGGTTTTACTGGCACCAAACACGTCCAGAAGATGCTTTCTGGATCATGCTTTCAGTTTTAGTAGCGACGTGCCCTTGTGCTCTCTCTCTTGCGACACCTACAGCGATTACGTGTTCAACTTCCCGCATGGGTAACTTCGGTATTTTGCTGCGCAAAGGCCACGTATTTGAAACGCTTTGCAAAGTGAATCACTTGATCATTGATAAGACGGGAACCTTAACTGAAGGTGATATTCGTATCAGCCAAGTTGAAACTTTTGCAAATCTCGATAAAGACACTTGTTTACAAATAGCAGCTAGTCTCGAACAACACGCTAACCACCCTATTGCCAAAGCGTTCAAAGCCTTCATTGCAGATGATGTTGAAGTTGAATCTGTTAACAACGTGATTGGCTCAGGCATCACTGGTGAATGGAACGGACAAAAAGTTGCGATTGGCAGTAGCGAGTTTATTCTAGGTGAATCTCAACCATCTAAAAGCAATGGTATTTATTTGTCGATGACAGGTCGTCATATCGCAACGTTTACTTATGAAGACCCAATTCGTAAAGAAAGTATTGAGTTTATAAAAAAGTTCAAAGAAGCAGGTATCAAAACTACGTTGCTTACTGGGGATTCTTTGATTAACGCGAAACCTGTTGCGGAAGAAATTGGTATTGCCGATATTGTTGCTAGCGCGAAACCAGAAGATAAGCTTGCTTACCTCAACTCTAGAGACGCAAGCGACATCACAATGATGGTTGGCGATGGCATTAATGATGCGCCTATCCTTGCTGGCGCCCACCTATCCGTTGCGATGGGTGGCGGTACGGATGTAGCGAAAGCCTCGGCTGACATGGTGCTCTTAGGTGATAAACTCGATAGATTACTTAAGTCGCGTACATTGGCACTAAAAACGCGTAAGATAATCCGTGAAAACTTAGCGTGGTCATTGGGATACAACTTACTTATCCTTCCACTGGCTGTCGCAGGTTTGGTTGCTCCATACATTGCCGTTGTTGGCATGTCTGCTAGCTCTATTATTGTTGTGTCTAACTCGTTAAGGCTTTTAAAAGAGCAAGGTAAATAATGGAAAGTTTATATATCCTCATTCCAATCGCGATCGTGCTTGTTTGTATCGCTGTCGGAATCTTTCTATGGGCCGTTAAAAGTGAGCAGTTTGAAGACCTTGAACGCCAAGGCCACAATATTCTTTTTGATGAAGACAGCCATGCTCACAATAACTCCGACAGCAAACCTGTTGTGAAAAGAAAAGCCGAAGTGATTACTCTTACCTCTGAGGAAAATCACGTTGACTTAGAAATCCAAACAGACTTAGAAAAAAAGAATGATGACGCCTGATTGGATCGGAGCCTTTCTTGTTGGGTTGATCGGTGCAGGCCATTGCATGGGAATGTGTGGTGGTATTGCTTCGCTTCTATCGATTGGCAACGCTAAACCTTCTCCTTTCATTCCCCTACTTTACAACCTCGGCCGTTTATCAAGTTATGCCGTTATTGGCGGTCTGATTGGTGGTGCCATTTCTTCTATTGGACAGTTGAGCGATTTCAATACCTTGTTAGCTTGGCTTCGCCTGTTTGCTGCGGTGTTCATGATCATCTTGGGACTATATATTGGTAAGTGGTGGTTTGGTTTGCTGTTCTTTGAAAAAGTTGGGCAAAAACTATGGCGCTATATATCTCCTCTTGGGAAATCATTTTTGCCGCTAAAACACCCTAGTCATGCGTTGCCGTTTGGCTTCATTTGGGGTTGGTTACCATGTGGCCTTGTTTACTCAATGCTTACGTGGGCTGCGGTATCAGGAAGTTGGTATAACGGAGCGGGAATTATGCTCGCATTTGGCTTAGGCACTCTTCCTGCCATGTTAACGGTGGGAATGGGCGCTAGTTTTCTCAAGAAACTGCAACAAGCTGACTTATTTCGCCAACTAGGCGCAATTTTAATCCTCATTTATGGCATCTATAGCGGATATATGGCGCTACAGCTCATTATTTATACCGTATAGAGCTTCCTTTAATCCGGTTTTTTTACTACCCAACCGGGTGAAGGAATGCTAAAATATTGACGTATATCAAATAGTGAAAGATTGTTATGATTTCTGAAAAGCCTGTGACGAAACGAGTTCAGTCTGGTGGCTGTGCAATCCACTGCCAGGATTGTAGTATTAGCCAGCTCTGTATCCCATTTACTTTGAATGAATCTGAACTCGATCAACTTGATCAGATCATTGAGAGAAAGAAACCTATTCAAAAAGGCCAAGAGCTATTTAAAGCCGGCGACGAGCTTAAATCTCTATACGCTATTCGCTCTGGAACGATCAAGAGCTACACGATTACCGAACAAGGTGATGAGCAGATTACTGCATTCCACCTAGCGGGCGATCTTGTTGGCTTTGACGCGATTACGGGTGATGTACACCCTAGTTTCGCTCAAGCACTAGAAACTTCTATGGTATGTGAAATTCCATATGAGATTCTTGATGACTTGTCAGGGAAAATGCCTAAATTGCGTCAGCAAATTATGCGCTTGATGAGTAATGAAATTAAAGGTGACCAAGAAATGATTCTGCTTCTTTCTAAGAAGAACGCGGAAGAACGTCTTGCAGCATTCCTTTACAACCTTTCTACACGCTTCTCTCAACGTGGTTTCAGCCCTAGAGAGTTCCGCTTAACGATGACTCGTGGCGACATTGGTAACTACTTAGGTCTAACTGTCGAGACAATTAGCCGTCTTTTAGGTCGTTTCCAAAAAGCAGACATCTTGAGCGTTAAAGGCAAATACATCACTATCGAAGATCACGATGCGCTGATGGAACTTGCTGGCGTTTCAAAAGAATAGTCTAGATATCAATGATGTAGTTCAATAATGAGCTACATCATGTTTCTCTCTTAAAACCTCTTATATTTCTCTTAATCTCCCCATAACTACGCTACATTATTTATATGTTCGGTCTAAAAAGTAGGCTTAGTTATGAGTATCTATAACAAAATTCTAGTTGTCGCAGACATTAATCACGATGAGCAACCTGCTCTGGTTCGTGCTATCCAACTCGCCAAGAAAAGCACTTCAACGAGTCGTATCACTTTCTTTTTGTCTATCTATGATTTCTCATATGAGATGACATCGATGCTTTCTGTCGACGAAAGAGACGCAATGCGCAAAGGTGTCATTCATCAGCGTGAAATCTGGATGAATAAAGTCGCAGAACCTTACCTTGATGATGCTATCGAATTCAACGTTCAAGTGGTCTGGCATAATCGCCCTTATGAGGCCATCATTGCAGAAATCTACAGTGGTGAGCACGATATTTTGATCAAAGGCACGCGTAAGCATGATACCTTAGAATCCGTGATCTTCACTCCAACGGATTGGCATCTATTGCGAAAATGCCCTAGCCCAGTGCTACTGGTTAAGAATGAGTTCTGGCCAGAGCATGCGAAGATTTTTGCTTCCGTTCACGTAGGTTCTGAAACTGAAGCTCACTTAGAGCTTAATGATACAATGGTCGACCGATTACTTGAGATCACTGGTCGTTTGGATGCTGAACCGTTCTTGGTTAACGCCTACCCGGTCACACCAGCGAATATCACAATCGAATTGCCCGAGTTTGACCCAACCTCTTATACTGATGCAGTTCGTGGCCATCACTTAACCGCGATGAAAGCACTACGCCAGAAACACGGTATGTGTGAAGAGCAAACCGTGGTTGAGCAAGGCTTGCCTGAAGATGTTATCCCACGTGTTGCGTCTGAAAACAGCGCTGCGATGGTTATTCTTGGTACAACTGGCCGTACTGGCTTGTCTGCTGTGTTTATCGGTAACACCGCGGAACATGTTATCGACAAGATTAACTGTGACGTGTTGGCTCTTAAACCGTCAGGTTACGTGAGCCCACTAGACCCTAACCTTTCGAAAGGTTAAGTCAGCGGCAAATTTAACTTATAAAAAATGCCTCAAGCATTGCTTGAGGCGTTTTTGTTTATCTAGAGCTGTGCCATTCCAAATACAGAATGGTTAACATCGTCTTTATCGACTCAAATGGCTAAACATTCGTTACGTCGATGAACATAGACTCATCAATGTTTGAAGATGAAATTTCAGCTTCTTCGAATTCGTACGCTTTACGGTCTTCACTACGGTCTAGTGGAAGATTCACGAAGTCAAACAACTCGCGGTCAGCTAGTTGGCTTGGGCTTACGTTTTGAATTGACTTGAAGATCTTCTCAACACGACCTGGCGTTTTAGTATCCCAATCAATTAGCATTGCTTTAATGTTCTGACGCTGTAGGTTCTCTTGAGAGCCACACAGGTTACAAGGAATAATCGGAAACTCTTTGTGCTCAGCGTATTGGATTAGGTCCGTTTCACGGCAGTAAGTCAGTGGACGAATAACAACGTTACGTCCATCATCTGAACGAAGCTTTGGTGGCATAGCCTTTAAGCGTGCACCGTGGAACATATTCAGGAACATGGTCTCAACGATGTCGTCCAGGTGGTGACCTAGTGCGATCTTAGTTGCGCCAATCTTTTCTGCGAACGAGTACAAAGTACCACGACGAAGACGAGAACATAGGCCACACGTTGTTTTGCCTTCTGGCACTTTCTCTTTAACCACTGAATACGTATCTTTATCTACGATGTAGTAAGGAATGTTCAGCGTTTCAAAGTACTCAGGAAGAATGTGTTCAGGGAACCCAGGTTGTTTTTGATCTAGGTTTACTGCCACAACATCAAATTTGATCGGTGCTGCTTCACGTAAACGTAGCAAAATGTCTAGCATCGCAAATGAATCTTTACCGCCACTAATACACGCCATTACTACGTCATTCTCTTCGATCATGTTGTAGTCGATGATGGCATTTCCAACATTTCTTCTCAGACGTTTCTGAAGTTTGTTGAATTCAAGTGTTTCTTTTCTATTATCGTTTTGGTTCATTGCGACTCTCACACCGTCGTATTACCGACTGTAGATTGCTAGTGGGACTGTTTTAGGGCGTGGATTATACGGATTTTTATTTCATGTTGAAATAGTAACGGTAGGATAAACAAGCTGAGTAATAGAAAGTTTCTGCTTTTATTATTCGATAAGCCTCTTAAACGGCTAGAGAAACGCGTCTAGGCCAGATCTAGGTATGTATTGTAGATAAAGAAAAGCAGCCTGCTCTAATTCGATCGGGCTGCTTAAGGGTATGTCATGAAAGTTTAGGGGAAGGATTCTGCTAACGCTTACCCCATTAACAAAGATTCCGTTTAAAATTATTGCGCGGGAATGTACGGCAATACGCGAACCGTTGGCTCTGGCAACGTGATGCTGTCACTACCGTTCAGCTCTTCTAAAGTGAATTTAGCACGCCCTTGTGTGATTGGGATTTGCTTACCGTTAGACAGCGCGATGTTGCCTTCAAGCTTATTATCAAATTCCAAGGTTAACCCTTCAACATCCGGCGTGAACCAACTAGAGAACATGCCGCTGACGTCTTCTAACATCGCTTGCATCTGTGGTAACAGGCTTTCCAGTAGTGCAACCTCAACTGTTCCAGCCAAAGGTTCTTGAGTCATTACAACCAAAGAATACGCACATTCTTGCTCTTGAGTTTGAACAAAGATAAGTGGGTTTGCTGAACGAAGGTTTTGATCTACAGGTAAAAGTAATTCATGTGTTGGAGATACTTTTAGCTCTTCGTAGTGCTCTTCTTTTTCCATCCACGCTTTGCTGATGTGGCAAATTGTTTGAGCTTGTTGATCAACAAAGAAGACCGCAACTTTGACGTCATCGTGCCCTTCTTTGGTATTGTTCTTAAGTTGTGTGTAGAGCTTAGAATACGTGAACATGTACTCTTGCGCTGCAGCGGGTAAAGAGACCCCAAGGCTTAATGAGGCTAATAAAGCGAGTGCTGTCTTTTTCATTATTATAATCTTGTTAAAGTTGAGCGTTTATAAATAGAAAGAGCAGCCATGAGCTGCTCTTTATGTAATGCCGATTGGTCATAACCTACTATGAAAGGCAACCAACTGATATCAAATCGAGTTACTTTTTCCAGTATACCGCGTTATGACGGATCATAGCTTGTAAATCAGTCACATAGTCTGAACCTCGCTCAGAATATTTTAACAAGCCATTGGTGAGCTCTGTCGCTGTCTCGGTTGTTAAAATATCATCACCTTGCGCAGCAAGTTTTGCACGAATCGCTCTTAGAGCTGCGTAAGCACGATTGCGATTAAGGTTCATGAAGTAACGGTGCACGGATTCTTGGCTTGAAGAGAATGTGGCGACTTCATGCGAGCTACCTTCGTTACGTTGTAGCGGAACAAGGCCACAACCCTTGGTATAACACCAGTGTCCGAAATAGTTGTTTGCTTTGGTGGCAAAACGCGATGTTCCCCAAGCCGATTCATTAGCAGCCTGTGTGAGCACAAGCGCTTCTGGCAGTACGTTTACGCGGTTCAGCATTTCAGTTAGCCAAGATTGATCTAAACCTGAAGGTGGCACTGGTAAACTGTACAATTTCCCTAGCCTTTTTGCATACGACGTACCTTCAGCGTCAATATTGCTCAAACCTGACTCTGAAATCTTGGTCAAAAATACACGCTCTTTCGTAATACGTTTATTTTCAATATTGATGCTTGGACGTAAGAACGAAAAGAAAGTGTCTTTTTTCTCGTTTACATCTTCGATAGCAGCAAAATCAGGTGCGCTTGAAGAAACCGACAAGTCACCAAATTGATTGATTGAATTAGAACTTTGCTCTGTTGTGCGTCGACGCTCTTCTTCTTGGTAAATGTATGGGCCAACTAATGAGATAGAACCAACGATCGCCAGTGCGGTTACTTTCAACGCCAGAGATTTTCCAACGCCTGCTTGAGCATTATTACGCATCGAACACCTGTGGATTTTTGTTGTTATCGTCGCTGTTACTGTTGTTGCCATCATTGTTACTGTCGTCATCGTTACTTGGACGATCTGACGCAATAAGCTTCAACTTGATGCCAAACATTTCACGATAAAGAATACCTTTCACGTGGAAAAAGAATGGAAGTACGAAGATCAAACCAATGCCGTACATCATCGCTGCAACAATAAACATCAACATCACCATTAAATAAATAGACGCAACGGTGAAGATTTTCTTATTTACTGCTCGTAGAGAAAGCAATAAAGATTGCATAGGAGGCACTTTCTTATCACAAATCAACAGAATTGAATGGCTGAAAGCTAATGAGAAGTAGATAGAAAGAAACGGTAATAGCATACCTGCGATACCTTGCAACATTAGACTGAACAAGGTCACTAAGATGACAGGCACAGTAAATTGCAAACCTTTACCAATATGACGCGTTTTGGTTCGCAAGCCTGCCGCATGGCTCATTGCCATTAGGCTGATGCCTGCGTAAATAGGTGCACTCACTACTTCATAGCTAAAGTTAGCAATGAAAATAGATTCAACAATCTGTGGTGTAAACGCTTCTGGGTCGATAACGGCATCTAGGATGATGGCAGGATCACCCAGTTGTAATTTCAATGCTATATAGAAAATAGCCAGTTGCACGAACATAAGAGCAACAATCGCAGGAGAAAACGAAAGAAAGTGACTAACGGTATGCTTCCAAGCTTCTTGGAATACAGCTGTTGCTTTAAGCTCATAATCCCCTGAAAGAGCACGGTTGATATTACCGCCTAAATTAAAATCTTTTTCGATGTCGTTGTTCATAATGATACCTAGGTGTGCTTACTTTATCGAAGCTACCTAACTTATTGATAAAAAATTGGCTTCATTATACTCATATGTCGAATACAAACTAAAATATGAATCTGTAACAAGCCTTGCTTTTATGCCTTAATGGTTAATAATTAGACACTTATTGGGATGTAAACCTTGTAAATTACAGTATGGTAAAGGATGTTTACTTTTACCTGCGAAATTTTTTGTCTTCTAATAACAAAAAAGGCTTTGAATTCACGTTTTTGGTGATTATGATGCGCGCCTTAAAAGTGTATAGCAACAGGTCTCAAAAAGAACCAAGGTGGAGAAAAACAGACGTTGAACGCTAAAAAATCAGTAGGAAAGCCAGTCGTACAGCTTACTGGCATTAGTAAAAGTTTCGATGGCAAAGAAGTCATCGGCAATCTTGATCTAAATGTAAATCATGGTGAGTTTCTCACGATCTTAGGCCCATCAGGTTGTGGTAAAACAACCGTACTAAGAATGATTGCGGGTTTTGAAACGGCAGATAGTGGTCAAATACTATTAGCTGATCAGAATGTAACACAAGTTCCTGCTGAACAAAGGCATGTTAACACTGTATTCCAAAGCTATGCCCTATTCCCACATATGACCGTTTTCGACAATGTGGCGTTTGGCTTACGCATGCAGAAAGTTCCAAGTACCGAGATTGAACCTCGCGTAATGGACGCTTTGAAAATGGTGCGCTTAGAACAAATGGCACAACGAAAGCCACACCAGTTATCTGGTGGTCAACAGCAACGTATCGCAATCGCTCGTGCTGTCGTTAATAAGCCTAAAGTTCTTTTACTGGACGAATCTCTTTCTGCTCTTGATTACAAACTTCGTAAACAAATGCAGATCGAACTTAAGCAACTGCAACGCCAACTTGGTATCACGTTTATTTTTGTAACACATGACCAAGAAGAAGCGTTGTCCATGTCAGACCGTATTATAGTTATGCGTGATGGTGTGATTGAACAAGATGGAACACCAAGAGAAATTTACGAAGAGCCTAAGAACTTATTTGTTGCTCGTTTCATTGGTGAAATTAACGTATTCGAAGCGACAGCGAAATCTCGTCAAGATGAAAAACGCATTGTTGCGACAATCGAAGGTGAAGAATCAATTATCTATCACGATAAAGACGTAACACCGGGCCAAAAACTGCAAGTATTGCTTCGCCCTGAAGATCTTCGTATCGAAGAAATCAAAGAGTCGGAGCAACGCGGTATTGTTGGCCACATTGTCGAGCGAACCTATAAAGGAATGACACTAGATTCAGTGGTAGAACTTGAATCTGGTATGCGTGTCATGGTTAGCGAATTCTTCAACGAAGATGACCCTGATGTTGATCACTCACTGGGCCAAAAAGTTGCAGTAACTTGGGTTGAGAGCTGGGAAGTGGTACTAGAAGATGAGCAAGAAGTTTAATTTACAAAGCGCGATTGTTGCTTTAATTACAGGGTGGCTGGTTTTGTTCGTGATGATTCCAAACATCATGATCATCGGGACGAGCTTTTTAACTCGTGATGAAGCAAACTTGATCGAGATGACTTTCACTCTCGATAACTACTTGCGTTTGGCTGACCCGCTGTATTTTAAAGTGTTAATGCACTCTTTCTATATGGCAATTGTCGCAACCCTACTTTGTTTAATTGTTGGTTACCCGTTCGCTTACATCGTGGCAAAAATGCCTGTGAAGTGGCGTCCGATCATGTTGTTCCTAGTGATAGTGCCATTCTGGACTAACTCTTTGATTCGTACATACGGATTGAAGATTGTACTGGGTACGCAAGGTGTCTTAAACAAAGGCTTGTTAGCGTTAGACATTATCGATAAGCCGCTACGTATCATGTACTCAGAAACAGCAGTAATGATCGGTTTGGTGTATATCCTACTTCCGTTTATGATTCTGCCGTTGTATTCAGCGATTGAAAAACTGGATGATACGTATTTAGAAGCCGCGAAAGATTTAGGCGCGAACAAACTGCAAACGCTATTGAAAGTGGTACTTCCTTTGACAATGCCAGGCATCATCGGTGGTTGTTTATTAGTACTTCTTCCTGCGTTAGGCATGTTCTACATCTCTGACCTATTAGGCGGAGCTAAAAACCTATTGATTGGTAATGTGATTAAGAGCCAGGTGCTCAACGCTCGAGACTGGCCGTTTGGCGCAGCGACGAGTATCGCACTGACCATGGCAATGGCTGTGATGCTGTATGCCTACTACCGAGCAGGTAAGCTATTGAACAAGAAAGTGGAGCTAGACTAATGGGTCGCACAGTTAAGTTCAGCTTTATGGCGCTGGTATACGCCTTTCTATACCTACCTATTGTCGTATTGATTGCTAACTCGTTTAATGCCAATAAGTTTGGTATGAAATGGGGTGGTTTCACGACTAAATGGTATGACGCGCTTATTAACAACGACAGCCTAATGCAGGCAGCATGGCACTCGATCAACGTAGCGGTATTCTCAGCAACAGCTGCCACAATTGTAGGGAGCCTAACTGCGGTTGCCCTATTCCGTTACCAGTTTAAAGGTAAAGGCATCGTCAATGGCATGTTGTTCATCGTGATGATGTCACCAGATATCGTAATGGCGATTTCGCTTCTTGCGCTATTCTTGGTAATGGGTGTACAACTTGGGTTCTTTACCCTACTTGCAGCGCACATTACTTTCTGTTTACCGTTCGTTGTGGTAACGGTCTACAGTCGCTTGAATGGCTTTGATGTGAAGATGCTAGAAGCCGCAAAAGACTTAGGGGCAAGCGAGTGGACGATTCTAAAACAGATCATCCTTCCACTTGCTAAGCCAGCGGTTGCTGCGGGTTGGTTATTGAGCTTCACTCTGTCTTTGGACGATGTGATCATAAGCTCTTTCGTAACTGGCCCAACCTATGAAATATTACCACTGAAGATTTACTCAATGGTTAAAGTGGGTATCTCTCCTGAGGTCAACGCCCTAGCAACAGTGATGTTAGTGGTGTCGTTAGTACTGGTGATTATTTCCCAGTTGTTAGCAAGAGAGAAAATCAAGTAAGTCTCCTACTCTATACAAAGGCTGACTTGATAAGAAGTTAAGATACTTGAAGTTTAACAAAAGTGTTATTAATAAACAGAATGGTAAATTGCCATTCTGTTTTTCTATCTACTGCCTTCGGGCAACGTTTAGTTTGGAGCTAACGTCAATGAAAAAATGGGCTACTCTATTAGCTGGTAGTGCATGTGCGCTTTCAATGTTATCTGCACCATCGTTTGCAAAAGATAACAAAGAGTTGGTATTCATGAACTGGGGACCTTACATCAACAGTGAGATCTTAGAACAGTTCACTGATGAAACTGGCATCAAAGTGATTTACTCGACTTACGAATCGAATGAAACTTTGTACGCAAAATTGAAAACGCACAATAAAGGTTACGACCTTGTGGTTCCTTCAACTTACTTCGTGTCTAAAATGCGCGACGAAGGCATGCTTCAAAAGATCGACAAAACCAAGCTAAACAATTTTGCGAACCTAGATACAAATTACTTAGATAAGCCATATGACCCGAACAACGACTACTCTATTCCACATGTTGTCGCTATTACGGGCCTAGCTGTTAACACTGATATGTACGATCCAGAAGATTTCCAAAGCTGGGCTGATTTATGGAAGCCTGAGCTTGAAGGTCAACTGATGATGATGGACGACACTCGTGAAGTGTTCCACATTGCGCTACGTAAGTTAGGTTACTCTGGTAACACAACAAACGAGAAAGAGATCGACGAAGCCTACGCTGAGCTAAAAAAGCTAATGCCAAACGTTCTAGTATTTAACTCAGACAACCCAGGCTCGCCTTACATGTCTGGTGAAGTGGGTCTTGGTATGCTGTGGAACGGTTCTGCTGCTGCTGCGCAAAACGAAGGTCTACCAATTCAATTGGTTTTCCCTAAAGAAGGTGGCATCGGTTGGGTTGATAACTTTGCCATCAGTTCTGGCGCGGTAAACGTAGAAGCAGCTCATAAGATGATCGACTTCCTACTTCGCCCTGAAATTGCTGAGCAAATCTCTCGTGATACAGGCTACCTAACAGCCGTTAAAGCGTCTAATGAGAAGTTCAAAGACAGCCCGGCTCTGTTCCCATCGCAAGAAGACCTTGACCGCGTTGAATGGCAAGCTGCGGTTGGCGACAAGACTGTGAAGTACGAAGATTACTTCATGAAGCTTAAAGCCGGTCAGTAAATTAACTCGTTTGGCCGTTATCCAATTGGTTGTAAGCCACTGGTTTACATAACAACCCAACCTAGATAATCAATAAGTTAAAAAGAAGAATAACAATGAACAGGCAGCTTAGGCTGCCTATTTTGTTATATCACTGCTATAATATAGCGCGATTTTTAGAAATCCTTTTACTTTGGGTTCACTACCCAGCTCCAAATCAAACAAATGAACGGAACAGTAATGAAAAAAACACTGTATACCGGCGCATTGTGTGCTGCTACTTTACTTTCTACACCCTCTTTCGCAGCTGACCAAGAACTGTATTTTTACAACTGGTCTGAATATATTCCAAATGAAGTTTTAGAAGACTTCACAGAAGAGACTGGCATCAAAGTCTATTACTCAACTTATGAGTCTAACGAAAGCATGTACGCTAAGTTAAAAACTCAAGGTACGGGTTACGACTTAGTGGTTCCTTCTACTTACTTCGTTTCTAAGATGCGTAAAGAAGGCATGCTTCAAGAGCTTGATAAAACTAAGCTAAGCCACTTTGCTGATTTGGATCCAAATTACTTAGATAAGCCATTTGACCCAAACAACAACTACTCGATCCCATACATCTGGGGCGCAACGGGTATTGGTATCAACTCAGATATGCTAGACAAGTCTTCAGTTAAAAACTGGGGCGATCTGTGGGATACGCAGTGGGAAGGTCAATTGATGATGATGGATGACTCTCGTGAGGTTTTCCATATCGCTCTATCTAAACTGGGCTACTCTCCAAACACGACTAACCCTGAAGAAATCAAAGAAGCCTACGAAGAACTTCGTAAGCTAATGCCAAACGTATTGGTATTTAACTCAGATTTCCCAGCGAACCCTTACCTAGCTGGTGAAGTGTCTCTTGGTATGCTTTGGAATGGCTCTGCTTACATGGCACGCCAAGAAGGCGCAACGATTGACATTATCTGGCCAGAAAAAGGCGCTATCTTCTGGATGGACAGCCTAGCAATTCCAGCAGGTGCTAAGAACACTGAAGCGGCTCATAAGATGATCGACTTCCTTCTTCGCCCAGAGAACGCTGCGAAAATTGCTCTAGAGATCGGTTACCCAACGCCAGTTAAAACAGCTTACCCTCTTCTTCCGAAAGAATTTTCTGAAGATAAGAACGTTTTTCCACCACAGTCAGTAATGGATAACGGTGTATGGCAAGATGAAGTTGGTGAAGCGAGCGTTATCTACGACGAGTATTTCCAAAAACTTAAAGTAAATAACTAAGTTTTTGTTAGGTAATCAGTTAAGTAAATAAAGCGGCGTAAGCCGCTTTATTTTTTCAGATTAAGAAACTGATGTGCTTTATTAAAGACAAGGCCTAGGCCGTTAAAGAACCCTTCTCTGTACATAATAACTCACCCACCAGTTTAGGCACTTCAATGCTTGCCTTACCGTAACGCTTCTCTTCAAACTCACTCTCTACTGCACTTGGTTCAAGGTTGATTTCTATTGTATGTGCACCATGCATTTTCGCATCATGTACAAATCCTGCCGCTGGGTAGACGACGCCAGATGTACCAATCGAGATAAAAAGGTCTGCTTCTTCTAATGCCGAGTAGATATCCCCCATTCTTAATGGCATTTCACCAAACCAAACAATATGTGGACGCATCTGTGCGGGAATCTGACAGCAGTGACAAAGCTCGCCTGTCTCGATGTTGTCTTTATGGTCGATAACCTGATTCGACTCACTGCAGCGCGCTTTAAGCAGTTCACCGTGCATGTGAATAATGTTGTTGCTACCGCCTCTCTCGTGCAGATTGTCGATATTCTGTGTGATGATTGTTACTTTTCCATCAAGTTTGTCTTCAAGCTCGCCTAGCGCCTTATGGGCCGAATTTGGTTGGATGTTTTCGCTTTGCAGGCCGTGACGACGCTTGTTATAGAACGCTTGTACCAAATCCGGATCTTTCTCGAACCCTTCAGGTGTCGCAACGTCTTCGATTTTATGGTTTTCCCATAATCCGTCTTGTGCTCGGAATGTTTGTATTCCTGATTCCGCAGAGATGCCGGCGCCAGTAAGAATTACGATATTTCGATATGGGAAATGCATATAACGTCCTTTTCAATATGTCACTTTGTAACAGCTTAGCACTGTTCAAATTCCAACAATAGTTTTAGGGATTAGACCATAGTCTTAGCCAACTGAATTCATTAGTTATTTGTGACAGAACTCGCTTGTCTATCATTTGGCTCTGTTATTAAAACTCTTAGTTGTTTTCACCAGACACAAAAAAAGCGACCGAAGCCGCTTAGTTTTTTCACTGATATTGATTCGAAGAGTCTATGAATCTTCGAAGTGACCAACGTTAGTCTTCGTTGATCGATGAGATCTTATGAATTGAAAGGTCAGCACCGTTGAATTCATCTTCTTCACTCAAGCGTAGACCTGTCACTTTGCTAAGTACGCCATAAACAATCAAAGCGCCAATCAGAGCAACAGCGATACCCGCTAATGTACCAACAACCTGAGACGCGAAACTCACCCCCCCTAGCCCCCAGAATGCTTGCTGACCGAAGATACCTGCCGCAATGCCACCCCAAGCGCCACATACGCCGTGTAGAGGCCAAACACCCAGTACATCATCAATCTGAGTTTTGTTTTGCATGTAAGTAAATAAGTAAACAAACAGCGCGCCTGCCACGCCGCCAGTCACTAAAGCGCCAAGTGGGTGCATTAAGTCAGAACCGGCACAAATAGCGACTAAGCCAGCCAAAGGTCCATTATGGATGAAGCCTGGGTCATTTTTACCTGCGACTAGAGCCGCAAGAATACCGCCAACCATTGCCATTAATGAGTTCATCGCTACTAGGCCACTGATCCCATTAATAGCTTGAGCAGACATCACGTTAAAGCCAAACCAACCTACGCATAAAATCCAAGAACCTAACGCTAAGAATGGAATGTTCGATGGCGCGAAGTTGGTGTGCTTACCTGCACGGATTCGACCTCTGCGCATGCCAAGGAAGTAAACTGCGACCAATGCAATCCAACCGCCAACACCGTGAACCACAACAGAGCCTGCGAAGTCATGGAATCCATAACCAAACTGATTTTCTAGCCAAGTTTGGAAACCAAAATTGCCGTTCCAGATGATGCCTTCGAAGAATGGGTAAACGAAACCAACGGTAAACAAAGTTGCGATAAGGATTGGATAGAAACGAGCACGCTCTGCAATACCACCAGAAACAATGGCAGGAATGGCGGCTGCAAACGTCATTAAGAAAAAGAACTTAACCAACTCATACCCATTGCCTTGCGATAACGTCTCTGCGTCAGCAAAGAAATGCGCGCCGTAAGCGACCCAATAACCGATAAAGAAGTAAGCTATAGCAGAGACGCCAAAATCAGAGAGGATTTTAACTAATGCATTAACTTGGTTTTTCTTTCTTACTGTACCAACTTCCAAAAATGCAAAGCCTGCGTGCATTAAGAAGACCATGATCGCGCCTAATAATAGAAATAGAGTGTCTGAACTCTGCGTCAAGCTTTCTACTGCGCTATTAACTTGGGTAACCGTTTGACTCATTAAAGCTTTCTCCCTTAGCTTTTGTCTCAATTGCACTAGATTCGTGCGAATTGATGCTGCAATTAATTAAAGACTCAACAGTAAACGCAAGATGCGTTCCAACTTGGTTACGCAAAAAACGTGCAACAGAGTTTGATTTTAAGTTATTGATTTTTAGTGGTTAATTTCTAAAGTGCACTTTATTGGTTCTCAGAAAGAGAAAATATTTGATAACTGATTGCACCAATTGAGGGATTTGCACTATATTGATGCGGTCATTGTAGGGCATTAGATCAGTTACCTAGCGACCAAACGACAAAAAGCCCAGAGAAATGAATCACTGGGCTTTTAATGTCTTTCGCTGATTAGAGTTAACTCATCGACAAAGGAGTTATTATCGAGTTTGGTAACCCAAACGACTTACATATAAACGCTTAAAGGTTTGGACCTGTTGTCGGGTTTTGCGGTAGGTTTTGACTTAAACGCTGCATGCCTTGATACATACGAATAAACCAAACCACAATCGCCACACCACCAAATAACATGCCTACATATGGAATGTAGTAAGCGATGTCATCGATAATATGGTTTTGATACCAGTAATCGTTCACACCGATCAATACGCCGTTAGAGGTCGCTACCGTGACGATAAGCACAACAAAAAACGTCAGGTTCAAGAAGAACGAGCGAATCAAGCCGTAGTAATGGGTATCCACGACTTCGCCGTCTTCGCCTTTATCTAAACGATAGCCCGCGTAGATAATGGCAATCACACCAGAGAGAAGACAAGTAAATGGTGTAAAGCAGCTTAGGATGTAAGCAACCCAAATACCCTTATGAGGTTTGTTCATTCTTATTCACCCCTTCCGTTTTCTCTGTTGCTACGTTAGCGCTTTGTTCAACGCCGTTTTTCTCTTGTTCCATCACTTCTTTGTACCAAAGGTCATGGTGCTCTTTAGCCCAGGTTTCATCAACTTCGCCTGTTACCATACCTTCTAATGCGCCTTCCATACCGAACAAACCGATATAAATGTGGAACACAAAGCCACAAATAAGGATAAGAGCGGCGATCATATGAACAAGGTTTGAAAGTTCCATATGGCGGCGTGTTTGACCGAATATTGGGAAATCCAACACCAAACCACTGATTGCCGCCACACTGCCCATCACAATTAACAGCCAAAACAGCGCTTTTTCACCCGCGTTCGAGAATTCTGCCGATGGATGAGAACCTTTATGTTTCCCGACCATACCACCCAGTTTGATGAACCACTGGACATCCACCATTTTAAATATCGACTTGCGCCACCACTTGATAAGAACAGCCATCAACAGCACATAGAAAATCGGGCCGATGTAGTTGTGGTATTGCTTCGCCAATAGAACGATAAAGCCCCAAAGGTCAGTTGGAATGTAGGGTTTCAAAAAGTGCTTGCCGTAAACCAACATCAAACCACTGAACGCGAGAGTTAAGAAAGTAAACGCCATGCTCCAGTGCAACGCACGATCCAGTCGAGACCAACGTTTGATCTTACGACCCGTTCTTGGCGCACTTAGCATTAATGGGCCAATCACAACGTACATTAAAGTAACGAAAGCAATACTGCCAAAGATAGCAACAGCACCGGCTGGCGACATCCACTTCTCTTTCAATATGTACCACGTTTGACCTGGAGTACTGATCAACACACCGTGCTCAGCAGATTGAGAGGTGGTGTAACCTTCCTCACCGTTTCTTACTTGTCGCCAAAAATCAGCGCCAGCAAGTTGTGTGATTTCTCTTTCAGCAGAGCTCGATTGAGTTTGTGATGAGTTCGTCTCAGATGCATGACTCAAAGGAGACAGCATTGTTAGTGCTGCCAACATCGGCAGCACAACAAGGAAGAGACGCTTAAACATTGTAAGCATATGTCTCTCCTAACTAGCTCTTCATCGCATCGTAAGAAAGGTCGTTGCCGTCTGTCCAGCCAGCACCTTTCGCACCGCGTTCTACAACACGCTGACGGAAGATATCAGAGACTTGCTCAGCATCACCGGCAAGCAGCGCTTTTGTCGAACAAAGCGAAGCACACATTGGCAGTTTGCCTTCAGCAATACGGTTCGCACCGTACTTCTGACGCTCTTCCACAGAACCAGGCTCTGTTTCTGGGCCGCCAGCACAGAAGGTACATTTGTCCATCTTACCGCGCTCACCAAATGCTTCCTGTTTAGGGAATTGAGGTGCGCCAAACGGACAAGCAAACAAACAGTAACCACAACCGATACACAGATCTTTATTGTGAAGTACGATGCCGTCTTCTGTATGTTCAAAACAGTCTGCTGGGCACACAGCCATACAAGGTGCATCAGTACAGTGCATACATGCTACTGAGATAGAGTTTTCACCCGGTTCACCGTCGTTCAGTGTTACAACGCGGCGACGTTGAATACCCCATTCCAGAGCATCATCATTTTCATTCTTACATGCAGTGACACAACCGTTACATTCAATACAACGTTTGGTGTCACAAAGAAATTTCATTCTAGCCATTTTAAGACTCCTTACGCTTTACGAATATTACAAAGGGTTACTTTCGTTTCCTGCATCAACGTGACAGGGTCGTAACCATATGTGGTTGCGGTATTGGCTGATTCACCAATAACGTAAGGATCAGTGCCTTCAGGGTACTTAGAACGCAAATCTTCGCCTTCGAACTTACCACCGAAGTGGAACGGCAAGAACGCTAAACCCGGTTTAACACGACGAGTCACCATCGCTTTGACCTTGATACGGCCTTTCTCTGCACCTTCAACCCAAACATCATCGCCATCTTTGAAGCCAATGTCGTTTGCGTCTTTCGGGTTCACTTCAACAAACATCTCTTGTTGAAGTTCTGCTAGCCAAGGGTTAGAACGTGTTTCTTCACCACCACCTTCGTACTCAACCAGACGACCAGAAGTCAGAATGATTGGGTATTCACCAGACTTGTCTTGGTCTTGAATTGACTTGTAAAGCGTAGGTACACGGAAAATCGCTTCTTTGTCATCCCAAGTTGGGTAATCAGCAACAAGGTCACGACGTGGTGTGTAAAGTGGCTCACGGTGTAGAGGTACGCGATCTGGGAATGTCCAAACAATTGCACGTGCTTTCGCATTACCAAACGGGATACAACCATGCTTGATAGCCACACGTTGGATGCCACCAGAAACGTCAGTCTTCCAGTTCTTACCTTCCGCTGAAGCTTTCTCTTCTGCGGTTAGATCGTCCCACCAACCCAGTTGCTTCAGAAGTTTGTCACTGAATTCTGGGTAACCGTCTTTGATTTCGCTGCCTTTCGAGTAGCTGTCTTCCGCCAAGATACTTTGACCTTCGAACTCCACACCGAAACGAGTACGGAAGTTACCGCCGCCCTCTGCTACCGGTTTAGACGTATCGTAAAGGATGTGCGTACCTGGGTGTTTCATTTCTGGGTTGCCCCAACATGGCCACGGAAGACCGTAAGTCTCGCCATTTGCTGGGCCGCCTTCTGCTGCAAGCGTGGTTTTGTGGAACGTGTGCCAGTTTTGTTGGTGCTCTTTCAAACGTTCTGGGCTTTGACCTGTGTAGCCGATTGTCCACATACCCTTGTTGAATTCACGAGTGATGTCTTCAATCAGTGGTTGGTTGTTCTCAACACGGATGTTTTTGAACAACTGATCAGAGAAACCAAGCTTCTTAGAAAGAAGGTACATAATTTCGTGGTCAGGTTTAGATTCGAACAGAGGATCAACAACCTTGTCACGCCACTGTAGAGAACGGTTTGACGCCGTTACACTGCCGTAGGTTTCAAATTGAGTGGTTGCTGGAAGCAAGTAAACGCCGTCGGAGCGATCGTTCATTACTGCCGCGACTGTTGGGTATGGGTCAACAATAACCATCATATCCAGCTTCTGCATCGCCTTCTTCATCTCTGGACCACGAGTCTGAGAGTTCACCGCGTGACCCCAGTAGAACATGGCGCGGATGTTTTCGCGTTGGCGAATCTTGTCTTTGTCTTCAAGCACACCATCAACCCAACGAGATACAGGAATACCTGCACTGTTCATTGGTTTTTGACCGCCGTATGCGTTGTCGTCAAAGCGTCCTTTGATCCAGTCAAAGTCAACTTCCCAGACTTTAGACCAGTGACGCCAAGAACCTTCAGACAAGCCGTAGTAGCCTGGAAGTGTGTCAGACAGTACGCCAAGGTCAGTTGCGCCTTGTACGTTATCGTGTCCACGGAAAATGTTTGCACCGCCGCCTGATTTACCGATGTTACCTAGCGCAAGCTCAAGGACACAGTAAGCACGTGTGTTGTTGTTACCAGTAGTATGTTGAGTACCACCCATACACCAAACAATACACCCCGGGCGGTTTTCAGAAAGTAGTTTCGCAGTTTGGTAAACGTCTTCTTCGCTTACGCCTGTCACACGTTCAACTTCTGCTGGGTTCCATTTCGCCACTTCTTCACGGATTTCTTCCATACCGAATACACGTTGGCGAATAAACTCTTTGTCTTCCCATTGGTTTCCAAATACATGCCATAAGATGCCCCAAATGAAGGCAACATCTGAACCCGGGCGAAGAGAAACATAGTGATCAGATTTCGCAGCAGTACGCGTACGACGAGGATCCGCAACTACGATTTTACAGTTGTTCTTCTCTTTCGCGATCAGGATGTGTTGCATCGCAACCGGGTGAGCTTCTGCAGGGTTCGAGCCAATGAATAGCATTGATTTACAGTTGTGCATGTCATTGAACGAGTTTGTCATCGCACCGTAACCCCAAGTGTTCGCAACACCGGCTACTGTGGTTGAGTGACAAATACGAGCTTGGTGGTCAACGTTGTTTGTTCCCCACAAAGACGCCATCTTACGGAATGCGTAAGCTTGCTCGTTACTGTGTTTTGCACTGCCGAGGAAGTAAACCGAATCAGGGCCAGATTCCTTACGCAGTTCTAGCGCCTTGTTGCCGATTTCTTCAATCGCTTGTTCCCAGGAAAGCTTCTTCCACTTACCGCCTTCCAATTTCATTGGGTACTTAAGACGACGTTCACCGTGGCCGTGCTCACGTAGTGCTGCACCTTTCGCACAGTGTCCACCAGCGTTAAATGGGTGATCGAAAGCAGGCTCTTGACCCGTCCATACACCATTTTGAACTTCAGCGTAGATACCACAACCTACGGAGCAGTGAGAACAGATAGTACGTTTTACTTCTGTTTTCGCTTCTGGATCGACTGATTTAGCCTGTGCTTTCTTCATCATGCCCGGTGCGAATAGACTTGCGCCTACAACCGCGCCACCAGCAGCAAGTGAAGTGTTTTTCATGAAGGCGCGACGAGACACACCTAGCTGATTCGTTTCTTTGCTCACACTATCGGAGCGTTTGACAAATTTCATCCGTTATCTCCTAAAGTGTGTCGTAGTAATCGCGAATATGTTGCGTTTCACGATAGCCCGTCTTCTTCACGTCTTTTTCAGGTATTTCAACCGTTTCTGAAGCGGTTGCCACTTTGGTTGTACCAGCGACAACGGCACCAGCAACGGCTGCAGTCGTTAAACCTTTGAGTAAGTCTCTACGGCTTGTATCTATTTCTTTATTATCTTTCATCATTGCTTCCTTACCTTGCGGTAGATCTTTTTGGAGGCTTCATGCCCCTCTATCGATATAATCGCGTACTGCTCGATTACTCGTAATCAGTGACGTTTTTCACATCAATCTTTAATTTGTGTTTACTACTTTTTGTATTCACGCTGAAACGAACCTGCTCCAACGTTAAGAATGCTTCACATAGCTGAGCTGCAGATTTGTAGAAGTTGGCACTCTCTGCTGCTTCAAGCTGACGTGTAAATGAGTTAAACCAAGGACCGATATGTTTATTGAAAACGGCTTGTTGTAACGCGTCTTCTTCATCGGTTAGCATCGCCATTACTTCACAAAGAGCCGCGATATGATCTTCAGGCTCTTTAACCTGCTCATCACGCTCAATGCCAAGCAATTCAAGATCGTGACGGATCTCAGCTAATGGTTTCTCCATCATCGATCCTGTTCTATGCCAAGACCCAAATGGAACAATCTCCCCACGACCAATGCCAATGAACAAGTCTTGATATTCGTCTTCTAATGCTTCGCGGTTTGATTCGGTTGCTGCTTGTTGAATCGCAATCCAAGCCTTCTGCATCGCGCTTTCTGATGCTTCAATGTCTAGCGTCTTGAGAAAGTCGATCACCTCTTCAGAAGGTGCGCTACGAAACAATGCAGAAAGAACCAGATAGATTTCAGTTCTTAGTGTCTGTTCTTGATCTAAATGAGTATCCAAGGCGAACTCCTAGTATTTCAATTGTTTCAATGGGTCTTGAGCCATTGAATCGAACATGTCTACCACACGGCAGTCTTCACACATCGCAATACGATTAATTGCTGTCTCATCCGAGAAATGAGAGTGACCGCGTAACTTGTTCTGTAGCATGTCAATCATAGACTGTGGTGCGAATGGCTTATGACAACGTAAACATTCCGCTGCTTTCTCTTCATGAATTACAACCGCCTTCTGACGTTCTTCTTTCACCCAATTCATACGAGGAGTCAGAGTAAGTACGTTCTCAGGACATGCCTTTTCACACAGACCACATTGAATACAGTCTTGTTCTACAAACTTAAGCGATGGAGACGCACCGTCGGTATGCAGAGCACGTGTTGGACACACCGCCACACAACTCATACACAAAGTACAATCTTTGCTTTCACATGAAACCGTGCCGTATGGTGCATTCGAAGGAAGCTCAACAATGTTCTCAACTGGAATACGAGATGAAGACATCGCATCAAGTGCTGTGAACAAACGTTGACGCTTATTGCCTTGAAGATCGCCAAGTGCAAGGTCAAACGAATCCACACACAATGTCGGAGGACCTTCGCGAAGCGATTCTAGATAAAGGATATCAATGGTTTCTTTTGGAATACCGATTTGGTCAAGAAGCTCTTGAGCGATCCCGACTTCGTTATTCAGAACACGAATGATGGTTTCTGGCATAAAGCGAGAAGCCGCAAACAGAACCTGAGTCGCGCCATTAACCAAAGCTGCAAACCACGTATCGACACCAATAGAAGGCAGTTCTTCGACGACAACCGGAATCACGTTATCCGGCAGAGCTTTAAGCGCCATTACATTGTAGGTTTCATGACGTGAGCTACAGATAAGCACGATAGGATCCAGACCGCCCGCTTGCTCATAGTTAGCTAGCGTACGTTCAATGAACTTTTGAGTATCGTCAGGATTTGGAAGCGCATAGGTAATCGCTTCTGTAGGACAGCTTGTTGCACAAGTCCCAACGCCTTGACATAGATAGGGGTTAATCTCGATCTTGTGACCTGTTTTATCTGAACCTTCACTCGACAGTGCGCCAGCAGGACAAGCGTCAACACAACGCTCACAGCCTTTAACGCCACGTGAACTGTGTGCGCAAAGATCTGTGTCTAAACGGAAGAATTTAGGCTTATCAAACGTGCCCATTAACGTTGGAATCTCTTCTAACGCTTCAGCCAGCTTTGGATAGCCGCGGCCTACTGGGTAATAACCCGGTACAGGGACTTCTTCTGTCATGCAGCTATTCAGACATAAGTCCAGAACAACATCGAAACAATCGTGATTAATCGCGACTTTCGCCAGATTGCTTGATGTGCCTTTACTTTCGATCACGATTTCAAACGTACCAAGGAAACCGGATACTTGAACCGAATTCGCGAAGTACAGTTCCGGGTTTGTGCCCTTCTCGCCGTCTGTTGACAATAAGGTTAGGCTCGTCAATTGAGGTAATTGAGCTGCAGCACTTTCAATGATCGCAGTTGGACCAATAATAAGAGTGTTACCGCCGCTTTCGTAGCTAACAGTAGGTGGAATCAGATTTGTTAACTCAACTGTATTTTCAAAGGCATACAGTCTTGCTTTAGCGTTATTTGAAGTTGCTTGTTCTAATAATTGTTTAAGCATTGCTCAGTTCCATCTTTGGACATGGATAATCTGTTCAACCTTCATTGTAGTTAGCGTTCGAGAACTTGCTGAGTAATCGCTTAACCGTTTGAGATTGCTCAACAAGTCAATCTTACTCAGGCTATCTACAAAAAAGTTGATAATAAACGTTATTTAGCAAATGCCATGCCAATTTAATATCCATTTCATTTCAATAGGTTAGAGTGAATTCTTGCGTAATTATCATTTGAATTAAGAATAAAAAAAACGCTTGGGACATTTTGTCGCAAGCGGTTCATTGAGTGTTTAGTCAAAATGTACCTATTCTTTGTGTGGTATATTTTGTCCCATTTTTTTCAGGTCAGCTTCGTCTGATATTGCAGCGCCAATATCGGGAACTGTGTTTTTATACAGTTCTTTTTCTTCTTCGGCTATTTCGGCACTTTCTGACGTTTCAAGTTCATTGTCAGAGACCTCAAGATCGCTTTCAGTACCTTCTAAAACGTCACCCTCATCTTTATTATCAATGACTTGCTCTTCTTCTAGCGTAGTTTCTTCTTCTGTTTTATCTTTAACCCAATCACGCAAGGTTTCCGCAACCCCTTCAGAAAGAGACTTCAAATTACTGTAATCATCGTCGTAATCATCTAAACCATCACGAACGTTGAACTCTTCTGAGAGGAATAATTTACGCAACGCCGCTTTTTTTACGCTTTCTGATGCTTCTGAAACCAATAATTGAGCAACAGAAACGTCTTCTTCTGGCGCTAAACCTTGAACATCAGTCGCCTCTTCAGCGCCTGCTGATGACAACGTCGTTTCAGTAGAAGCTTCAGTATCGACTTGTTCGATCTCAGAGGATGCATTTGACTGACCTGACGAAATCTCAGAAGAAGATTCAGTTATCTCAAGCGTTTGTTCTGTTTCCTGAGACTCGTCAGTAGATTCATCAAGCTTTCGTTGAGACCAACGACTAAAAAAGTTAGTTGCCATTTGATCGACCCGCGCCTTTGCGTTTTTTACGTCTTGCTTCTAATAACTCGCCATGACGACCGATGAACGCTTCCATCCAAGCTTGTACAGGCAACGGAATGTCGTATGAAAGTACTTGGTTGTCACCGTCCATGTATTGCCCTGCAACGGTTTGTGATGCCGTAAGTAACTGAATCACAGGCTTAACACCAGAATCGACGTTATCCATCACTAAGAATAGCTTAGGTTGCTGAGAGCTTAGGTTGAAACGGTAGTCTGTACGCTCGTCTTTATGTAATTGAAGCAAACAAACGTCTTGGGTATCGTATTCTGGCGACAGTTCAAATCCCGTCAATTCCCATTGCGTGGTTACCCAGATACCTGTTTTGATCTCTTTCTCTATTCTTTGGACACCGATTGGCCAAGCTGCTTCAGTTTTTTCATATTGTTCTTTGAATTCTTTTGTCTCAGACATACTTCACCCAATTGATTTTCTTTGGTCTGAATGCACTTTGGACATTTTGTACTGTGCGCAATCATATACACCCCATAAAGCAATAAACACGCCAATATGGATTAATTGCGAGAGCGTATCTATAGCGTCCGCCATCAAGTTGTCACTATAACGTTAGTTGATAGCGGTTGTTTCATACAACTCCACACGATGAACTCTCATATTTTGCGCTATTTTAATCTAATGCTTCATGTTTCCATCAATCCCCGTTATTTTGGAATGAGATTTGCTTTAAGTATGAACTAAAGAATCAATTAACAGAGCGGTGCTAGACCTCCTTGTTACAAACCTATCTCATTAAGTAGGAAGTGATTGTGGTAAAACCAAACATAATAAAAACCAGCGAAAACCCACTTCAGACAATCGAAGTTGAAGTGTTCGACGAATATGGTGAGAAACTAACTAAACAGATCGCTTGCGAACGCCCTCTTACCGTGATGTTGAACTGGAAAGAGATCGTAACCCTGATGACACTCGGCTCTCGTCCTGAGTCATTAGTATTAGGTTATTTGAAAAACCAGAGCTTCCTTTCCGATCCCGAAGCGGTTGAATCTATCATCATCGATTGGGAAACCAGCTCTGCTGCGGTTATTACCAAAGAAGATACGAGCCAACTTGAGCAAGCGCTTAAGAAGAAAACAGTGACCTCTGGCTGCGGTCAGGGCACCATGTATGGCAACGTGATGAAGCAGTTGGAAGATTACCAAGTGCCTCAAAACAAGATCAAGCAATCTGAAATCTACACAGCGCTTGAAGCATTGACTCATTATAATGATACCTACAAGAAAGCCGGCGCGGTGCACGGTTGTGCGGTTTGCAAAGACGACAAGGTTCTATCGTTTGTTGAAGATGTTGGCCGACACAATGCCGTTGATACATTGGCTGGTGAGATGTGGCTTAACAAAGAGTCAGGTGAAGATAAGATCTTCTATACCACAGGGCGTTTAACGTCTGAGATGGTGATTAAGGTTGCGCAGATGGGTATCCCTGTTCTGCTCTCACGCTCTGGCGTAACGCAAATGGGCTTAGACTTGGCTCAGAAGTTCGGTATCACAACGATTGCTCGTGCTAAAGGTTTACGTTTCCAAGTGTTCACCGGTGCAGACAAGATCGATTTTGATGTGAAAGGTGAACAATCAGCACCCGGACAAAAAGCGTGAGTTTGACTTGGTGATTCACTAACTGCTTTTAATGTGAAATTCTGATGTGAAGAGTTAGTGGCTCACAATATATAGATACAAAAACGCCGTCATGCTTTTCAGTATGACGGCGTTTTCTTAGTTAAAGCTTCAAGTTTCCCACCTGCTGAGTAGGAAACTAAGGTCAGCTTAATGCTTAGCCACGAGCTTTCAAGAATTCAGCGTATGTACCGCGGAAGTCGTTGATCTTGCCATCTTTGATTTCAAGAACACGGGTCGCTAGCGAGTCTACAAATACACGGTCGTGAGATACGAAGAACAATGTGCCTTTGTAGTTCTCAAGAGCCAAGTTAAGCGCTTCGATAGACTCCATATCCATGTGGTTTGTTGGTTCATCCATTAGTAGGATGTTTGGCTTATGCATCATAATCTTACCAAGAAGCATACGACCTTGCTCACCACCAGAAATAACCTTTACAGATTTCTTAATGTCATCTTGACCAAACAACATACGACCTAGGAAACCACGAACAACCTGCTCGTCTTCACCTTCTTGGCGCCATTGACTCATCCAATCAAACAGGTTCATGTCTTCTTCGAAATCATGAGCATGATCTTGAGCGTAGTAACCGATGTTTGAGTTTTCAGACCACTTGTACTCACCAGTGCGAGGCTCAAGAGCGCCAGCTAGTGTGTTAAGTAGTGTTGTTTTACCTACACCGTTTTCACCGATGATAGCAACACGCTCACCAACTTCGAAGATTGCATCGAACTTGCTGTATAGGTCTTCTTCAAAACCTTGAGATAGGTTTTCAACCACAAGCGCGTTACGGAATAGCTCTTTTGACTGTTCGAAACGGATGAATGGGTTTTGACGGCTAGACGCTTTAACTTCGTCTAGTTGAATTTTATCGATTTGTTTAGCACGAGACGTCGCTTGTTTCGCTTTAGATGCGTTAGCAGAGAAACGAGAAACGAACGTTTGAAGTTCAGCGATTTGTGCTTTCTTCTTAGCATTGTCAGACAGTAGACGCTCACGAGCTTGAGTCGCAGCCGTCATGTACTCATCGTAGTTACCTGGGAATAGACGAAGTTCGCCGTAATCAAGGTCAGCCATGTGTGTACAAACAGAGTTTAGGAAGTGACGGTCGTGCGAAATGATGATCATTGTGCAGTTACGTTGGTTTAGCGTATCTTCCAACCACTTGATGGTGTCCATGTCCAAGTTGTTCGTTGGTTCGTCAAGAAGCATGATATGCGGGTCTGCAAACAGTACTTGAGACAATAGAACACGAAGTTTCCAACCCGGTGCTACTTCGCTCATCAGGCCGAAGTGCATTGATTCTTCAATACCTACCGCAAGAAGAAGCTCACCCGCTTTCGCTTCTGCCATGTAGCCGTCCATTTCAGCGAACTGAACTTCAAGGTCAGCCACTTTCATGCCGTCTTCTTCGCTCATTTCTGGCAAAGAGTAAATGCGGTCACGCTCTTGTTTAATAGCCCAAAGCTCTTTGTGACCCATGATAACCGTGTCGATTACCGTGAATTCTTCGTAAGCGAATTGGTCTTGGTTTAGCTTTGCAACGCGCTCATTTGGATCGTAGCTTACGTTACCGGCAGTCGGCTCAAGTTCACCTGATAGGATCTTCATGAATGTCGATTTACCACAGCCATTCGCGCCGATTAGACCGTAGCGGTTGCCTTCGCCGAACTTAACTGAAATATTTTCGAAAAGTGGCTTAGCGCCGAATTGTTGGGTGATATTTGCTGTGGAGATCAATGCCGTTACCTTTTTAATGTGAAAAACGCCGCAACGTTACTTGTTCAGGGCTTTAACTGCAAGTATTGATTGCAATTACTAACCATTAAGTGAGTGATAACCTTGCCAAATCATAGTTTGAGCTGACTCACACTTTTGATTTTCTATTTTGCAGAGAAAAAATGTCTTTCTTCAAGATAAACAAAGTAGCGAACACCAGTCGTTATTGGGTTTTATATTACGACTGATGTAATGCTGATAATTGAATATATCGCATGGCGCATTGTTATAGTTGAACCTGCTTTCAGCCTAGCAACCAGCGACATAGCTAACTGCTCAAATACTAGCCCAATCCCTGACAATTTCATGACAATGATGAAAGAAACAGGAATAAAGTACTCGCCCCCGAAAAGTGGTTAGATTTCACAAAGCAAGATTAACTAACTATAGTAATCCTAACCTCATAATTCTAAGAGATTTTTATGCGTTCACTATCGCGCTTCTTATTGCTTTTATTAGCCATGCTCTCTTGGCCCAGTCATGCCAACTTGGAATATGACTTACAATCACAACCTCAGGTATCGAACGCAGTCAAAGATCTGGACAACCGTATCAATGCCCTACCCGATCCTTTGTTTATGGATGAATTGGATAAACGCAAAGTCAACACTCTATTGGCTGAAGTGCTTCGAGTTCAAAATCAGCAAATCACGACATTTGACCAGCAGTTGTTAGCCTACAAAGAAAACAACAATGTCGATCTGTGGTTTGCGGTTGAGTCAAGCTACGTGACATTGAATAGTTTGAACGTCAGTAAGCAGCACCTGCTTGAACAGACGACCACTGCAAACAAAGAACGCCTGACAGGTTTTGGCCCTTATGGGGTAACTCAGTTTAAACAAGAGTGGGATCTGACTAAGCTCAACGTTGAATATCTGGTCTATTTTCAGATCCGTAGCTTCAAGGCGTTAGTTAACGATATCTTTATTTCGCCCGTACCTGTGATTGGCGCGTCGTTAAAAGTGTTGTTCATCTACTTCGGTTTAGTGTGGTGGCTTGCCAACAGCACTCGCTTGATTGAGTTGTTTCGAATTAACTTTCTTGAAGCGAAAACGAACCCTCCTTTCCTAGTTCGCGTGATTTGGTATATCAGCCGCGCTGATCGAGCGATTGCTTGGCTAATTGCCATTACACTTTCATTGAGAGTACTTTCTAGCATCTCTAGCCTGCAACACCTGATTTTCCTTGAGATCTTCACATGGTGGATTCTTGGTGGCTCGATTGCGATTAGCTTTATCCTCGAATTTGCTTACCGTTTAGGCCGCACATCTAATCAAGAAGTGATTGCTCTGCGTCTATCAACAATTCGCCGTTATGTGTGGAGCTTCATTATTGCGGGTGTGATTCTGCAAATATCGAGCATAACCCTGGGCAAAGGCACGATCTACAGTTGGATATACAGCGTTCTGTTTTTCTGGTTTGTGTTGGTTACTATCTCAGTTCTTCGATTATGGCGAGCAAAAGTATTCGATACATTACAACACATCTCCGATCGACCAGTATGGGTCAATTGGGCGGTAAACCGTAAGGACACTTTTCTCCTTAATATTGTTGCAACAGCGCTGGGGATCGCTTGGTTGAGTGTTTATAACTTTCAGCATCGAATCATGGCTCTACTTTCTAACTACACTCTGTTTAGTCAAGCCTTAGCTTATTTGTTTCGAATTGAAGTGGCGAAACAGTCTGACCTTGATAAGAACCAACAGAATTTAGTGAGGATAAAAGGCGACCAAACCTTTGAATACATTTTACCGGGTTCAATAGACAGCACGCTTATTGATTATGCCGGCGACGAGGTGAAACAGCTTTCTCGCTACCTCATGTCAGATAGCCCTGCAATTTGTATCGTGTCTGGCGAGCGTGGTGTTGGCTCAACGACTCTGCTTTATACCCTGCTGCACAAGGTGTCAAATGCCGAACCAGTCTACGTAAGCTGCCCATATGCGGGGTACCAAGAGTTCCTAGCCCATCTAGCAGTGAGTATTGGTTTGGATGAGGAAGCCACCGAGATTCAGATTTTGGCGCATCTACGTAAAAGCGAAACCACTTATCTTATTGCGATTGATAATGCACAGCGCTTAGTCAAGCCTATGGTGGGCGGATTATCTGATCTTATCCGCCTAACAAACTTGCTTCGTCGTTCTAAAAAAAATCACCGTGTAGTCATGTCGATTGCCAAATCAAGCTGGCGCTTTGTTGATCGAGCTCGTGGTGAGCGCTTGTTGTTTGACCTGGTTTGCTTCCTTCCTCGTTGGACAGAAAAACAAGTGAGTGAGCTTTTAACGAGTCGCATCAACAACGAGTTAGAAAAGCCGTTGTCATTTGATGGCTTGGTGGTTCCTAAGCAGTGGGATCAAGATGACATGACAGAAGAGGAACGCGCTCGTAAAGGGTTTTATCGAATTCTATGGCATTACTCCGATGGTAACCCTACCGTTGCCCTGCGCTTCTTCCGTTTATCTCTGAATCGAAATAAAGAGACAGATCAAGCCGTGGTACGCTTGTTCCACGTACCAGAAGCTCAAGAGCTAGAAAACATGCCTAAACCTATGCTGGCTGTGCTTCGTTCTATCGTGCAGTTGGAAATCGCGTCGCCAGAAGTGCTGTCTGAATGTACTCAGTTGAGTATTGCTGAGATTACCGGGATTCTGCGTTATTTCGAAAGTCGCGGTTACATTGGTTGGAATGAAGACAAGGCTAAGATATCGGATCACTGGTTCCGTCACATTACTAACGTTCTCGACCGTCAACATTTATTGGTGAAGTGAAATGAAGAAGTTATTTGTCCTATTACTTGTTGGCTTAGCGACTACCGTGAGTTTTCCGACCTATGCAACGGAAGAGTTAGCCAACGTAGAGAACATCTCTAAGATTGCAAGCTTGGTACGATGGAGCGGTGTGTTCTTCTCCATGATCGTTATTGCAGCAATGTGGCTGTTGCTTAAGTTCATCAATTCGTTGGTGACCAGCTTTGGTAGCCAGTTTGTGCAATATAGAATGTTGCTACAAAAACTGCAGTCGTTTACTCAGTTCTTTATCTACGTAAGCACGGGTCTTATCGTGTTCATGATGAGTTTTAGAATTAACGACCAAATACTGGCTTTGATTGGGGGTACTCTTGCTGTTTCAGTAGGCTTTGCGCTTAAAGACTTGGCAGCATCATTTATCGCGGGTATCACGGTGATGATCGATAGACCCTTTCAAGTTGGTGATCGCGTCACGTTTGAAGGTAATTACGGCGACATAATTACGATTGGTTTGCGTTCTGTGCGCATGAGAACTTTGAATGATGACATCATCACAATTCCAAACAACAAGTTCTTAAATGAAGTCACTACCAGTGGTAACTATGGTGCGTTGGATATGCAGGTGGTGATTCCGTTTTACGTCGGAATGAATGAAGACATCACTCTAGCCCGTGACTTAATCCAAGAAGCGGCTTCTTCAAGTCGCTATATTCATTTACCTAAGCCGGTCACGGTTTTAGTAAAACAGACGATTACGGATAACTACTTAGCGATACAACTAACTTGTAAAGCTTACGTAGTGGACACCGCATATGAGAAGTTGTTTGAAACCGACATTACTTTGCGTGTAATGAAGGAGTTCAGAAAGCACAATATCAACCCTCCGAAAATTTCAGTGGCTGCGCATTAATCGAAGTCGGTTTAACGCTTGGAGAGTGAATTAACCTTCTCGTTATCGATAAACAAAAACACCTCCTAACTTATCTCAAGTGCGGAGGTGTTTTTTTATGAGGTTTCTATGTGCGGAAAGACTAAGAGTAAGAGTTGTTGGGTTTATACCTTAAAGTATTTCAACTGTTCTGTTAGGTACTCTGTGGTGTTAGCCATTTTCTGACTGTCTTCTGCCAGTGATTGTGATGCTTGTAGAACTTCATTCGCGGCTAAATGAATGCCAGTGACACTTTCACTCATTTCTGTTGCTACCGCACTCTGCTGCTCCGAGGCTGCAGCAATCTGTGCCACCATGTCGTTCGCGTTATGTAATTCAGTAACAATCACATCAAGTTGTTGGCGCGTGTCATTGGAAGCGACGACACTATGATCGACCTTCTCATTACTGCTTTGCATCGCTTTGTAGGTTCGTTCTGCTTGCTGAGTGAGTTTCTCTATTGTGTGTTGGACTTCGTTGGTTGAATTTTGAGTACGACTCGCAAGGTTACGAACTTCATCTGCAACCACTGCAAACCCTCTTCCTTGCTCACCAGCACGTGCCGCTTCAATCGCAGCATTTAGCGCCAATAAGTTGGTTTGTTCGGATACATCACGTATCACACTCACCACTTGGCTTATCTCAGTCACACCGGATTGTAGGTCTCTCACAAGGTCATTCGCTGTCGAAATGTTTTCTGAAACTTGAGATATCGTTTTGGAGGTCACCTGCATGTTTTGGTCGTTTTGATTCGCATGATCCACCACTTTATTGGTGCTCTCTGCTGTGTTTTCGGCATTTACGGCAACATCAGAAATGGTCGCACTCATTTCTGTCATCGCGGTAGACAATAACTCAAGTTGTGCATGTTGAGAGTTAACACTGGTTGCGGCTTCTTCACTCGCTTGAGCTATGTGGCTCGCCATATTGCTGGATAAGTCGGCAGACTCATTCGCGGTTCGCAACGTACTTTGAAGTTTATCTAACATGGTATCGATCTGATGGCTCATATCGCCGAGTTCATCTTTTCGCATCATGTTCATGCGGACACGAAGATCGCCATCGGCAATTTTATGAGTGTTACCGATAAGCTTGTCGAGTGGTACAAGAATATTATTGGAAATCGCATAACCCATCGCAAACAAAAGGACTGAGAACACCACGGCAACCAGCCCTTCTTTGATTGCTAATGCGTAAAATGCCTCTTGTATGTCTGCGACTAATATTCCAGAGCCAACCACCCAGTTCCATTCAGGAAATAATTGTACATATGAAATCTTGTCTTTGAGTTCACCTTGAGGGCTCATCCATTGATAATCGAGAAAGCCTTTTTCCGCAGGAGAACGAGAAATGGTGACCATTTCGCGCCAGTGATGTTTACCCGCACCATCTTTTAAGTTGCCCGCATTCGTATCGTTCAGTTCGGGCTTTAATGGGTGGCTAATAATGTTGAGCTGCTGATTTAAGATCCAGAAATAGTTGGTGCTGTCATAGCGAAGTGTCTCGATTGCGCGTAGAGCCTGTTCTTTTGCGACTGCTTCGCCAAGCACGTTACGTTGGCTGTAATAGTAGCTCGCCAAACTGACTGCAGTTTCAACTTGAGCACTTAGCTTATCTTGCCGTTCCTCCATGGAGCTCGCGCGCTGCTGTATTAGATTAAAAGTAGACGTCATTACCAAGAGAACAACCGATAAGATGACAATGGATACGAGTTTTGATTTGATAGAAAGGTTACTTAATTTCATAGCTGACTGACTTTATTATTTGTTTTGATTATGAATTTTCGATCAAGGTATCAAAATTTCATACAGTTCAGATGATATGCATCAAGACTGAAGAATATACACTGTGTTACATAATCAAAAAGAGGCACTCGTCAAACAGGCAGAGGTTGAGATTTGGCTTGTGATAGATTAGTAGGACGTGATTTGCGTGCCTGGGCAGAAAAAAGAGAGAAGCCCAGGAACGTTAGAGGTCTAATTAGGTAACCTCTAACGGAGGATCGAATCTAAGCGTAAGTAACGGTTCGATCAGGTATTTAGTTTAGAGGTTGGACACCAGCAATTGCGGTTTTGCTTTTTGTTGAAGGTAGATACTAAAGCAACTTCCCTTGCCTACCTCAGATTCAACTCGGATTTCACCACCAGTCTGACTCAAGATACTTTGAGAGACTGATAAGCCTAAGCCTGTACCGTCGCGTTTGGTGGTATAAAAAGGCGAGAAAATACGTTTTAGTTGTTCTTCCTTAATACCACAGCCTTCATCTTTAACATGAACGATAGCGCCATGAGACACACCATTTTCAACCCAATCTTCACTTGAAATCGTCAATGTACCTTGCCCATCCATGGCATGAATCGCGTTCATTTGTAAGTTCACGAGGATCTGTAGCAGTTGATTTCGATTAACTTCAACAGATGTTTTTGCACTAAGGTTAGAGACATAAACAATACCTTTCTTCTTAGCGCCCGTTTTCACTAATGTGATGCTCTCATCTACTATCGGGTTGATATGTTGCCATGTGACTTCGTCTTGAACACCGCCATGTCGGCTGTATTGAAGCAGGCTTCGTGTGATGTTTCGAATTCGATCGATTTGTTCCATGATAGCTTGGACTTCTTCGTTGACTCGACCAATGTCATCTCCTAGTTCAAACTTCATCAACTCTACGTTGCCTAAAATCACGGCTGTTGGGTTATTAATCTCGTGCGCAATTCCTGCGGTTAACTCGCCTAGTGCTGCCAACTTTTCATTGACCACCAGCTTATCTCTCGCTTGGTTGAGTAGTTGAATGTGAAGCTCAAGCTCTTCAGTTTTCTCTTTCAAACTCGCGGTACGAGAATGAACTTTGCATTCCAATTCTGACGCCGCTTGTTGAATCTCTTGATTACGCTCGTGTAGAAGATCCAACATCTTGTCAAACTGTTTAGCGAGCAGTGTCAGTTCGTGTTGATCATCCAATCCTAGCGTACCAATTCGCTTGTCTTGCCCCATTTGGACAAGCTTGACGACTTTATGAATGCGTTCAATTGGGTTGAAAAGATCACGCGCGCCACGATGGACGATCAAACCCGAAGCTAGCAATAGCAATACAATGGTAATGCTTATTTCACCGAGATTAGTTAAATAAGTTTGTATGAGAGGCCAAATTAGATAACCGGTGTAAAGCATGCCAATGACGTTGTCGAATTGGTCATGGATCGGCTGGTAAGCGGTGATGTACCACGCATCGTAAACATATGCACGGTCAAGCCACTCTTTGCCTTCATTGAGCACTTTTGTGTGAACTTCGTTGGAGACGCGAGTACCAATAGCGCGTCCTGCACTGTCCTCGCTACTTAGCGGAACGTTCGTGCTAACGCGAAGATCATCTAGAAATACAGTAACGGTACCAATACGTCGATTAAAACCATCGCGTTGTGGGTATATCAGATTGCTGATCTGATCAACTAATTGGGTACTATTATTGAGTAAAATACCGCCATCAAGAAAACCAATTACATGGTCATGTTTGTCTCTAATTGACACAACAGTGCGACTGACCAAACCTCGAGTTTCGACATCGTGCCCGTTGAGTATTGGTACTTCGGCTTGTTTCGCTAGATTGCGATCGAGTTCATTCAGTTCATCTTGAGTAAGCACATTAAAAAAGGACTCTTTGTGCGTAAGATCAAGGTATTCAAGCTTTTTGTCCATTTGCTCAACACTGCGCCAGCGTAGAAAATCGAGCTTATAGCGTTTCTTGTTCTCTGACACCCAGCGAGTGAAGTCTTCTTTCGAACCATTACTGGTGAGCTTTACTCGGAAATTGTAAGACTCAGCAAACGCTTGAACATTATAAGCTTGTTGGCTTTGAATCAAATGAATACTGTTGTCTGCGACATCCAAACGCTCATCGACATCAATTAACGCGCCCTGCCACGTATAATGAACCGACCAATACAAGGTAATGGCAACCAATGCGCAGAGCGTTAAGATAATCGGAGCGGATGTCAGGAACAATAAGCGATAACGTACCATTGTTTTGAAACGGAACGTCCACTTAGACCACCAAAGACGTCTAATCGGCATATTCAGAACCTTCTGTGTTCCAATCTTTGTACTTACGTTCTAACGTTTTTCGTGCAACACCGAGATCTCTCGCTGCAGCAGATTTGTTGCCATCGTGAAAACTCACTAGTTGCTCAATATGTGCTTTTTCCACTTCTTTGAGTGTCCAACTGTTTGGATACCCTTCTGCCGCGTCATAGTTTTCCAAGTTAGGCACTTCAGACCCATGTGACACCGTCACTGATATACTCGTTGGTGCTGGATCACCGTTAATCTCACGCCAATAGTGAGCTGGTGGCTTGTCTAATAGAATGCATCGTTCGACTAAGTTTTTAAGCTCACGGATATTCCCCGGCCATTCGTACTCGTTCATTGCCAAGATATCTTCATGCGCCCAATTAGGGACAGGCATACCAAGTTCACTTGATAATAAACGTGTAAAGTACGGAACAAGCTCAATCAAATCAGATGGACGTTCTCTAAGAGGAACAACATCTATCTTAAGTACATTGAGTCGATAGAAGAGATCACGGCGAAAATGTCCTTTGTCGACCTCATCCTGTAAGTTTCGGTTGGTCGCAGCGACAATTCGAACGTCGACGGCGATCTCTTTCTCGCTGCCGACAGGACGAATCGTACGTTGCTCTAAAACTCGTAATAAAGCTGCTTGCATTGGTAATGGCATCTCACCTATTTCGTCAAGGAACAGTGTGCCACCACTTGCGACTCTAAAGAGACCCTCTCTATTTTTTTTCGCGCCAGTAAATGCACCTGATGTATGACCAAACAACTCACTTTCTAAAAGCTCTGGTGCAATCGCGCCGCAGTTAATCGGTACAAATGGCCCCGTACGTTTGCTGGCTTCATGTACACCACGCGCGACCAGTTCCTTACCTGTTCCGGATTCACCTTCGATAAGCACTGAGGCTCTTGATGGCGCAAACTGACTAATAAGTTGTTTAAGCTGTTTGGTTTTGTCTGAATTACCGATCAATTCGGTTTTAATATGACGGCTAACATCTCGCTTTAGCGCATATTGCATTCGTTGGTCTAAGCGCTTATCCATGCAGCGAAGTACGGCTTGTATCATCTGCTCCAAATTGAACGGCTTTAGAATGAAATCAGAAGCGCCAAGCTTAAGCGCTGATATGGTCATCTCTAGATCGGCGTAACCAGTCATGAAAATGACATCTGCACGCTTATCTGCATCATTAAAGGCTTCTTCCCACTCAATACCAGAACGACCTGGAAGATTAATATCGAGAACGATCAGATCAAAATGCTCATTGCAACGGAGGACCTCAGCCTCTTCTACAGAACCCGCACTTGAGACCTTACCAAAGAACTTACCTAGTGCTTTTTTCAAAATGGCCTGCATGCCAATTTCATCGTCGACCACCAAGACAGAAAATGCTTGATATTGAGTCAATGTGTTTGGGTTGAGATTAGATGCAGTTGAACTAGGTAAAGACATATTGATAAGCCCACAGTGAAAGTTGGGACAGAGTGTACCAATTAACCTTTTGTGCTACAGGGGCAATATGCGACATTTTGTCCTAGCTCATGTTTTGGTTCAATTTTTCGCGTCAAATGGCGCAACTTAGTCCGAAATAACAGTAATTTAATGAGATCTGATGCATGATTTATTGGCATCAAGCTTGCTTGTAAGGTGATGATTTCTAATTACAACAATTAGCATCTTATGTACATGACCTTCTTTGAGCCCTTTATACTGAAGGCATGTCATTCATTTATAACAGAATGGACATAATAATAATGAAAGCAATTCCCTTAACCCTTGCAGCTCTATCTATCGTCAGTTACACGGCTAGCAGCGCAGAAGACACCACTCATATCAAACTTGCAACCACGACAAGTACTTATCATTCTGGTTTGCTCGATTACTTATTACCTGAATTTGAAAAGGATTCTGGTATCAAAGTCGACGTACTCGCTGCAGGTACAGGCAAATCACTTCGCATGGGCGAAAATGGTGATGTTGATCTTGTGATGACGCACGCTCCTAAGGCCGAAGCGAACTTCGTTGAAAAAGGCTACGGTGTTCTACCTCGCAAGCTGATGTACAACGATTTTGTTATCGTTGGCCCTCAAACGGATCCTGCTAAGGTTGCGTCTCAAGAAAACGTCGCTGAAGTATTCAAAGCCATTGCAGAAAACAACGTTACTTTTGTTTCTCGTGGCGACGATTCAGGTACTCACAAAAAAGAGATGGGTATTTGGGCTCAAACTAAAATGGAACCCAACTTCGGTGGTTATCGCAGCGTTGGTCAAGGTATGGGGCCTACCCTAAACATGGCATCAGAGATGCAAGGTTATACCATGACAGACCGCGGAACTTGGTTGGCTTACCAAAACAAACTTGATCTTAAAGTGTTGTTCCAAGGCGACAAAAACCTTTTCAACCCTTACCAAGTTATTTTGGTGAACCCAGAACGTTACCCAAGCATCAACTACCAAGCAGCGAAAGTATTCAGTGATTGGTTGGTGAACCCGAAAGGTCAAAAGCTAATCAACGACTTTAAGCTTCACGGTAAGCAGTTGTTTGTTGCTAGCGCAGAGTAGTCAACAAAGCACTATCCTTTACCAAGTGACATTAATGAAGAAATAATGTTCATGAAAGTTACTTGGTAAAAGCTGTTAGCTTTTGTTAACAACGACTCTTGCAAAAGACCACTTTAAGATACGATAGCTGACCAATTAAGCCTCAAGCAAATTCAGTCAGCTATGATTAAATCAGTCATACCTACTAAGACTTATTGTCGATCGAAACGAGATACATCATGACCTTATGGCAAACAACGCTTGATGCATTAAATTTACTAGTGAGCTTTGACTACGAATTGTGGAAAATCGTCGCGGTATCTTTCAGCGTGTCTTTGTCCGCCATTTCACTGGTGATCGTACCTGCAATCATCATGGCTTTTTTATTAGCGTACACAGAGTTTCCCGGGAAGTGGGCGCTGCTTTCCGTGATTAACACCTTACAAGCTATTCCGACTGTCGTAATCGGCTTGCTGATGTACATGATGCTATCGCGCTCTGGCCCTTTGGGCGATTGGCAACTGCTATTCACGCAACAGGCGATGATCTTAGGTCAGATGCTGATCTGTTTCCCGATCCTTGTCGCAATGATGCATGGTGCGCTGCAAGCCAGTGACCGTCGCGCGGTTGAAACTGCACGTACCCTGGGAGTATCAACCACTCGAGTGGCATGTACTTTAATTTGGGAAACTCGCTTTCCTTTAATGGCTGCCACCATCGCTGCATTTTCTCGCATCGTCACTGAAGTGGGCTGTTCGATGATGGTTGGTGGCAACATTATGGGGATGACAAGAAATATCCCAACGGCTATTGCCATGGAGAGTCATAAAGGCGCTTTCGCACAAGGTGTCGCGCTGGGTATGGTTTTACTTGCACTGGCATTAGCCCTTAACTTTTTTCTCTCTAGTGTGAGAGGAAAAGGCTATTTAAGAACTTAGGAACGCTGTCATGAGTATAAAAATAACAACGCAGCAAATCTCAATGCGCTACAAAGAGCGTGTTTTGTTCCATATTCCCGAATTGTCGATTGGCCCTAATGATGCCATTTATCTTAAAGGTGATAATGGCGTTGGTAAAACGACCCTACTTAAAATCTTGTCAGGACTTATCCAACCTAGCTCTGGACGCATTCAATCTCCTACCCAAAGTTGGCAGCAGATTTTATTCCCGAGACTGAAGTTCAAGGACATCATCTATTTACACCAAACCCCTTATCTTTTTGATGGTTCGGTGTACCAAAATGTCGCTTATGGTATTCGCTTTAATAAAGAGAGCCAAAAAGATAAGCGAGCTCAAATAATTAACGCGCTGAGAATGGTAGGTTTGGAAACCTTAGCAGACGAGCACATCTCTGTGCTGTCTGGTGGTGAACGTCAACGCGTTGCCATGGCGCGCGCTTGGATTCTAAAGCCCTCAATCTTGCTTATGGATGAACCAAGTGCCTCTTTAGATAAAGAATCTATTGAAAGATTGGTGATTATGGCTGAAGATCTTCTTCAGAGAGGCGCAAGTTTGGTCATTACTAGCCATCAAACCAACGCGTTAACCGATTTATGTAAGAAGCAATGGTGGATTAAAGACAACACTTTGACTGAATCACCGCTTCTGCAAATTATTCAAAAAAACAGAGCACAAGAGAATATTTATGCTGCTTCCCACGCAAACTAGTTGGGTTATTTTGGCTGGCGGACAGGCCAGTCGTATGGGCGGGAAAGATAAAGGACTCGTTGAGCTCAACGGGTCTCCGCTTATTCAATACGTAATTAATAAACTGTCACAGCAAGATGTCAGCATTACTATCAATGCCAATCGCAACCTAGACAGTTACCAGGCATTTGCTCCGGTTGTTTCCGATTCATTTCCTGACTATCCAGGACCTTTAGGTGGCATTCATGCTGGCCTTCAAAACGCGACCACAGATTGGGTCGGCTTTGTCCCTTGTGACAGCCCACAAATCAGTGACGACCTTGTTGAGCGTTTTTGTTCTGCAGTTAAAGAAGACAGTGACATTCTTGTCGCGCATGATGGCGAATTTAAACAACCTGTATTCACTCTATTCCACAAACGTGTTCTGCCAAAGCTAGAAGCGTTTTTGGAACGTGGTGATCGTAAGATCATCTTGCTATACAAAGAGTGTGTCACGGAATATGTCGATTTTAGCGATTCACCTAACTGCTTTGTTAATCTGAACACGCCAGAAGAACTCACCCAATTCGGAACGCTTCAATAATGAAAGATTCAACACAACGCCCTAACCTTCCTTTATTGGGCTTTGCTGCTTATAGCGGTACAGGAAAAACAACGGTACTTGAAGCTCTGCTTCCGTTATTGACTGAATCGGGTTTAAAAGTTGGTGTGTTAAAACATGCTCACCACGATTTTGATGTCGATAAGCCGGGTAAAGACAGTTACCGCTTACGTAAGGCTGGAGCCAATCAAATGCTGATCGCTTCGCGTAACCGTCACGTGATGATGACAGAAACGCCAGAAGCCGAAGCTGACTTTGATTACCTGCTGACTCGCTTTGATACCAACACACTTGATCTGATTTTGGTTGAAGGCTGTAAGAACATCGCTTTTCCTAAAATTGAATTGCACCGAGATGAAGTAGGTAAACCATGGTTATATCCGAATGATGACAACATTATTGCCATTGCTGCAGACAGACAAGTGGAATCCGAACTGCCACAAATGGCGATCAGCGACTTAGACGCGATTCGTGATTTCATCATCGAATATGCTCAGTCATTTGATTCTTCATCGACAACAAGCAAAACAGCGTCGTGTTCATCTTCAAAAGACGATACACCTGTTGTGTGCTGTGACTCATTCTCTCCTGCTGGCCTAAGCGTTACGCAAGGCCAACAAAAGATCGTCGATAGTATTGACGCGCTCGAACTCACAGAGAGTGTTGAATTACTACAAGGCTACGGCCGCGTATTGGCTGAAGATGTTATTTCACCAATCAATGTGCCTCAAAACATCAACTCTGCAATGGACGGCTACGCGATTCGCAGTGAAGACTTAGAATTGGATAGCTACCAACTGGTTGCTGAAGTTATGGCTGGCCATAGCTACGACAAAACCGTTAAACAGGGTGAAGCTGTTAAGATCATGACGGGCGCACCAATGCCAGAAGGCGTTGATGTGGTTGTTATGCGTGAGCAAGCCGTTCAAGAAGGCTACACAGTTAGCTTCCCTGGTGCTAAAATCTCGGTTGGACAAAATGTCCGTATGGCGGGTGAAGATTTAGAAATCGGCCAACCCGTCTTTACACGTGGCACACGCATCGAAGCACCAGAAATGGGCATGATGGCGTCGTTAGGTTTTGGTACATGTCCTGTTCTACGTAAAGTAAAAGTGGGCGTGTTCTCGACGGGTGATGAAGTTCAAGCGCCCGGTAGCGAGCAAAAACCAAACTCTATCTACGATTCAAACCGTTTTACTATTATCGGCATGCTTCAAAAGCTTGGCTGTGACATTGTCGATTACGGCATCATCGAAGATGACGAACAAAAGATGATGGATGTGCTTCATGCTGCGTCGTTGGAAACTGATATGGTACTAACGTCTGGGGGTGTTTCAGTTGGTGATGCCGACTACATTAAACTCGCGCTAGACAAACTAGGTGAAATTAACTTCTGGCGTATCAATATGCGTCCAGGTCGCCCTCTTGCTTACGGTAAGATTGAAAACAAACCATTCTTCGGTTTACCGGGCAACCCTGTCGCGGTAATGGTGTCGTTTATTAATTTCGTTGAACCTGCAATCCGTAAACTGCAAGGACAAACCAACTGGACACCAGTGAAAGCAAACGCGGTAGCGACTGAGCAATTACGTTCACGCCAAGGTCGTACTGAGTTCAGCCGTGGTGTGTTCTCGATGAGTGAATTTGGTGTGCTTGAAGTGAAAACTACTGGCAAACAAGGTTCAGGCATTCTGCGCTCTATGAGCGAAGCGAACTGCTTAATCGAAATCTCGCCAGCGGTTGATACAGTGAAAGTTGGTGAGACAGTCACGATTATTCCACTGCAGGGTCGTGTTTAATTTAAAGCTCATTAGCTTAAATTTGAATTAGCAGACTTTACTAAAAGATAGACGAAGCCCCTATATTGATCGTTCGATACTAAGGGGCTTTCTGTTTATTCGTTTCGTGAAAGACAACCTGTTCGTTTCCTGACAGACAAAAAGCTTAGATCGCGATAAGCGATAATCTTAAGATTTCTTACCATTGCCTTGAGCCACGTACGGTTTTTATGTAGAGTGCGCGCAAAGTAATAATTCTATTGGAGAGCATCATGGCTCGTACCATTCTGTACACTTATAAAGACGAAGACAAAGAGTTACTGTTTTCTAAACAAGAACACCGCACGATTCAAGAAGCTGTAGCGGCAGCTGAAGGTATCGACATCACTGAGTATCTAAAAACTGAGCAACAGCTTGAGTTTATTTCTGATACTAAAGCTGTTCGTAACTACCAAGATAACTATTTCCGTAAGCTTGGCTTTACCAAGCTTACGTTGAAGCAAAAAGATAACCTTGGTGTTGGCAAAAAGAAGAAGTAAGTCCTCTTGGAGCTTGTTTCTTTGCTGCTTCTAGCTTCTAGCAACAAAAACACTAAATCATAAAAAATGCCGCAACCTCTTTCGAGATTGCGGCATTTTTATTTATAGTTTTTAATCGCTTAACGTTAAGTTGAGATTACTTAATGTTAAGGAATGCAGCACCACGAACGCCACCTGAATCACCGTGTTTTGCTTTGATGATTTTCGGACATTTCGCCACAGGCAACAAGTATTTAGGAATACGTTTTGGCATCTCTTCGTAGATAAGCTCAAAGTTAGACAAGCCACCACCAAGCGCAACAACATGCGGGTCAAGCGCTGTGAATAGGTTTGCAAAACAGATAGCCAATAACTCCATGAAACGATCTACGTGCTCAACAGCTTTTGCTTCACCTTCGTTGTAAGCTTGAATGATTTCAACTGCTTTTTTCTTCTCACCAAAATAGTGATCATAAATCAGCTCAAAGCCACGACCAGATAGGTAGCTGTCTAGACAACCTTTCTTGCCACATCCACAACCTAGTAGCGGTGCGTTGTCGCCAAGGTGGAACCATGCGTCGATAGGAAGGCGCATATGGCCTAGCTCACCTGCCACGTGGTTACGACCGGAGAATACCTTACCGTCGAAGACTAAACCGCCACCGAAACCAGTACCAAGAATCAGGCCGGCAACTGAAGGTTCATCTTTAAGTTCGTCATCCCATGCTTCTGAAAGCGCAAAACAGTTCGCATCATTTTCGATTTTCACACTACGACCGATAAGCGCTTCTAGATCTGTACGTAGCGGCTTACCTGTTGATGCAGGTACGTTAACAACAAGCATAGTGCCATCGTCTGCGTTTTCCATGCCAGGAAGGCCAAGGCCAATTTTGCCTTCGCAAGACAGTTCGTTATCGTACTTTTTTACTAAACCAGCAATCGTATCAAGTAATAATTGATAGTTATCGGTTGGCGTCGGTACACGCTCTGTTGCCACTCGCTCAAGTTTCTCGTTGAATGCACCAAACTCAATTTTTGTGCCGCCAACATCGAAGCCGTAATACATGAAATCTCTCCAATTCTTCCCTAAATTCGGGCAAATAAAATTTTGTAAATAAACAACTAAGGAGCATTATCCATAACACTCCCCCTACAAACCGTGATAGATAACAAACTTATCTTGTGTTCGAGTCTGTTTGAACAACAAGTCAGCACATAGCGGTTAAAGGTTAGAGTGACTTCTCATTTTTGCTGTGTTCTATGAAAGCATTCAAGCTAGGTTTAGTCGGATCTGACTTATAACGCGTCTTACTTAACATGTAGCTTTCACGAAATACTTCAAACCAAAGTTGTAAAGTCTTCGCGCCCTCTTCTTCTCCAGCTTGCTTTAAAACTAAGCTGGCGACTTCTGCCGTTGAGAGGTGTTGTTCGTTATCTGACTTTCTCATCATGTATTGAGAAACCGATTCAGGCTCAATCGACAACACAGGTAAATCTTGCAGATACTCTGAACGGCGGAAGATGCGTCTCGCTTCACGCCAACTACCATCGATGAAGATAAGAAGAAGTGTTTTATTAGGATCGCGCATTTGTGGTAAATCTTGAACTACTCGCGTTTTGTCATCGGTGTAGCCTTCAGGGAATACAACAATGGGTTGATATTTATCATCCTTTAGAACATCAAGCATCTCTTGATTCGGCTCAGTACGGTGCCAAAGGTAGGCATAGCTGTCTTTGACCGTATCAACAATCAATCGGCCTGTATTGCTTGGCTTCAAGATTTCGTTGTCTGACAAGATCAACATCGTAGCGACATTCGTATCTATATTCGGTTGATGCTCGCAGATGCAGCTGTCTTGTTTTATTTTGCAGTATTCGCATCGCACGACTTTGCACCCGCGCGCGTTAAACGGCTTAGTAGCAATAGACAAGCGGTGTTGATATAAACGGTGAAAAGCGTGGATTCTCATGGATAATAACGATAGATCTAGAAAAGTTGCACGATTGTACTTACAGTGACCGTAGAATGATAGAAGGAATTCCCATGCAAGACCCATCACTGCTTCGCCTTGTTTGTTTTATTGTCGTTTTTGGATTATGTGCGATTTGGGAGTACCGTTTTCCACGCAAAACGCTAACTCAAAATAAGTGGTTCCGTTGGGGGAACAACTTTGCGTTGGTTGCACTCAACAGTTTTCTGCTAGCCACACTTATTCCTATTGCTGCATTCCAAGCGGCTGTCATTGCACAAGACAATCAATGGGGTTTATTTAATACCCTGTCACTTCCTAAAGAACTCGTTGTACTGATCTGTGTATTGCTGTTGGATTGCGCCATTTACCTGCAACACTTGGTGTTTCATCGTGTGTCTTGGCTTTGGAGATTACATCGAGTGCATCATGCCGACCTAGATATTGATGTCACAACAGGTACACGATTTCATCCAATTGAGATGATGCTTTCTATGCTTATCAAAGTGAGTTTAGTGATCACCCTTGGGGTTCCAGTGATTGCCGTGGTGATATTTGAAATTGTGCTTAACGCGAGCGCGATGTTTAACCACAGTAATGCACGTCTACCACTTTGGATTGATAAGCGATTGAGAAAAGTGATTGTGACACCAGACATGCATCGTGTTCATCACTCGGTCATTGTGAAAGAAACCCATTCTAATTTTGGCTTCTTTTTATCGGTTTGGGATATCTGGTTTAAGACTTATCGTGCCCAGCCTATGCTTGGACACGATCACGTCCACATTGGCGTGCCTGAGATACAAGATGGCAAAGAACAGAGATTGGATTTCATGCTGCGTCAACCATTTGTCCATTACCCACATTCAAGAAAATCAAAGTAGCGGTTTGTTTTCTACATGCCATCTTTCAATATAAGGCCCAAAAAAAGCAGGCGCTCAAACCATTTATTAGTCATTCCGCGCTAATAATGAGTTTAAGCGCCTTGCTCTTGGTATCGAGACGCTGGCTTGTTATTCAGAGAAATCTTTTCTAACTGGTTATCTACTTAATACGTACTTATGAAGCATCGCTTGTTGGTGCCCTGCAATGTCAGCAACTTGCTCTGAGCTTTCAATCATAGACTCTAGCTGTAGCTTAGTGTTTTCGCCCTGCTCTGACACGCGTGTAATGGAATGGGTTACATCAACAGTAGCGCGAGCTTGCTGTTCGGTTGCGACCATGATTTGCTCAACTCTACCTTTTATCTGGCTGACTGCTACGTCGATTTTCTCAAAAGCTTGTTTTACATCACCACTGGTTTTCAATGCATTAGCCATTTCGCTTCGAGACTCGCTGACTGACATACGAGATCGATCAGCTGCAGCCACCAGCTCATTCATCATGCTGCGAATATTGGTGGTTTGCTGGGATGTACCGCTCGCCAGTTTTCTTACTTCATCTGCAACCACTGCAAAGCCACGGCCCTGTTCTCCGGCACGTGCAGCTTCAATCGCAGCATTAAGGGCTAATAAGTTGGTGTTTTCAGCAATGCCACTGATCATATCAACCATTTCACGAATTTGTTTTACTCGCCCGTCTAGATCTGCCATCGATTCTTCGTTCAAGCTTAACGAGTGCTCTAATGCCTGAAGACGCTGTTGATTCAAGCCAACCACCTGACTTCCGGTGACCGATTCATCTTCCGCTAATTGAGCGTCATCGTTCGATGCATTCGAGATACGTGCAATTTCGCCTATAGAAGCTTCAAGTTGAGTAATCGTTGTGATCATGTTTTGCAGAGATTCATTCTGCTCGTTTAAGCTTGAATTCGTCTGCTCTGCAGCATCGTGACTAACTTCTGCTGTTTGATAAAGTGTTTCACAGTTTCGAGTGACCAAGCGAACTGAGTCGGCGGTGGAATCTACGACGGTATTTAACTGTGATGCGATAACCTGCAGCTCTAATGGCCCTACTAATTCGCTTTGTTTAGAAAAGTCATGTTCGGCGAGTAAATTCAGCTGCTGGGTAATGTTTTTTAAGCCTTTGTTGACCCAATGACGTAGCACAAGCCACGAAATAATAATGATCACAGCGATCACTAAACCGCTAGTGAATAACACCCTGTCAATGTTAGTGATGGTTTGGTTTACAATCAACTCACTTGCATCAATCAAGTGTGAAGCCGTCGATGATAATTGATTCAGTGTGCCGATAACCTTGTTCGCTAAGGTAATGACTTCAGCTAAATTCTGTTTTTGTTTTTCAGCTAACTCTAATTTCCAGAGGATCTGTTTGATCACCCCTTCTTCTGTGAATCCTTCTTTCACCATGTCATAAGGTGCAGTCAGGCTGGCAAACTCAACAATATCTGGATGCCATTCTGAAAAATCGTCGTACGCTAAGTTTATTCCTGCAATGCGATTTCTTAACTCTCGAAATTCATCTTCCGCTTTGTCTAAGTCAGATTGCATCAACAGCATTAAGAATGTGTTCGCCATTGCCGAAGCACTTGCCGTGAATCGGTTAGCGGCATCATGTGCTTCGGGGTTATTCTGAACTAAAAAAGAGCTAATACGATTCATTTCAGGCCCAATAGAACTAACACCGTAGCGAAACCCTCCTATTTGGCTATCAATGAGGTTTTGTTTACCTTGAATATCAATCTGAGCCAATAACACGCTGTTGGTCATATGTTGTAGCTGAGCCATATCATCAATCAGGCTTTGCTTTTGCTCTAGAGAAATCGCATCGGGGAAGGATTGAGAAATAAAAAGAAGTTCGTCTAGCGTTTGATTGCTCTCTGCAGCTAATTGCTCAATTGCTGATCGTGTCGTGTTGAGTGTGTCTAAATCGGTTGATTGCGTGCTGTAGGTAAGGAGTTTTACTTGTTCTAATACGCTCTGCGTCAACTGAGCGTTGTTTAGTGCTAGGGGCAATGCTTGTTCAGACAACGTATCAAAATGCCCTCCAACCCGCTCTACACCTCGAATACTGACCATCGATAAAAAGGTGACGAGCAAAAGAATCGAAATAAATACAGCAGTGACGGTTTGAATGAGCGAGAATGTATAACGTGAAGGTTTTATTGATAAATTTGTGTCGGGCATGTGAAATCCAGTTTGACTACGAAAAGAGATATCCTTAAGTTGTTCCGTATACTAGAAGTCGTTGATGACGTTTTTATTTCAGTTTTTTGTCAGAAGAGTTACATATGAAAATCAGAAAAATGCTTGCAGTTACAATAACTTTAGTAACATTGACTGCTTGTAGCTCTACGCCACCGCCTTTTAGTTACAATAAAGTACCGTCAAAACCCTTATCGAAATCAGAGCAAGCTACCGCAAATGCGTATTTGAGCGTGTACGAGCAATGGAAAGGTGTCCCTTATCATTTTGGCGGCACTTCATTTCGAGGAATAGATTGTTCGGCTTTCGTTCAAATCGCTGTTCAGAATGCAACGCAACAGGCTTTGCCGCGCACAACCAAAGATCAGAGTAAACAAGGTGTAGAAATTGCGTATGAGCAAGCAATAAGTGGTGACTTAGTATTTTTCAAAACCTCACCAAAAGTACGACATGTAGGTGTTTATCTGGGAAACAAACAGTTCTTACATGCATCGACATCTAAAGGTGTGATTATCTCAAGGTTGGATAACCCTTATTGGGCTTCGAAGTTTTGGCACTTTAGGCGCATATAACGCGTCAGTCTTTCGCCTCTTTGATAACGCTTACGACCCGGTGAATAGATGTACGTAAGAAGCACTAACGCTTAAAATATTAGTGCTTCAAATAGAGTCGTTCAAAATACTGGTGCTTAAAACTTCTAATGCTTAAAGAAATAAGCTCTGACGGTTAATCGTATTTAGCGACAGCAGTATCAAATAAGTTTTTAACTAAGGCGATGTATTCGTCTAGGAACACAATCTGCTCGTTAGTTGCTTTCTTTGCCCAAACGCCCGCAAGCACTTCACCTAAATCAGCGACTACGGCATCTGCTTCTTTCAACAATTGAAAGCGCACGCTAGAGTGCAGTTCAGGATTTTGTTCAAAGATAGCCATGATGTTGGTTGAAATCATGTCAGTAACAATGTCTTCTACACTTTCATTTCCTGTATCACCATTACTGTTGGTAAATACATCCAAATTGAACGATAAGTGCTCGATTAAAGCCAAATAGCCATCGGTTTCTACAACCACAATAAATCTCCGTTTTAAGCTCTAGAGCAGATTAATACGTATTAAGCTAATACTATGTAAATGAAGTCATTTGTCATCATTTTATTATCAAAAGTCGTATTTAAATGATCCCTGTTAGCATTTAAGCTCAAAATTGAATCAATATACAAATAAAGCCAGAAAGTTCGACTTAGCAATAGCTTTCAACATTTTTAAATACGCAAGAACATAAGTTTTGCTATCCATGACTTACCCTAGCATGAGTACCTACTAAAATTTAAGCGTAAACAATAACAACCCATGCGCACTTTTCTAGTTAGTAGCCTAACATTGAACGTCAACTGTGAGGTTTATTCCAAAGTGCATATGGCTACCATTTGTCATTTTTTATCGAGTTATCAATGGTATTGAATTAGCTTGAGTTCACAGATTAGCCAATTCATTCATCATAAGAAGGCTTAGAATTAAGAACATTGACTAGTGCGTCTATAAATCGCTCAGTTTTATCCTAAACTATTGTTAATCAACAAACCGTATTTCTAACCAACCGTTCTTTGAGGATTTCCTATGTGGCAGGCCATTTCTCAACAGCTTTCAGATACACTTTTATTCAACTTTCAGATCACTGAACGTACTAAGGTTTCTGGTGGTGACATTAACGATTGCTATATGATTAGCGACGGCAATGAGCGTTATTTTGTTAAGGTAAATCAACGAGAGTTTCTACCTAAATTTGAAATAGAAGCTGAGAACCTGCGCTTATTAAGAGATACCTCCACCGTTTATGTACCTGAGCTTGTGCTTATTGGTAAGACTAAGGAGTGCTCGTTCATTATCCTGAATTACTTGCCAACTAAGCCGCTTGAAACTGGCAATAACAGCTTTGATTTTGGTGTACAGCTTGCCCGACTTCATCAATGGGGAGAGCAAAAAGAGTTCGGTTGCGATCAAGACAATTACATAGGCATTACTCTTCAACCTAATCCGTGGCATAAAAAATGGGGACGTTTTTTCTCTGAACAACGTATTGGTTTCCAACTTCAGCTGTTGAAAGAAAAAGGCATCGAATTTGGCGACATTGACGATATAGTCGACATGGTGAATATGCGACTAGCGAGCCGTAACCCACCCCCTTCACTACTTCATGGCGATCTTTGGAATGGTAACGTGGCTAATTCAGCGTTTGGCCCTATCTGTTACGACCCTGCATGTTATTGGGGTGACCATGAATGTGATATTGCATTAACAGAATTGTTTCATGGGTTCCCTCAAGAGTTTTATGAAGGCTATCAAAGCGTCATGCCTTTGGACGTTGGCTATACTGATCGAAAAGACATTTATAACTTGTACCATCTTCTCAATCACTGCAATCAATTTGGCGGCGAATATTTAGCGCAAACCGAAGCATGTATTCAGAAGATTCAAGCCGTTTAGTACCAATCATGGTGGTTGGCCAAAACGATTCAAGCTATCACGATCGATATAAGCGACTTAGGTTAGTATCAGTTACAGTGAGGAGAACTTGCCATGCATAAATACACAGAAAAACACATGTCCTGCCCTCATTGCGGGCATGCAATCAGCATAACGCTCGACGCCTCCAATGGCAGTCAGGATTTTTACGATGACTGCCCCGCTTGCTGCAACGCCATTCACTTGGACATGCAGGTCGACGAAGTTAGAGATAGGATAAACCTATCGATTGATGCCGATGACGAACAGGTTTTCTAAAAAAGGTTTGCTAACAAGTATGACTGTTGCCACATACCTAAAGTCATACTAGCAACAACAAAGCTAAAAAGAGCACATCAAGTGCTCTTTTTATTGTTTAAGCCATCGAATGATACAGCTTGTGATTTTCACTAGTTATTCAGCCGCCAGCTTCAACTTTTATTCGTTTAACCATCATAGTTAAACGTGCAAGCCAGCCTAAAGCTAACGGTTCAGGCTACTTTTTGTTCGCCATAACACGTTCAACGGTATCGACGATCGCTTGTGTTTGAGGGTCGAATTCAATATTGACCTCATCTCCGACTTCACGTCCTCCAAACAAAGTTCGATTCAATGTTTCTGGAATGAGATGCACAGAGAAACGGTTGTCTTCGACTTCACCAATAGTCAGTGAACATCCATCAACACCAATGTAGCCTTTACTTAGCACGTACTTCATCGACGCTTCAGGCATTTCAAACCATAGTGTACGGTTGTTTTCCGTTTTGATGACTTCAACTAGTTTTGCCATTAGCGTAATGTGTCCGGACATGCTGTGGCCACCAATTTCATCACCGAACTTAGCTGCACGCTCTACGTTTACTTCTTCCCCAATATTCAACTGACCGAGATTAGTTAATCTTAACGTTGCTTGCATTAAATCAAACGCAACACGGTTTCCTGAAATTTCAGTTACCGTTAAACAACAGCCATTGTGAGCTACTGAAGCACCAATCGCTAAGCCCTCTACCATTTTGTCTGTCAACTCAATGGTATGGGTTTGAAACGACTCTTTTTTGTTTATCGCAACCAGTGTTGCCATACCTTGAACGATACCTGTAAACATAAGATTCCTATTTAGCATTTTAGTAACAGTTTTTCATAGCAGTTATTGTGACATTTCTTTATGATTCGTCCAGTGGAAGCTTAATGATCAGCGTCTTTGATTTCTTCAGAGTGTCCATTCCCACATTTTCAATCTAATTTAATCTCTAATCTGGAGTAATTTGTGCATCGTTACAAAGAAGAAGCCTTGAATCTAATCAAACTTGCGACCCCAGTGTTGATCGCATCTGTGGCACAAACCGGAATGGGTTTTGTCGATACTGTGATGGCAGGTGGCGTAAGTGCGATTGATATGGCCGCAGTATCTATTGCTGCGAGTATTTGGTTGCCTTCGATTTTGTTCGGTGTCGGCTTGCTGATGGCATTGGTCCCTGTTGTTGCTCAACTTAACGGTTCTGGTAGACAAGCAAAGATTCCATACGAAATTCAACAAGGCATAGTGCTTGCGTTAATTATCTCATTACCAATCATCGGTGTACTGTTCCAAACTCAAGCAATACTTGAGCTGATGGATATAGAAGTCTTAATGGCGAAAAAAACCATTGGCTACATGTATGCAGTCATGTTTGCGGTACCAGCCTTCTTACTTTTTCAAACTTTGAGAAGTTTTACTGACGGCATGTCTTTAACGAAACCCGCGATGGTCATTGGTTTTATCGGTTTGTTATTGAATATCCCGCTCAACTGGATGTTTGTATACGGTAAGCTTGGCGCACCGGCTCTTGGTGGTGTTGGCTGTGGCGTCGCAACCGCTATCGTATACTGGATAATGTTTGCTCTGTTGTTTGCGTATGTGCTGACTTCAAAACGACTAGCGAAGATCAACATCTTTGGTCAATTCCATAAACCAGAGTTAAAGGCACAAATTCGACTGTTCAAACTCGGCTTTCCTGTTGCTGCTGCTCTGTTCTTTGAAGTGACCTTGTTTGCTGTTGTTGCGCTTCTGGTCGCTCCATTAGGCTCATTGATTGTTGCTGCGCACCAAGTTGCGATCAACTTCTCGTCTTTGATATTCATGATTCCAATGAGTATAGGCGCTGCTGTCAGTATTCGTGTTGGTCATAAGTTAGGTGAAAACAATACCGAAGGCGCAAAGATTGCTACACATGTTGGCATCATCGTTGGTTTGGTGACTGCATTGATGACAGCGGCCCTGACAGTGTTGTTCAGAGAGCAAGTATCATTGCTTTACACAGAAAACACAGCAGTAATCACCATTGCAATGCAGCTGCTTATTTTCGCTGCGGTTTATCAATGTACTGATGCAATTCAAGTGATAGCTGCGGGCGCTCTTCGTGGATACAAAGACATGCGATCGATTTTTAACATTACTTTCGTCGCATACTGGTTACTTGGCCTACCGATCGGTTACATTTTAGGTATGACAGATTGGATTGTTGAACCAATGGGCGCTCACGGCTTTTGGATTGGTTTCATTATCGGTCTAACATCAGCCGCTATTATGCTAGGCATGCGTCTTCATTGGATGCATAAACAGGATGATGACGTGCAGCTCGAGTTTAGTTCTCGTTAATTTAGCTCTCAACAAACAGCAAGAATCGATACCGCATATAAAAAGAGCTCTGATTTACAGGGCTCTTTTTATAAGGTAAGTGTAGACAGGCATTTATTTTTAAGTCGATATAGCATTTGTCGGGTCACTATATCGAGTATGTCTTAATATTCACTTTTCTCTCTGACAAAACGCGCAAATTTGGGCTTGCCATTTTGAGTGAATCCGTTGTATCGAAAGGTAATTCGACTACCAATCTCTGGCGGCGCCAATCTCAATTTATCGCTAAACCCGCTTCCTATGTAAAACTCAACACCCTCTTCGGTATGAACCAGTATCGAACCCATCATTCCTTTGTATTTACCCGTCCCACCTTTATAGCCAATCACCGTTGCTTCGGCATCGTGGTGCCTTTTCAATTTCAACAAATCATTACTTCGACCTGCTTGATAGCGACTGGTGATTTTACGCAGCATCAAACCTTCACCATTACGTTCATCCACATTGTCTAATTGGTGAAACAAGGTCTCTTCGTTATGAATTGGATAATGCTCGACATAACCAACGTGGGACTCATTAATCACACTGACCCAATGAATAATATTGTAATAGCGTTTCTGATAATCACCTGCTGCGCCAGGCATATCAAACAACATAAGATCAATCTTTCTCCATGCGGTATCACTGGGTATATGATCCAAAACAGTTTGTTGAACGATATGAAAATTACCTCTTCCAGCCCACAACTCTCCTTCTAACTGAACTTTTGGCAGTTTTTCTATAAACCAATTAGGTGCATAAATTCGGTTGCCATTGCGAGTATAAAGATATTCGCCATCCCACAAGGCTCGAATACCATCTAGCTTTTCACTGGTCCAGTATTGAGAAACATCGATGCCTTGCTGGTAGTTGTTGGCTAAAACCAAGTGTTCTGGTGGTAAGTAAGAAGAATGAGATGTGAATGAACAAGCCCAAAGGGTCGCAATCGCCAATTTCGTTAATCTCATTGTTTGCTCTCTTTTTATCCCAAGTACGCTATATCCTAAATGGTCCTTAGTTTCAGTATGTGGTATTTAATTAAAGATGCGACTCAACCATCAACCTTATTCGGACTAGCGTTTCATTCGCAAAACTAATTGGTTATAGCTCTCAAAAAGCCACTCATTTTTAGTTCTCAGAATGAGAATTTAACTTTCTCAATATGATAACCAATACAAACACCAATTTAAGCTATTGAAAATAAACAATATAAAAGTTGGCATATTACGTGCTCTTGTTAACTCATACATTCAAGGAGATAACGCTATGGAATTACGTAAGATTGACTTAAACACAACCACATTGACTCTTTCAATTTTTGGTAACCTAGACGCAGCGGGTAGCCGAGATGCTCAAACCGATATTGATGATGTTATTTCAAACGATGGTCACCAAGAAATCGAAGTTGATTTCAGCCAAGTTCAGTTTCTTGATTCATCAGGCGTGGGGGCTATTGTATACATGTTCAAACGTCTTACTGAGCGAGAAAGGAACATGCGCTTAGAAAATGTATCAGGCCAACCACTTGAAATCATGAATTTATTACGCATCGGTCACGCGATCCCAGTTAACTCAAAAAATCCTACTAATTCATGAAGATCCACTAAGCTAGAAGTAACAAAAAATAATAATAAAAAGAAAAAACAAGGACGTTGGCATGAAAATACTGAAAAACTACATAGCCCTTTCTCTGTCTGCTCTACTTCTGGGTTGCACAAGCTACCCAGAACATGGTACCGGCGGATTAGCTGAAAGTTACGATTCCACAAACTATCAAAATTCAGATTTCTCGCCTGTTATGCCAGACGAACCTCTAGGCCCAGAACACGGCCTGCGTTTCGATTGGCAACTAGCAAAACTCCATCTAGATGCCCTAATACAAGAAGGGGCACGTTGGTGCTTCCCTGCGGCTGTCGTTCAAGCTATCGAAAAACAAAACCGTATCGCTCGTGAACTGCAAGGCGGATTGCTGTTAGATGCAGCTAACGATTTGGTTATCCAAAGAAAGCGCTTGAATGAACTGGAAGTTCAACTTGATTACGTGACTTCTCAAGCGCGTTGCGAGCCACCTAAAAACGAAAACCAATTCCGTATGCAACTTTCTGTCATTCAGCAACTGTACGATTTACTCAACGTCGACAACCAATTCGCTGAAAACTCAACTGAAGTTAACCCAAAATACATGGGACGACTTGCTGAAGCGACCAACCTATTGAAAGAACACAAATCGCTGGACTTAGTTGTCACTGGTCATGCCGATGCTTCAGGTCCTGAAGAATACAACGACAAATTGGCACTGGGACGTGCTAAACAAGTAGAACGTTATCTAACTATATTTGGGTTAGATGCTCTTAGAATTAAAGCTGTTTCTGTTGGTGAAACCGTACCACTTTTCGAAGGTGAAACAGACGGGACACACCTGACCAATCGCCGAGTAAGTATTGAAATTATTTCGCCTGAAAATGCTGAGAAAATGGGAGGTGCGCTATGAAAATTATAATGACGCTGATTTTCAGCATCTCGCTTTGTTTTTCGACACTGACCACTGCTGAAGATGAGTTTACAGGTGCAGTACAAGTGGGCGATCTTATTCAAGTTAATGTACCTGGTGAAAGCACTTTGAACACAGGCTTCCAAGTCGACAAGCGCGGCCGAATTACCCTTCCTGAAGTTGGCACTGTGTTTGTTGCGGGTTACGACAATGACCAATTAAATAAAGTAGTGTTAGAGGCACTGGCAACCGCTTACAAAGATCTATCAAACGCTTCCGTTTATGTGAAAGAACAGCAAATTATTATCTCTGTCCAAGGTTACGTTGAGCAACCTGGTGAGTACACATTGTCACTGGGTTCTAGCATTCAGATGGCATTGTATGCTGCGGGTGGTTTACGTCCCGGTGCACAATTAGACAAACTCATCCTAAAGCGTGGCTCCGATAACACAGAATTTAACTACAAACGTTTCTTAGATTCAGGGGACGAATCAACTCTTCCAACCCTTCAATCGCTCGATTCGTTGTTTGTTCCAGCGTCTCCTTTAGTGGGCAACATTGAACAAGAGTTTGATGCCGCGAAGCTTGCTAACTCAGGTGATAGCGCTGATTCTCGTAACTCTATCAAGGTTTTTGGTGAAGTAAATGCTCCAGGCTCTTTTACCTATAAAGAAAACTCAGACTTAGTCGACGTATTGATGCGATCTGGTGGCGTAACGCGTTACGCAAGTGTCGAGCAAATCCGTGTTATCTCGAACAACACACCGACTCTGTTCAACTTAAAGCGCTATCTAGATTCTGGCGATGAAAGCATGCTTCCAATTCTCCGTCCGGGTTCAACGGTTTTTGTCCCTAAACAGGAAGAAGAGATTAAATCTGGTGCGAACACGGTTTATGTCATGGGTGAAGTTGCTGCGCCTGGTGCTTTTGAAGGAAAAAAAGGCGCGACCTTTATGGATATATTGGCTAACGCAGGAGGCCCTACTCGCTTTGCTGAATCGAGACAAATCCGTGTGATCAAATCCAACGGTCGCGTACTTAAGTTCGATCTGGCCGCTTATACAGAAGGTCTTGCAAATTCAGCTCCCCCTTCAATTCAAGCGGGTGATGCGATTTTTGTTCCTGAGAAAACAGACATGAACGAAAAATCATGGTTAAAAATCACACCAGACAGAGCCGTTAACGTGATTGGTGAAGTGAACCGACCTGGCCGTATCGAATGGTCAGATGAAATGAACTTCATGGGCTTGTTAGCACATGTTGGCGGTCCAACACTACGTGCAGACACCTCAAAGATTGAAGTTGTGACAGGTAGAAAGTTAGTTGTGTTTAATCTTGATGAGTTCATTAAAAATGGCGCACCGCGTGATCAAATGCCTTATATACGAGCAGGTTCTATCGTAAGAGTGCACGACTTACCACAAGACCCATCCGACAATAAATCACAATGGGTACGTCAAAGCTCAGACGCTTCAATCTACATTTTTGGACAAGTGAATGCGCCAGGTCGTTACCGCTTTACAAAAGACATGCACTTCTTAGATATCTTGTCAGCAGCTGATGGTCCAACTAAGGACGCTGACATACATAATGTTCGTGTTACACATCGCGATAAAACTTATTCTAAGGTCAGTAAACTGAACCTGTCGCTGTATTTTGAAACAGGTGATGAATCGTTACTGCCAAACGTAACTACTGGGGATACAATCTACATCCCAGAAAAAGGCAAAAACTGGTTAGATACACCAAAAGAAGAGACGGTTCGTGTCCTTGGTGCCATTAACAACCCTGGTCGATATGTGTTTAATGACAACATGACCATTCTTGATATCTTGGCCGAAGCCGCAGGCCCTACAGACAGTGCTTACGTAGAAAAAATTACCATTGTGAACATGTCTTGCTGCCAAGGGCAAGCTCGCACCTTTGACCTTGTTGAATTTAGTAAAACTGCCAATATTTACAACCTACCGGTGCTGCGCGCAGGAGACACGATTTACATCCCTGACCGCCGTGAAAGCTTTATTGAAAAAGCACGTGTAGGTTTAGACGACATCTTACGCATCACGACCACTATCGTCCTAATAGGAGCTTTATAATGACTATTTCAGCAACACATGCCGAAGTTGAACAATTGTACCTAGCTTCAGAACTTAACGATCAACGTTCAATTTGTGTCACTGCTTGCCACTCTGGTGACGGCGTAACATCTGTTGCTACTGCACTTGCAGAGCGTTTCTTATTGGCGGGTCATTCGACTCTATATGTTGATCTTAACTTGTTTAATCCCGCTTTTAAGAATGTGAACGTGCTTGAAGAAGATCAGTCGGGGCAACTTATTGAACACATCGAATCACAGCGCATGTTCATAGGCGTCCCAGCTCCGGACGTGGTATCGACTCAATTGGCATATAAAGACCCAGCAACGCTTCAAAAAGCAGTGACTCAATGGTTAGAAAAGTATGACCGTGTGATCGTTGACACCTCACCTTTGCTCAATATTAATAAAGGCAATATTCCAGCTCAATCGGTTGCGAGTGCTTGTGATGGTGCGCTGCTGGTTGTTGCTTACGGAGAAACATCAATCCATCACCTTGCTCAAGCGAAGAAATTACTCGAAGCGAAGAGTATTTCTATGATGGGTTGTGTGATGAACATGAAACAACACCCTAGTTTTGCTCAAGAGCTTGTTAGACAGGTGAATCGGATGAAGTTTATCCCTCAAAAAGTTCGCGACAACTTGGCGAATAGACTTCATCGCAATGAATTCTTGAATTTACCAATGTGATGGCCTAATTCTTCAACAGAATTAGGTTTCGGCACCATTTGTATCAAATACTTCGAGCTCGTCAGATAATAAGATTTAAATAGCATTTACTCGCTGCCATTCTAAAGTGACAGAGACCTGTTTAGTCGTTTCCCTTTACTTTTCACTCAAATCAAAATTGATAATTTTTGCCGAAATTAACTGTTAAAATCAGATTTTAAAGCACATTCAACGCATTTCACACTCGCCAATCATGGTCTTAGCACCTTCAAATCCACTCTAAAATCAACACCTCTGTGCCTAATTTCGCTGGAATGTGACCCAGACTGTTAAAGTGCCACGTAGATCGCATCAAAGATGGAATTTGTACGATTATTCCCTAAGATTATAAATAGAGGTGGTTTTTGACGAATTTGTAATAGTTTGACAAAGTTATCCGATGGCTGTGAAACACAGTGGATGAATCAAGCGAATCACACTTATCTGCTTTGCGCGCTTATCTACTCTGTTTTATCCCATCCCTCCTTCTGCTCAAATGGTTCAATACACAGAAAGGATCACCATCGAGCAATTTAGTTAGTCAAGTGACCTTGATTAGCTTGGTTGTATTATTAAAGAGAAAGGAAACTCAATATGAAATACAAGTTAAGCTCCGTATTTTTGTTAGTAGCAGCAGCCAGCGGTAATGCTAACGCTGGAGAATGTGGCAGCGTAACAATCGCAGATATGAACTGGAACTCTGCAACACTGATCGCCAATATCGACCAATTCATCTTAGAACATGGTTATGGTTGTGACGCTGAACTTATCCCTGGTGACACCATGCCAACTGGCACTTCTATGATTGAAAAAGGCCAACCCGATGTCGCACCAGAACTTTGGAGTAACAGCCTTAAAGACGCACTTGATAAAGGTGTGAACGAGAAACGCCTCCGCTATGCAGGAAAAGCACTAGTAAACGGTGGTGAAGAAGGCTTTTGGGTTCCAGCTTACTTAGTTAAACAGTACCCGGAGATGGCGACCATCGAAGGTGTACGTAAAAACGCAAGCATGTTTAAACACCCTGAGGACCCAGATACATCTGCATTCTACAGCTGTCCAGCTGGTTGGAACTGCCAAATTAGTGCCGGAAACTTGTTTGAAGCGCTTAAGTTAGAAGATAGCGGCTTCACTATTGTTGACCCAGGATCGAGTGCCGGTTTATCTGGGTCGATCGCAAAAGCTTACGAACGCGAAGAAGCTTGGTTTGGTTATTACTGGGCACCGACTGCCGTTCTTGGTAAATACGACATGGTGAAAGTTGACTTTGGAAGTGGCGTTGACGAACAAGAGTTCCTTAACTGTACAACTAAAGAAGACTGTGACTCACCGAAAGCTACCATGTACCCGCCTTCGCCAGTCCATACTATTACGACAGAAAGTTTTGCGTCACGCGCACCCGAAGCGTACGACTACTTTACAAAGCGTGGTTTCACTAACGACAAAATGAACTCACTTCTTGCTTGGATGGAAGATAACCAAGCAGATGGTGAAGAAGCGAGTATCCATTTCTTGAGCGAGTTCCCAGAAGTGTGGCACCCATGGGTTTCGGAAGAAGTGGCTAAGAAAGTTGAAGCTGAGCTGTAATACTACGTTTGGCAATAGCCAAACTTACTAAGTTTGATCGCCGTTATTTTTGAACATCGCTAGATTCACTGATAGCTAGGAGTCAACGATAACTGCAGTTCAACAATCATTACGCTCAATAAAATGGAAATAACGTCGCTATACTTGATGTTATTCATGATTCGGAGCCTTGTTCGCTAACACTACTTTAATTACCCCTAACTTATAAAAATGGGGTTAGCTTAACGAACAAGTGGCTCCGGACTATAAGGATATAAAAATGGCTGACAGCAATTGGTTATCAAGCTTTCCTGAGATGGAACGCTCTGATTTGCGAGCAATAAAAAAGGCGCTAGATGGCGCATACCGTGAATTTTCCCGTGAATACGGAGAAATGATCGAATCACTATTTGATCCCCTTCTTTCCTTCCTTGTTTGGTTTGAAAAACTCCTTATTTCGACCCCTTGGCTTATCGTACTTGGCGTTTGTACCGCTCTAGTTTACGCCGCGAGTCGTTCTTGGAAATTGGCTTTGGGTTGTATCTGCTCCCTGCTTCTCATCGGTTACTTTGGTATGTGGGAAGATACGATGCGGACACTCAGTATTATAACAGTATGTACTTTAGTCTCCATTTTCCTAGGGATCCCAATTGGTATCGCGATGGCTCGTTCTAATCGCGTGCAATCAATCGTGACACCACTCCTCGACATCATGCAGACCATGCCTGCGTTCGTTTACCTAATCCCAGTAGTGATGCTTTTGGGTATTGGTAAAATCCCAGGTTTAATCGCCGTTGTGATTTACGCTATCCCACCAGTAATTCGTCTTACTAACCTTGGTATACGCTTAGTAGATAAAGAAGTGTTAGAAGCCGCGACAGCATTCGGGGCAAGTAAGAAACAACGTTTGTGGGGTGTTCAGTTACCGCTTGCGATGCCAACGATTATGGCCGGTATCAACCAAACCATCATGATGGCACTGTCTATGGTTGTTATCGCCTCAATGATTGGCGTTAAAGGCTTAGGGCAACCGGTTCTTAAATCAATCACTAACCAATATTTCACTTTAGGCCTAATGAATGGTTTCGCGATTGTGGCTTTGGCTATCTTATTTGACCGAGCTTCACAAGCTTATGCACGTAGAACCAACGCACACCTAGGAGGATTCAAACATGACTAAACCATTGATTGAAATTAGTGGTCTATACAAAGTGTTTGGACCAAAACCAATGTCAGTGATGAACCGAGTTACCAACGGCGAGCACAAAGATGCCATATTGGCAGACACTGGTCACACTGTTGGTTTAAAAGAGATTAACCTAGAAATTAACCGTGGCGAGATATTCGTTATCATGGGGCTTTCTGGTTCTGGTAAATCGACACTAATTCGTCACTTCAACCGCCTAATTGACCCGACTCAAGGTAAGATCACCGTCGAAGGTATTGATGTCATGAACCTTAATACCAAAGAACTAGAAGAGTTTCGACGCCATAAAATGTCGATGGTTTTTCAACGTTTTGGTTTAATGCCCCATCGAACGGTCATTGAAAACGTTGCGTACGGTCTCGAAGTTCAAGGGATCAAGAAACAGCAGCGGCTAGCAAAGGCGACTGAGTGGCTTGAAACCGTTGGGCTTAAGGGTTATGAGCAACAATACCCTGCTCAACTCTCTGGCGGTCAACAACAACGTGTCGGCTTATCGCGTGCTTTATGTACTGACGCTGAAATTCTACTGATGGATGAAGCCTTCTCGGCGCTCGATCCGTTGATTCGAAGCGAAATGCAAGATCAACTGATCGAGCTACAAGAGAAACTTCATAAAACGATTATCTTCATCACCCACGATCTCGACGAGGCACTACGTTTAGGTGACCGAATTGCAATTTTGAAAGATGGTGAGTTGGTCCAACAAGGTACGCCTCACGAAATTCTGCTTAACCCTGCGGATGATTATGTTGAAGCATTTGTAAAAGACGTGAACCGCGCGCGTGCATTAACGGTTGAGACGGTGATGCAGCCTCCTCTTTACCGCATCACTTCAGAAACGATTGAAGGTGCGCTTGCTCAAATGAAGATGCTGAAAAACGATTACGCTTACCACGTAACAGATGAGGGCTATCAAGGCTTAGTCACTCAAGAAAGCCTGCAAGACGCCGTGGAAGATGTGTCAGTACACGACTTCAGTGAAGAGATATATGAGGAAGTACCAGCGGTACTTCCTGATGCTGTTATCGAAGAAATATTGCCTGATACAATGTCATGTGATTACTCCCTACCTGTTGTTGATGAAGATGGTAATCTTAAAGGCGAACTAGAACGAAGTGCTGTTGCTGAAATATTCACTGAGAATAGCGAGGAAGAAGTAGAGCCAGCCCCAAAGCCGAAACCAAAGATTGATATCGATAAGGCTTCTTAGCTTAATTTGTTCGCTCTTAAGCTTTTAAGCTTCGGAGTTTATCGTTAGTTGGCACTTAACTAACTGCAATAGCCTAGGCCACTGTATGAATAAATGCAGTGGCCTTTTTCTTTTCTTAGCTTTCAGCGTGCGTCTCTTTGCTTGTCATTCTGACTCAATCTAATGCAAATTCGTTTACTAATCATCTAAGTTCATATTTCTTGAGTAAATATTAGAAAAATCAGAGTATTACTTCTATAACTTTACTAGATACACACTCCATATTAACTGATTCATGCCATGGTTTTTAAGCCAAGCAGTTGAAATTATTCTAGAAAATGACTAAAACTTAATAATACTCATGGATATTAGCCTCAAGCTAACGCATTTCCTCAACACACAATGAAAGGATTTAGTGTGAATAATTCGACTTTAGCTTCAGAGACATCTGCTGGTTTGAATGAACAAGCGAATGCACAACTGGCCGATACAGAGCTTGTAGATGAAAGTATCTTAGAACAAATGATTCGTGATACGAGTGCAGAGATTATTCCAATTTTAATCGATCATTACGTAGAAGAATCACAAATCCGTTTGGCCGCAGTAAGACAAGCAGCCAAAAATAACAATATTCAAGCTCTAGAGTTTGAAGTTCATACCGTCGGCAGCACTGCACTCGCGTTAGGTAACCGCCCTCTGTCTGTGCTCGCTCGAACGTTAGAAAAACAATGTTTAGAACAAAAGCATGATGAAGTATTTCTTAGAGTTGATGAACTGTTAGAGCTTGCAGAACGTTCGATTAAAGCCCTACTAAAAAGAAAAGACCAAGGCTTTGGTTAAACCTATTTGAATATCAATGTTGGCTAGTTGCCGCTATAACATCACTCTTGTAAAGACAAACTTAAGCATAGTCAGTGTCAGCGATCGCTAAAGCCAATTGTTTATTAGAATATTGCATGCGGTAGGTAACAATTACACTAGTTTCGTATTGATGGCCACATATCACTATGTTATTGATTGGTTAGGATAAAGTTTCAAAAGGAATTATACAATGCGCCCTAAAGTATTGTTGGTTGAAGACTCCACCTCCCTTGCCGTACTTTATAAACAGTACGTTAAAGATGAGCCATACGACATATTTCATGTCGAAACTGGCGCTGAAGCCAAAACATTTATAAAGAGACATGCACCACAGCTCGTCATCCTCGATTTAAAACTACCGGATATGCCAGGCGAAGAGGTCTTAGATTGGATCAGTGAGAACGAGGTTCCGACTGCGGTTATCATTGCAACAGCGCACGGCTCTGTGAATATCGCCGTTGACCTCATTCAACGAGGTGCAGAAGATTTCTTGGAAAAACCCATTCAAGCAGATCGCTTAAAAACATCGGTTAATCTTCACTTGCGCAGAGCGAAGCTCGAAAACTTGGTCGACGATATTCAAACCAAATTCGATCGTGACCGATTCCATAATTTCATAGGCTCTTGCCTACCGATGCAAGCCGTTTACAAAATCATTGACTCAGTTGCGCCAACTACAGCCAGTGTTTTTATCAATGGTGAGAGTGGTACAGGTAAAGAAGTCTGTGCGGAAGCGATACACCAAGAAAGTCAACGTAGCGATAAACCGTTCGTTGCGATTAACTGTGGCGCTATACCTCGAGACCTAATGGAAAGTGAAATCTTCGGTCATATCAAAGGTGCTTTTACTGGTGCGACAACCGATCGAAAAGGTTCAGCCATGCAAGCTCATGGCGGCACCTTATTTCTCGATGAGCTTTGTGAAATGGAACTGGAGATGCAGAAAAAACTCCTCAGGTTCTTACAAACAGGTACTTTCACACCACTCGGTGGTAACCGCGAGATTAAAGTCGACGTTCGAATCATCTGCGCAACCAACCGCGATCCACTGGTTGAAGTGGAAGAAGGCCGGTTCCGTGAAGATCTATACTACCGTGTGCACGTTGTGCCTATCGAGATGCCACCACTAAGAGAACGCGGGAGTGACATTGTCACCTTGGCGAACCACTTCTTGAAGCTATATGCCAAGCAAGATAAGAAAAAATTCAGATCGATAGACAAAGAGACGCAAGCGTTGTTGAAGCGTTATCCTTGGCCAGGCAATGTTCGTCAATTGCAGAATGTCATTAGAAATATCGTGGTGTTGAACAATGAAACCAGTGTGACTAAAGATATAGTGCCGCCACCAATTAATAAAACGGACATCAGAACGTCCAAAAGTGTCAATCCGATACGAAATATGTCGCCAGTAGCAGTCCCCCAACATTCAGCGACCCCTGAAACCAAGTTACCACCCTTGACACCAGAGGAACTCGAACTCAACTCTGCAACTCAACATCATCAAATACCAGCGCAACAGGCACCAATGACACCGCCATTAATGACCACCGACGGTGCAATTCGTCCGATGTGGCAAATTGAACGCGAAGCCATTCAACACGCGATTAATCATTGTGATGGTAATGTACTAAATGCAGCAGTATTGCTAGAGCTAAGCCCTTCTACTGTTTATCGTAAGAAACAGGCTTGGGAATCGGAAGATGAGTACAATCAAGCCTAGTCATACGGTCCTAACACACCTTACATCGGATCAAGAACAATTGGCTCTTGATCCAAATAAAATTAAGTCAAACGAGATTTGGTTGTTGATCGACAGCCAAACCTTTGGAGGAATCGAAACTCATGTTATTGAATTAGCCCTCGGTTTAATTGAGCACCAAAAACAAGTAAGAGTCGTCCTTCTCACCAAGTTCACCCAAGAACCTCCAATCATTCAACGCTTAACTCAATTACAAATCCCCTTTTGTAACCTTTGCGATCTTGCACCGAATGGTTCGAATGTGTTGTCGCAGATCAGACAAGCTGTTGACCAACATAGACCATGTCTCATTCATGCTCACGGCTATAAAGCGAGTATCATGAGTAAGGTGACAAAGTTATCCTTGGTCAAGCCCAACAAGTTGTATCAGGTATCCACTTACCATGCCGGTGAAACGCCAACAGGAAAAGTGTGGTTGTACGATTTTTTAGATCGATACAGTGGTTTTATCTCAAATCACTCTTTAGTAGTGAGCGACAAAATAAAGGATAAGATCCCCTCTCAAACGACACTGCTCAATAATTTCATTTCAATTCCAGAAAGCCCATCGTCCCTTTTTGCTTCTGGTTTCGTTAAAGATGTTAAAGAAGATACGACAACTATCTATGATATAGGTTTTGTTGGGCGTTTGAGTCACGAAAAAGCAGCCGATAGGTTCGTGACGCTGGCCAACTCACACCCAAGTCATCGATTTCATATTTTCGGAGATGGCCCAGAAAGGCAAATATTAGAGAACAACCCGCCTACCAATCTTACTTTCCATGGACACCAATCATGTATGGATTATGCTTGGCAAATCATCGATGTGTTGGTGATACCTTCTCGATATGAAGGATTACCGATGGCGGCACTCGAAGCAATGGTACGTGGTATTCCAGTAATCGCGGCTGCGGTTGGTAATTTACCACAATTGATTGAACATCAAACCAGTGGTTACATTGCCAAAAATGAAACTGAACTCAACACTTGCTTAAAAAATTGGTTGCGACTTTCACTTAAAGGAAAAACAGCGATGAGTCATAAAGCAAGAAACACGATCGTCGAAAGGTACTCTCCACAAGCGGTTATTCCCCAAATATTGGATTGCTATGATTGCTAATTTTCATCGAATCAACGCTTTTCGTTGATAGATTCTGTCTAGTTAACCAATTCGATCTCTGTAACGCTTCTATTCAATCTGATTCTCAATTTGAAATAACCTCAAAACCCATCGAAACCTGCCAGGTAAATAATCATTAAATTCAATGATTTAATTACAATTCACATGTGGCACTCACCTTGCTATCTATTAATACGCGCAAAATTTTTCTATTGAGTTTAGAAGCCGATATTTCGTAAATTTTAATCATGATAGTTTTCAGAAAGTTCGACTACCTGAATCCGTTGATGTGCAAGCCGCAAGGAGATGCGATGAACTACCAAGCCAACAGAACACCACTCATTATTGGGCTTTCAACCATGAGTCTAATAATTGGTGCTGCTTGGTATTTAGTTCCTCATCCTGCGGTGGTTATCGTGCTTGCCTTTATACCGCTGGGCGCTTTATTCGTTATCAATAAAGCGTTTTGGTTTGTGCTTTTGTTCGTCGTATTTTCATTCTTCAGAATTCATGAGGCACTACCTCAACTTTACCCATTAAAGATACCTCTACTGTTATCTTTGGGAGCATTATCGGCACTGCTATGGCATTCGTTAATCAGTAGAGAGCTTAAGATATTCTGGCACCATTCACTGAGCTGGCTGGCCATCTTTTGGTTGCTGACCATTGTTGGCCTTGTGTTCGCATCTAGCCGTTCAATCGCATTTGCAGAATTTAAAAGCATTTATTGGAAGATCATCGTCATGACGCTCGCCATTACTTGGTTGGTTAATACGACGGAAAACCTCGCAAAGACAGCGATGACTATTATCTATGCAGGGGCTTTGGTGAGTATCATCGCTGTTTATAATTCAGTAAACGGTATTGGTATTGTCGAAGGTTCTAGGGTGACTATTGGACGAGATTTAGGCTCGATGCTCGGTGACCCGAACGATCTCGCCTTGGTGTTGCTTTTCCCGCTCGCATTCGCCATTAGCCAAACCATTACACCCGGTATTTCCAATTTCAAGCGGATAATTAGTGCATTAGTTTGTGTCTTATTGTTAGTTGCGATTATCGCTACTCAAAGCCGAGGTGGGTTACTTGGCTCGATTGCGGTTGTTGGTATCTTTGCTCTGAAACTCATTCGTTCAAAAGTGCTATTAATATCATTGGGGGCGGTCGGCGCGATAGTACTCTATTTTGTCGCAGGTATAGGCGATAGATCATCTGGAGGGGCAGCGGAACAAGGTATTGATGAATCTGCCATGGGGAGAATTTACGCTTGGGAAGCGGCCTTTAAAATGGCGGTAGAAAATCCATTGACAGGTGTTGGCTTAAATAACTTCTACTCAAACTACTTCTTCTATAGCTCCTATTGGGACGGCTTGAATCACGCAGTTCACAGCACATGGTTTGGCGTTCTGGCAGAAACAGGCTTTATTGGCTTAGTCATTTTTGTCACTTTGATTATCTCGTTAATCAGAACCTCAAGAGCCACACTAGCACGGTTATCTCAAGCCGGTACGTCTGTCGTACCCGAACTTAATGCCGTCGCTTATGCCGTGTATGCCGGTTTAGTCGGTACCATAGTATCTGGCACCTTCCTCACACAAGGCTTCAACTGGCCAATTTACATTCTAGCTGCACTCACAGTTTGCGTATCAAACGTGTCTCATACTGCTTGTCAAAATGAGACAACCTAAAAGAAAAACTCTAACTAACTGAAATAAATAAATAAATTTAGTGGCACGTAATGTGAAAGTACATCTATATAACAACATAGAAGGAACTTCATTATGACGTCAGCATCCATACATCAATTCAAACATTGGCTTAAATTTCATCCTAATTCTCGAATTAGAAATGTATTTTTCATTTTGAAAGACCTAAGAAGCGCCGAGCTACCTACCCCACAAATACTTAATCGCTGCCTATACCAAGCACACAAGTTGGTTGCAAATATGGTTTCTGGCTTTACCCGATTCTTCTACTGGACGCCCACATTCAAAGGCAGAATCGCTCAATGTGGAAAGCATTTGTATCTATACGGTGGCTTGCCATTTGTGAGCGGTCCACTACAGATTTCAATTGGCGATAACTGTCGTATCTCTGGCCACAGTACATTTTCAGGCTGTACTCAGCCATTAGAGTGCTTAGAGCACCCTCTTCTTTCCATTGGTAGTAATGTCGATATTGGTTGGCAGTCAACGATTGCCGTGGGAGGTAAAGTCATCATTTCAGACAATGTTCGCATCGCTGGCGGTGCATTCTTGTTTGGGTACTCTGGCCACCCGCTTGATGCAAAACGTCGAGCTGCAGGTGAAGGTGACGACCCTCAACAAATCGGCGACATTGTTCTTGAGCAAGACGTGTGGTTAGGCACTAACGTCACTATAAAAGGTGGCGTGACCATTGGCGAAGGCGCTGTTGTTGCAGCTGGTAGTGTGGTTACGAAAAACATCCCTTCGTTTTCAATCGCCGCAGGTAATCCTGCTCGAGTCGTTGGTCAAATTAAGTCCGAAGAAGTGAAGAAATCTGATGCATTTGATTCATTTGAAACTCGTGGAGGTGATCATGCGTGATTTAATCGTATTCGGTGAAGACTTTGGCGGTCTTCCGTCATCGACTCAACATCTTGTTCGTCATCTTGCTAAAACACACAAAGTGCTTTGGGTAAATTCAATTGGTTTGAGACAGCCTAAACTTTCAGTAAAAGATGTCTCTCGTGCGTTCAACAAACTATTGGGTAAGACAAACGCAGTAACACAGAATATGCTCGACTCAAATGGGCAAAGCAACATTACAGTCGTCAATTTAAAGACGATACCGGCACCAGCGTCTAAATTATCGAGAAAGCTGGCGCAACGAATGATGTTGAAACAACTTAAGCCGATTATTGCAGAGCTCAACCTTTACGCTCCAATTCTTTGGACATCACTTCCCACGGCTGTTGACCTATGTGGTCACCTTGGCGAATCTGCAGTGGTTTATTATTGTGGAGACGATTTCAGCGCCTTAGCCGGTGTTGACCATCAAACCATTACTGAGCATGAATATGAACTCATCGAAAAGTCAGATCTAATCTTTGCAGCAAGCAAGAAGCTCATGACTAAATTTCCTGAAGATAAATCTCAACTATTGCCACACGGAGTCGATGTTGGTCTCTTCTCAACACCAACAGTTAGAGCGGACGATTTGCCGAGTAATCATCGACCAATCGCGGGCTTTTATGGCAGCTTATCTAAGTGGTTAGATTATGAAATGATTGGACATGTTGCTAGCGCAATGCCGGAATGGGATTTCGTCTTTATTGGCCCAAACGAATTAGATAACTTAGCGCTGCCGACACTTAATAACGTGCATTACCTTGGACCACGACCACATCATACGTTACCAAGTTATTCCCAGCACTGGGATGTGAGTCTGCTGCCTTTCGTTGATAACGAACAAATTCGCGCATGTAGTCCATTAAAACTCATGGAATACCTAGCAGCAGGAACGCCTATTGTTACAACGCCATTCCCTGCTCTCTTGCCTTATCAAGAACACGTTACAACCGTTAACAACGCACAACAAATGATAAAGGCACTCGATAGAGCTCGCCAACTTTCAAATTCACCGATATCAATCGTTGAAAAAGACAGCTGGCAGAACCGTGGTAACTTCGTACATTGGATGTTGGAGCTATTATGAATAATCTTAAATTGCGACTATTAGTTCTTTTGAACGCGGCGTGGCGTCAGCGTTACGTAATTATGGTACCGATTCTTATCCTTCCTTTCGTTGGTTTCGGCGTGAGTAAGCTAGCGCCGACAAAATATGATGCTCATACCAGTATGTTGATTCAAGAAACGGCGAAGATGAACCCTTTTTTAGAGGACATTGCCGTTTCAACTATGCTTAAAGATCGCATCAGTGCACTTAGAACACTGCTTCATAGCCGTCATGTCCTCTATTCGGTAGCAGAAGAGCTTGAACTGATTACTCCAAAGATGTCGAGTTTGGACCGTGAGGAAATTATATCTGATTTGTCTAAACGTTTATCCGTGACTCAGCTAGGCAAAGATTTTCTCAAAATCAGCCTAAGCTCAAACACATCGATTGGTATGGAAGCGACCCTTCAGTCTGTCAGCGAACACTTTATTGAGCAGTTGTTAGCCCCGGAACGTTCATCCATTCAAGATTCTAGTGACTTTTTGAAAATTCATATTGATGAACGCAGTGCCGAACTCGCTGATGCAGAAGAAGCATTAGCGCTCTATGTAAATGAAAACGTACACTCAACACCAGAAGTGCAAAGTCAGAGCTTGAATCGTTTAGCTTCACTCAAACAAACACTTGCAGAAAAAGAAGCGGAATTATCTGGTGTTAAAAAAAGTTTAGGTTCGATTGATCAACAATTATCAAAAACCAACCCCGTGATTGGGCGCTTAGAAGATCAGATTATTGATATTCGTAGTGAACTCACTTTGCTACAAGCCAAATACACCGACAGACACAGTGCCGTGCAAGCAAAAGTTCGTGAATTAGATCGCCTTGAGAACGAAAGAAAAATGCTACTCGATCTAAAACAACCGAGTATGAACAGTGATCAGTTATGGGACATTGCCAGTAGCACCACATTGAACAAGTTATCAGATACTCAACCACTTCTTGTGACCCAATTACACAGCTTGCAATTAGTTCGAGCTCAATTTGAATCATTAACCGAAGAGACCAAGAGCCTGAAAACAATGATCTTTGAGTTAGAAAACAAGGCTAACAATTTCGGTGAAAACGCCAAAGAGATGTATCGACTTCAACGTGATGTGAATATCAAACGTCAACTGTACGATGAGTTGACGGAACGTTATGAAATGGCTCAGCTAACCGGGTCGTTAGGTGTATTCGAACAGAACAAACGAGTTAAAATCATCGATTTACCGTTCACTCCGAGCGTAAAGTCAAACATGCCAACCTTCGTGTTTGTCCTAGCAGGACTAGTAGCTGGAATTGGTTTAGGTATAGGTTTGGCAGTGTTATTCGAATTGTTCGACTCTTCCATTAAACGTAAGGAAGAAATCGAAGACATTTTAGGTGTGCCAGTGATCACTGTTATTCCGAGAATGAGCTAGTTCAAAAACCAGCTACGCCGATTTAAATTTGAACCAAGACACCAGCTCAGTGCTGGTGTTTCTCTTTCTAAACGTATTCACTCTTCGACTATTATTTATTCCTGATCTTTGAGCATCTGCCAGTTTAAGCATGTACTTTACCTTCGCTTTCACTCACTCATTCCATCATTGTGTTTTGATTCCTATATTGAGAATGACAAAGCAACAACATAAGAAAAAACATAAGGCCATGATAAATAACAATTAATAAGTTGGCATAACTCGTGCAATTGTCTAATGAGAAAATAACATCGAACAAACTTAGACCATTTTATTGCAGGGAGAAAATTATGGGAAACCAACTCGCTAAACATGGAAAGAAGGTAATACATGTTGTTCAGCACCTTGCACCCGGAGGTCTAGAGACACTTACCTTAGATTTGCTTCGCTTTGCTAAACCGTATGACCAGGTGCTGATTGTAAGCTTAGAGGGAACAAAGCAAGAATCTATCGATAATTGGCCGAAACTAGAGTCTTACCACAACCAAATCGTATTTCTAGACAAAGAGCCAGGCGTTCAATTCAATGTCATTCTCAAGCTAATTAAAGCGTTCAAAGCTATCCGCCCAGACGTGGTTCACACTCATCACATTGGCCCATTGCTGTACGCCGGCTATGCTGCACGCATAACGGGAGTGCCAACACGAATTCACACCGAGCACGACGCATGGCACCTAAACAACACTAAACGTCGTCGCCTGCAAGCTCTTGCATTGAAAGCCGCTCAGCCCACTCTCGTTGCTGATGCTACTCGTGTTTACAAACAACTTTGCCGCGCCTTCTCTTACAAAAACATCATTACTATTAAAAATGGCGTCGATTGTGACAAATTTAGACCGCAGCCAATAACAGAGGCCAGAGCGAAACTCAATCTGCCACTCGACAAACATATTATTGGTTGCGCAGGTCGACTAGAACAAGTTAAGGGCCAAGACCAACTCATCAAAGCGCTTGCCCTACTACCAGCCAATACCATAGTGGCATTTGCTGGAGTCGGTTCTAAGCGTGAACAATTGGCAGCATTAACCAACAAACTGCAATTAAATGAGCGCGTAATATTTCTTGGTTTAGTTGAAGACATGGCAACCTTCTATGGTGCATTAAACGTATTCTGCCTTCCATCCCGATATGAAGGTTTACCGCTTTCAACGCTTGAAGCTCAAGCCTGCAACATCCCGACGGTCGCAATGAACGTTGGAGCGGTTGATGAAACTTTATGCCCAGTGAGTGGCACACTTGTTAAAAGTGGCAGCATTACTGGGCTCGCCAACGCATTGTTAGAAAACCAAAATGAATGCTTTTTATCCCCACGGAGTTACGTACTTGAACATTTCGACATTGTAAAAATGGTCTCCTCTTACAACGACATTTCTGAAGGAGCCTTCGCATGAACGATTGGATACTCGCTGGCTTATTTTTGTTTTCTAGCGCTTTGATTGTTTATCACCACGCAGCATATCCAATACTGTTACGTTGGTATGCACGACACCATCCAGCTCGTACTGTAAGCGAAAACTCTCGTTGCTATAAAGATGTAGAGCAAGACTGCACACTTCCAACTATCACTATCCTTGTGCCTGCATTTAATGAAGAACAATGGATAGCAGACAAGATTCGTAACCTATCCGCTCTTGATTACCCTAAAAAGAAATTGCAAGTGATTATTGCCTGCGACGGATGTACTGACAACACGGTCGAAATCGCGCAGATGACCATTCAAGAAGCGATGTGCAGCGATATTTACTTTGAAATACATGACCATGTACAAAACAGAGGAAAAGTTTCTGTTATCAACGAAGAAGTGACGAGCATAACAAGTGACATCACAGCATTGAGTGACGTTTCAGCGTTGATATCATTGGATGCACTGTTAATCGCAAGTGCGCATTTTGAAAGTGACAAGGTTGGTGTTGTTAATGCGACTTATCAACTATGCCCTACTGGGAACGAAGGTGAAAACACTTACTGGAAGTATCAAACCGTTGTTAAAGAGTGCGAAGCGGCGATGGGCTCTAGTTTAGGTTCTCACGGTGCTTTCTATTTAATTAGAACGAGCTTGTTTGAGCCACTGCCTCTAAATACCATCAATGATGACTTCATTTTACCTATGCAAATCGTAAAACAAGGCTTCATCGCGGTATACGAAGCACAGATGGTGGCATTAGAGCTTGAAGCATCCAACTTGAGAACTGACTTTAAACGTCGATTAAGGATTTCTGCAGGCAATATGCAGCAAGCAATTCGATTAGTTGGCCTATTCAACCCCAAATTTAAAGGTATCGCGTTTGCGTTCTTCTCCGGAAAAGGATTAAGACTGTTAACACCCTATTTAATGATTGTTTGCTTAGTGTGCTCAGTTCTTCTTAGAGATTATTTAGTATTCGAAGTCATGCTTTGGGCGCAAATTGCTGTTTATAGCATCGGTGTACTGGGTTACATCATGCCTAAGAATCTCACTAATAAACCGATTTCTTTAATTTCATATTTAATCGTTGGTCATTATGCCAACTTCATTGGTGGCATACGTTACCTACTAGGACTCGAAAACGCCGCTTGGACTCGAGCTAATCGTTAAGGACTGACCATGATGAACATTGACCAACTATCTAACCAAAACTTATACCAAAATAAAATTGCTCGCGCGAAACGTACTTTTGATTTTGTAAGCTCTTTATTCGCGTTAGTTATCTTATCTCCGGTGTTCCCATTTATAGCACTGGCTATTGTGCTAACCTCACGCGGGCCGATCTTCTATCGTCAATTGCGCGTTGGTAAATCAACACCTGAGAAGATGGAAATATTTGAAATCATGAAGTTTCGCAGCATGTACGAAGATGCAGAAACACGTTCTGGTGCGGTTTGGGCGACTCAGAACGATCCTCGCATCACCCCTGTTGGGCGGTTTCTGAGAAAGACGCGTCTTGATGAACTTCCACAACTATTTAATGTATTAAAAGGTGAGATGTCGCTGATCGGCCCTCGCCCTGAGCGTCCAACCTTTTACAACAAATTGGAAAATGAAATTCCATACTTCGCTGACCGCACATACGGCGTAATGCCTGGTATCACGGGGCTAGCTCAAGTTAATCAAGGTTATGACACGTGCATAGATGATGTTCGTCGTAAAGTCGGTTTTGATCACAGTTACGCTCTGAGTCTATGCTCTGTTAAATCTTGGATTGCAGCAGATCTAAGCATCATTACTAAAACAATTGTTGTTATGTTGGACGGACGCGGTCGCTAAACTTTGGATTTTGTTGCTTACCATTGCTAGATTCTAATTTAACTAAAACCGATGAGTTCATCATTGCTCATCGGTTTTTTCGATTTTATATACCATTTGATATACGATACCAACCAATTATCCCAAGTCAGCATTCGAACACGTCCATCATTATGAAAATCGAAGACCTTAAACTATTCACGACCGTTGTTGAACTTGGTAGCTTTACCGCTGCAGCTAACGCATTAGATCTACCACGTGCGAATGTCAGTCGACGGATCAACGATTTAGAGAAAACACTCAATATCCAATTGTTCTTTCGTACCACTCGAAGTTTATCGGTCACTAAGTCAGGTGAGCTTTATTATAACGAGTTACTGAAAGCATTAAGTGCACTTGAAAAAGCCAACCACATGGCATCTAACCTTTTAGAAGTTCCACACGGTCGTGTGAAAATTGGTTTGCTTCCAGAGACAGGCGATATCGTTCAATCTACGCTCTTTAAATTCCAAGATTTATACCCTGAGGTTGAACTCGATATAAGAAGTATCAGTAACGGCTTTCTTGACATGTACCGCCAAGGACTAGATCTCGCCATGCATGGTGGCCGCTTAAGTGACTCCAACGTGGTGGCGCGTAAGGTGATGGATTTACAACGTATTTTTGTTGCTAGTCCAGAATACATTGAGAAATATGGCAAACCCTCAACGATTGAAGAACTCTCTCGTTTTCCGTGTGTTTGTTTTCGCTGGCCAAGCGGCGATATAGACAAAGAATGGGAGATATCAGGCCAAGTAGTTAAGGTCGAACCTTCTATCGTCAGCGACAGTATCGGTTTCGTAAAAGGCGCATCAACACGTCATCGAGGTATCGCTCTATTACCAGAACTCATGGTGAGGCAAGAGCTCAAAGACGGTTCACTGATTAACCTTTTCCCGACCGATACTATGCGAAAAGATGAGGCTTGGTTGTTGTATCCACAACGCAAGGCATTGAGTCATGCTAGCCAATTATTGATTGATTTCTTGTTACAAGAACTGCCAAATCTTTAGTTATTGTCATGATTAGCATGACAGTGTTATACCGTTAACACTGATTATCTCTGACTTACATCTAGATACAATTGCTCTATCAATATTTAGGAGCAATTCATGATGCCAATCTATCGCTATTCCCTACTTGCAGCGACTCTTCTGTCTCTTATCGGTTGTAACCAATCCGTTGTAACCACACCATCTGGCATGGGTCAGAAGAAAAAACAAGATCGCCCGATTCAAGTCGTTCAGCTAGAACCACTAGCGAATCAAACTCACAAATCGTTTACAGGTAAACTGCAATCTTCTGAAACCGCAGGCGTGGCATTTCGTGTTCCCGGCACCATCCAAAAGATCCTAGTGTCGACCGGTGATACCGTAGTTAAAGGTCAACCTTTAGCAGAACTTGACCCGCACGACTACCAAGTTGCGTTAGAGGAGTTACAAGCTCGCGCATTAGAGGCGAAATCAGCACACAAACTTGCCAAGGCAGAACTCGCACGTGTAAAACAAGCGATTGATGACAACGCCATTGCTAACGTTAACCTAGACAGAGCAATTAGTGGTTACGAGCGTAGCGAAGCAGCCGTTAAAGTCGTTGAGCAAAACATTCGCCGTACCAAAGACGCCATTCGTTATACTCAACTGCTCGCGCCTTTCGATGGAATCGTTGCTTCTTCCAACTTCGATCAGTACGAGCAAGTTCTACCGGGCATCTCTGTGTTTACGATTCACAACCCGGACCAACTTGAAGTTAAAATTGATGTCCCTGAAAATCTCATTCATAAATTCAGCTCAGATCAACAATCGCGAATCAGTTGGTATGGGTCAAAACATCAACTAACGGCTTACGCCAGTGAGATCTCGACTCAGCCACATCCAATCAAGCAAACCTACTCAGTGACTTACCGTTTAGCGTTACTCACTGATGAACAAGTATCTGGACAACTCTTACCGGGCAAAGCAGTAACCTTGTCGACTCAGCTAGGTGCAATCTCTAACAACTTCTGTCTACCTTATTCAGCCATCGTGAATCAATCGGGTATCGAGCAAGTGTTCACGATCGAAAACGAACAAGCACAAGGTGTAATGGTTAATGTTGTATCGCTTAACAAAGACTCAGCATGTGTTGAATCGACATTGAAAGATGGCGACTACGTGATCGTTAGCGGCTCTCAGTACGTGATCGAAGGTCAGCATTTCTCAAATATCCAAGTCAAGAGCCTGTAGGTAGACCATGATGAATCTAGCTGAATTTGCGATCAAACAACGCACCTTCATCCTGTTTTTCACTGCATTGAGTGTGATCGCAGGCCTATTCTCTTATTTCGATTTAGGCAAGCTTGAAGATCCAAGCTTCACCATCAAAACCGCTGTGGTCGTCACTCTATACCCTGGCGCTTCAGCTGAAGAAGTTGAACAACAAGTCACTGACACCGTCGAAACTAAGCTTCAAGAAATGGCGACATTAAACCGACTTCGTTCGCTGTCTCGCCCTGGTATGTCGATGGTATTTGTAGACTTGAAGGAGTCACTACAATCAGACCAATTACCACAAGAGTGGGATCTATTGCGTCGTAAAGTGTCTGATATGAAGATACTTCTGCCCAGTACCGCCCAAATCAGCGTTGTACAAGACGAATTCTCTGAAGTGTATGGCATGCTTTTCTCAATACACAGTGAAGATGCATCACCTGTCGAATTGCGCCGTTACGCAGAAGAATTACAACGACGCATCAAAACCGTTGATGGCATTAAAAAAGTCGAGCTACACGGCGTTCAACCTCGCGTCGTGCATATTGATATCCCAGACGAACGGCTGGCTCAATACGGTCTATCGATGGCACAAGTTTGGAGTCAACTGAACACGCAAAACGCAACATTTGAAGCGGGTAAGTTTTCCGCGGGTAGCGAAAGAATCCGGGTTCAACAATCCAGTGAGTTTTCGTCTCTGGAAGACATCAAAAACTTAATGCTTAAAGGCGGTGTAAGTGAATTTGGCACAGGCCTAATTCGCCTGGGTGATATTGCTGAAGTCACCATGGGTTACCAAGAACCAATGATGACTGAAAATCGCTATAACGGCTCACCCGCGGTGACCTTAGCGATGAGCCCTGTTACTGGCGTTAACGTTGTTTCGTTAGGCGATGACATCAACCGTATCGTGAATGATTTCCAAGCGACTCTTCCACTCGGTGTTGATATCGCAACCGTTGCCAATCAACCAGATGAAGTGCAAAAATCGATTGATAATTTCGTCAACAACTTAGTTGAAAGTGTCGCGATTGTATTTATCGTACTTGCCGTTTTCATGGGACTAAAGAGTGCCACGATCGTTGGTACTAGCTTGATCCTGACTATCCTACTGACCCTAATCTACATGAACTTAACTTCTATTGATTTGCATAGGGTTTCGTTAGGCACGTTCATCTTGGCGTTAGGTATGTTGGTCGATAACGCGATTGTTATAACCGATATGATGATTGTTAAAATCAACAAAGGGATTGACCGTACTAAAGCGGCAATAGATTCAGTAAAAGAAACCGCTACACCGCTGTTTGGTGCAACCGTCATCGCTATCATGGGTGCAAGCCCAGTTATCTTCTCAAAAACAGATGCCGCCGAGTTTTCTAGCTCAGTATTCCTAATCATCGCTTCATCTCTGTTGTTATCTTGGTTTGTCGCGATGACCTTCACTGCACTGATGTGTTGGATCTTCATCAAGCCAACGAAGCAAAAAGAAAATACTAAAATCAGCTTATACCGTAAGAGTGTTAATTGGACCGTAGATAACCCGCTAAAAGCATTGAGCGCTCTGGTTCCATTGATATTAGTAACGGCGCTCGCAATTCCAAGTATTGCTGTTAACTTTATTCCACAAGCCGACCGACCTATCCTGTTTTTGGATTATTGGCTACCGAATGGCGCAAAGGTGGAGCAAACATCGGAAGACATGAAGCGTATCGAAGCTTGGTTATTAGAACAACCGGAAGTGACCAGCATTTCAACCTATGTCGGTGCCGGTGCCCCACGTTTCTCCGTAACCATTGAACCAGAACCGTTTGACCCTGCGTACGGCCAAATTTTAATCAACGCGACTGACTTCCCTTCATTGAGTCCATTAATTGCTCGTGGTGACAAATGGTTAACTGAGGAATTTCCAAACGCCGACCCACGCTTTAGAAGCTTAAAACTCGCAACCTCAGATAAATTCAGCGTTGAAGCTCGTTTCTCAGGCCCTGATGTTAACGTTCTACACAACCTATCTGAACAAGCTCAAGCGATTCTAGCGGAGCACCCCGATACCAAGTACGTTCGTGATGACTGGCGCCAGAAAAGTAAAGTGGTTGAACCTATCATCAACCAAGACAAAATTCGCCTAGCGGGTATTAATAGAGCAGATATCGCCTTTGCAATGAAGCGTGCGTCTGAAGGCATGCCTCTTGGCCGCATGAACCTAAACGATGAGTTGGTGACGATCCAACTACGTGGAACTGAAAGCTCAATTGAATCACTAGAAACACTGCCTGTGCGTTCACTACTTGGTGTGCACAGCGTGCCTCTAGGTCAAGTTATTGATGGGTTCGAACTCACCAGTGAAGAAACTATGATTTGGCGTCGTGACCGTGTGAAAACTATCACAGCACAAGCAGGTGTGGGTCGTTACACCACGCCAGCGGCTGTCAGAAACTCCATCAAAGATCAAATCGAAGCGATTCACCTACCTCATGGTTACAGCCTTGAATGGGGTGGCGAATATTATGACGAACACAAAGCCGTAAGCGATATTCTCAAGCAACTTCCAAAAGCAGTCTTGTTAATGGTGATTATCTTGGTCGCGATGTTCAATGGTTTCAAACAGCCCGTTATCATATTCACTACCTTGCCATTAGCTGCAACTGGCGCAACGTTCAGCTTATTGCTGTTAGATAAACCGTTCGGATTTATGGCATTGATTGGTGCAGTAACACTCACGGGGATGATCATCAAAAACGGCATCGTGTTGATGGATCAAATTGAGCTTGAGCGTACCAATGGTCGTTCATTATCAGACGCGATTAAAGAAGCTACCGTAAACCGAACCATGGCAATTTCAATGGGGGCGTTAACCACTGCTCTTGGCATGATTCCACTGTTAACCGACCTGCTATTTGATCAAATGGCCGCAACCATTATCGGTGGTCTTGCCGCTGCAACCGTATTGTCACTATTCGTAATGCCTGCGTTATATAAGCTCTTCTATCGTTCAGAAGAGAGTGCGACTACGGTCAACGAAGCCATTCAAGATGCAATTGTCACCCTTGAAGCAACACCCAATTGTACAGTCAGTGGAACTCCAAATGATAACCAACCAAACATTAACAAATAAGGAGCATAAACATGTATCTATTACCTCGGTTTAAAGTGGCTCCTATTGCCCTAGCACTACTGCTTACAGGTTGTGCGGTTGGACCTGATTACGAAGAAACACAAACAACAATGGCTGAAACTTTTCTCTACAGCCAGAATAGCGAGAACCACAGCGAGACAAACCAACAACACCGTCACTGGTGGACGCAATTTAATGATCCTACGCTAAACCAATTAGTGACCGACGTTCAAAACCAAAACATCCCTCTTAAATTGGCGGCAGAACGCATCAAGATCGCTAACTCGTACAAGAGTGTCGTTGAATCGTTCAAAGTACCCACAGTGAACGTTGGCGGCGGTTACTACAACTATCAACTGAGTGAGAACGACTCCCTACTCGGCCCAGTCTTTGGGGCGTCAGACGCAGTTGAATCTGCAACAGGCATGTCGTTATTGGAAGCGCAACACGATGGTAGTTTCTTAGGTGCGAGCATAGCATGGGAAATGGACTTGTTTGGTCGAATTGACAAGCAATCCAACGCCGCAACGATTCGTATTGAACAAGCTGAAATATTCCAATCCGGTTTGAACACACTGATCACCGCAGATGTGATTCACAACTACCTGCAATACCGTGGCGCTCAAGAACGTAAAGCGATTGCCCTTGAGAACATTCAAGATCAAAAGCAAACACTGGAACTGGTCACCAAGGTTGTAAGAAGTGGTTATGGTTCTGAACTAGACCTTGCTCAAGCCAAAGCAATGCTTGCCGGAACAGAGTCTATCGTGCCGCAACTGGAGATAGCAGAGCAAGTTCACAAGCAGCGTATGGCAGTATTGTTAGGTCAATCACTCATAAGCGTGAATCAGCGTTTAGCTGTCGAATTTACCTTGCCAAGAATGACAGACATTATCCCTACGGGGTTACCTTCTGACTTGTTGGAACAACGCCCAGACATCCGAATCGCAGAACGTGAAATGGCGGCGATTAACGAAGAACTCGGCGCCAGCATTGCTAATCGCTATCCGAAGTTCTTCCTAACGGGCACACCAGGTATCACCGCAGGTAGCTTTGATGATCTGTTCAGTAGCGACTCGTTCGGTTGGGCTGCATCTGCAGGCATCAGTTGGAATGTATTCGATGGTGGCAGGGGTGAAGCCATGGTGGAAATGAACGAAGCTAGATTCCGTTCTGCTGCGCTTAACTACCAACACTCGGTAGACAGCGCGTTTGCAGAAGTAGACTCAACATTGTTCGCTTATGGCAGAAGCCAAGAAAACCAAAAGCGGATAGATGAAGCAACAGCCGCCGTGGACAACGCCGTAAGCAAAGCGAAGTCATTATACAAAGCGGGTCTAGTTGATTACTTGTCGGTACTCGACGCACAAAGACAACAAAAAGCGATGCAAGATCGTCAAGTAGCCGCCAAGCTTCAAACGGCCAACACCACGATTGCGGTATATAAAGCGTTAGGTGGAGATTGGAAAGTTGCTAGTGAAACACAAAGTGTCGAATTAGCTTCTGCAAACTAGGAAATCTATACACACCCCTTCAAACCAATGATCTCAATAAAAATACCGCTGACTCGATCAGCGGTATTTTTGTCATTATATAAAACTCAACTATCTTTACCTGCTCAACATGAAGATGCAGGTTTCAATCTCTGAAAACTATCCGTAATTCCGGATGTCAACGGGCCTGTAACCTCAGGCAACACCAATCCGTACAAAAAAACCATGCTGTACTGAATGCATAATTAATAACTAGGCCTACCAAGTAGCTGATTGATATATCTTTCTCTTTAAGCGAAGTGCTTCTCCCAGCTTGGTGGTGTACCAATGATCTCTTGAACGATTTCAATAAAGGCCAACACCAGCGGCGACTGCTTTCGATGAGTGTACATAGCATAGATATCACCAAAAGACGGAATTTCGCGCTCTGGCAACAATTGCACCAAACCTTGCTCAGCCAAACCTTCATTCAGCATAAATTGGCCTATCTGACCAAAACCGAGCGAGGCTTTTATACTTTCGACAATTAACTCAGGCTCGTTCACTCGGTAGTTGCCTTTTAGGGCGTAAGTTTCAAGCTCCCCAGTGTTACTCTCTAGATAGAACTGAACTTTGTCCGCAACAAAACCTGCATGTGAGTAGATAATGCTTGGTAACATCGTCAGCTCTTCTGGGCTGCGTGGCATACCGTGCTTATCAATAAATGCTTCTGAGGCAACTATGACCGTTTTGTTGTCGGCAAGCTTCTTGGCAATCATCGACGAATCTCTCATTGGGCCAATACGAAAGACAATATCAAACCCCTCGCCCACCAAATCAACACGGCTATCATCTAGTATCAATTCAATCGACGCTCTTGGGTAACGAGTTAGAAACTCCTCAACTGCTTTTTGCAGAAACCGACGACCGAACAGAGTCGTGCTCGATATACGGAGATTACCGATAGGTTCTTTATAGAAACACGCGGCTATATTTTCCGTATCTTCAAGCAACTCACTCACCTTCACTGCTTGCTCTACGATCTGTTTTCCTACATGAGTGAACGAAAGTGAGCGGGTTGTGCGATTGATCAACCTTACACCTAAGTGCTCCTCAAGTTGTTTTACCTGCTTTGATAAAACAGAGCGATCAACGTTCAGCCTATCTGCAGCTTTGGCAAAAGATCCTGCTTTGGAAACTTCAAGAAGCAGTTCTAATCGTGTTGCTAAGTCCATTGTTTCGTCCAACTTTGACACTTTGTACAAGATATTACTGCACATGAAGTGTCACTTAAATTTATAAAATTATTAGGCAGCGCCTAATACAGTAATAAGTACTATGTAGTTAATCTTCAAGCCCAAGCCATGAGGTGATCGGTCGTTTTTCATGTACCACAACGAAATGAGTTCATACGCAAGGAAAAAGCAATGCAGTCTGCTAACCCCACACAAGACAACTAAAAAGATCACCAACAAGCAAAATTAGAAAGATATAAACAGAAAAACATCAATCAAGTCAGTGAGCTAACGCAGAAAACTATTAATGGTATGCTTTCCCGAGAAAGATAACCCCTTTATTCGACAGACAACAGATATCAAAAACAAAGCCCCTTACGACAAACGTTAGAGGGCTTTTCAATTTAGGCCTAATCTTCAATTAGAATTAGATTCAATTCCGCTTTCTATTCACCAACATATAAAAGACTGGCGTTAACAATAACCCAAATACGGTTACGCCAAGCATGCCATAGAAAACCGCGGTTCCCATCGCTTGACGCATTTCTGCACCAGCACCAGTGGCAAGCATTAACGGAATAACACCCGCAGTGAAAGCAATGGAAGTCATTAAGATTGGACGTAAACGCAACCGACACGCCTCCACAATAGCATCTAGTGGGCTTTGTCCCTGATCTTTTAGCTCTTTTGCAAACTCAACCATTAAGATCGCGTTCTTACTTGCCAAGGCTACCAACACAATCAAGGCGATTTGAGTGAAAATGTTGTTATCTCCCCCAACATACCAAACCCCAGCCAACGCCGATAAGATGGTCATAGGCACAATCAAAATAATAGAGAATGGCAAAGTTAAACTCTCATACTGAGACGCCAGAACCATAAACACCAGTAGCACGACCAATGGGAAGATATAGACCATGGTATTACCCGCAATGATCTGTTGGTATGTCACCTCCGTCCATTCATAAGCCATACCTTCAGATAGGGTTTGCGCCAGTACCTCTTCAATAGCACTTTGAGCCTGATCAGAGCTGTAACCAAATGCTGGGCTACCGTTAAGCTCTGCACTTGGGTATCCGTTGTAGTGCATCACTCGGTCTGGACCAATTGATGGAACGACTTCCAGCACAGCTCCTAAAGGCACCATGTCACCGCGAGCGTTTCTCACTTCATATTTCAAAATCTGTTTCGGATCGACCCTAAAATTCGCGTCCGCTTGTGCGTTCACTTGATAAGTACGACCAAACAAATTGAAATCATTGACATATAAAGAGCCAAGGTAAACCTGTAATGCATCAAACACTTGCTCAAGCGGAATGCCTTGTAACATAGCCTGCTCGCGGTCAATGTTGATCTCCATTTGCGGAACTTGAACCCTAAAGGTCGAATACAAACCTATGAGCTCAGGGCGAGCGCGCGCTTCCAGAATCACTTGGTTTAACTGATTGAATAGCTCTTCGAATCCTTTATTCGAACGGTCTTCAATCTGCAATTTAAATCCACCTGTAGAGCCCAGGCCTTGAATTGGAGGGGGTGGGAAAATCCCAACAAACGCTTCATCAATAGCAGAAAAACGCTTATTGAGCTCAGCAACAATAGCATTAGCATAGAGATCCGGCGTCGTACGCTTATCAAAAGACTCCAAACTAACAAAAACAATGCCGCTATTTGGGCTGTTAGTGAAACCATTCACTGAAAGCCCAGGGAAAGAGATTGTCTGCGCCACCCCCGGAATTTCGAGCGCCATTTGCTCCATTTCACGGATTACTGCATCGGTTCTGTCTAAGCTCGCTGCATCAGGTAATTGAGCTATTGCAACCAAGTATTGTTTATCTTGCTGCGGGATGAAGCCTCCTGGCACTGCGTTAAACAAGGTCGCTGTGCTACCGAGTAAACCAAAGTAGATCACGACAACAATCGCACTCATTCGAATGAGCTTTTTAACCAAGCTTTGGTATTGATTTGAGCTTGCATCAAACAGTCTATTGAACGGTGCAAATAAAAAACGCCCAAAGATGGTATCCAATACACGTGTCAACCAATCTGGCTTGGCGTCCTTCTCTTTAAGCAGAAGAGCAGAAAGCGCAGGCGACAGCGTCAAAGAGTTGAACGCAGAGATGATGGTCGAGATCGTAATCGTCAATGCGAACTGTTTGTAGAACTGGCCAGATAAACCAGTAATAAAGGTCGTTGGTACAAATACCGCACACAAGACCAAAGCGATCGCGATGATTGGCCCTGTAACTTCCGACATTGCTTGTTTTGTCGCATCCAATGGAGAGAGACCGTTATGAATATTCCGCTCAACATTCTCAACCACCACAATCGCATCATCGACAACAATGCCTATTGCGAGCACTAAACCAAACAGAGACAAGGTATTAATAGACACGCCTAACCACTGCATGACTGCAAATGTCCCGACCAAAGACACTGGGACTGCAATAATCGGTATGATTGATGCTCGCCATGTTTGCAGAAACAATATCACCACAATCACAACGAGAATGATCGCTTCCAACAACGTGTGAATGACTGCATCAATAGACTCTCGTACGAAGACGGTAGGGTCATACGCGATCTCATAAGAGACACCTTGTGGAAACTTCTCAGATAAATTCGCCATAACAGAACGTACATCATCAGACAACTGAATTGCATTAGAACCCGGTCGCTGGAAAATCGGCATCGCCACTGCAGGTTTGCCATTCAGCATTGCTCTTAACGCATAGGTATTCTGACCTAACTCGACCTCAGCGACATCGCGAAGACGTGTTATTCCACCGTTTTTGCCAACTTTGACTACGATATCTCGAAATTCATCAAGATCTGCCAAACGGCCTTTTACATTTAACAGAATCTGAAATTGGTTATCGATACTCGCAGGTTGCGCACCCAACGAGCCTGCTGCAACTTGCTGGTTTTGGGCACGTACAGCATTAACCACATCCATCGCGGTTAGGTTACGAGAAGCGAGTTCATCTGGGTTAAGCCAGAGGCGCATCGAGTATTCACCGCCGCCGAATAGCCGCACGTCACCCACACCACCTAATCTTGCGACTTCATCCTTGATGTAGAGATTTGTGTAGTTAGACAGGTAACTGATTTCTCGACTCTCATCTGGCGAGTAGATATGAACCACCATCGTTAAGTCGGGTGACGCTTTCTCTGCGATAACACCTAGGCGTTGAACCGCTTGCGGTAGACGCGGAAGCGCACTATTCACACGGTTTTGTACCTGTACTTGAGCCTTATCCAGATCAGTCCCTAGAGCAAAAGTAACCGTTAGTGTCATACGACCGTCACTCGTCGCTTGAGAAAACATGTACAGCATATTCTCGGTGCCGGTGATCTCCTGCTCTAATGGTGTAGCAACCGTTTCAGCAATCACTTTCGGGTTGGCACCTGGATAATTGGCTGTCACCACTACGGTTGGAGGAACTACTTCAGGATACTCACTGACCGGCAATTGAAACAGAGAAATACCACCGGCAATAAGAATGAGTAGTGAAAGCATAGATGCGAAAATGGGTCTCTGAATAAAGAAGTGCGCAAATTTCATAATTCTCTACTCCTATTGACCTTGCATCGAAGAGACACTTTGCTCTTGCGTTTCTAGCTTCGCCAATGTCAATCGCGTACTTGAAAGATCAAGATCCACAGGACGTGGAATAATCTCAGTATTTGGCCCAACCTTTGCTGGACCATTTACCGCAATGTAATCACTGCTCTCTAGGCCACTAATAACAGCTCGATACTTACCGTAGCGCTCGCCCAGCTCTATAGGTCGGTATTCTAAGACATTTGCTTCATTCATCGTTAAAACAAAACGGTTTTCTAGGTCTGTACCTATTGCTCGCTCTGGAACCAATAAAACATCTTGCTCATCACTGGTTGTGATTTGCACACGGCCAAACGAACCTACCAACAAAGGATGTTTATTTGAATCGAAAACGGCGCGCACAGTCAACGTACCCGTATTAATGTCAATGGCGTTATCAACGAAGTCAACTCTCCCCGTGACCGATGTATCAGATAGCCCAGACAGAGTAAGACGAGCTGGTAATTCAGACTCTACAGTCGTTCTAGAAAAGTATCGGTTCCAAGTACGTTCATCCACATTAAAGTACGCATATACCTTTCCATTAGAGACGATGTCTGTAAGCACACTCTGGTTGGGATTAACGTTGTTACCTTCAGTGATAAAAGCATGAGAAATTGTGCCACTGATGGGCGCATAGATACGTGTAAAATCCAAGTCTAGTTGAGCTAATTTCAATTGAGCCACAATTGCTGACAGCTCCGCCGCACGTTGCTTCACCGCTGTAGAACGCGTTTCAGCCTGCTCTGCAGATATAGCTCTGCGTTTAATCAACTCGTCCGCACGCTTAAGTTCACTCTTGGCTTGAGAAAGTGCGGCTAGTGCACTCGACTTCTGAGCCTTAAGCTGTTCAACACGAGCAGCAAATGGACGAGCATCTAGTGTCACTAACAGATCGCCTTTTTCCACTCGTTGTCCATCCTGAAACTCAATCGTCTCGATCATTCCCGACACTCGCGGCATTAAAGACACTTCTTTGGGCGCTTCTATGCGTGTGGTGTAAGTAAACCACTGTTGTACTGGCTCTTGCGCCACTTGTGCAATATCGAGTTCAGGAAGAACCTTCGATGGCGCTAAGGCCTTTGCCTCTTCGCCACTGCACCCATTAAGCACTGCTAACAACACGCTAGCAGCAATCATTTTTTTATACATAAATAACCTCACCTATTTGCGGCGGCTATTCTAAGAAGGTGCGGTGATGCAGAAAAGCCCCCAATTCAAACATTTAGTAATGCCTAATTTGCACGATTGAAAACCCGACTTGATCGTTGAACCCTTGTTATCACGGGTTCAACGTACTTTTCAGCCTCTTTACCAGCAAGCTATTACCGTTATTGTATTTTCATCTACAAAATAACCATTACGTCTAACTAGAGGACATTTGCATACTCTTTGTACACTTTCATGGCCTAACGGAAGAGTTATCGAAGTATCTCGATATTGGTGCACAAAACACACTAGTAAAGTGCAAATAAAACCATAATTTTTGCGAATAGGTTTTGTAGAATGCGCACTTCATCACATCTAATTGCAAAAATATTACTAGGAGTTTGAGTATGGACTTAGCTACTCAACTGGAACTACTGCTCGACGTATCTGAATACGGCACCTTTGCAAAGGCGGCCGATAGGAACCACATTGACCGTTCCGCACTGTCTAAACAGATAAAAAAATTAGAAGACAGCCTAGGGCTAAGACTGCTCAACCGCTCGACCCGATCGCTATCACTCACCAATGCTGGCGAAGAGATGGTCCAACAGGCGAAGAAAATACGTGAGCTGCTGACTGAGACCAAAAAGCTTGCAGACACTTTTCACGCTGAGCCGCGGGGTCATTTAAAGATCTCGAGTTCGTCGTTCTTTGGTCGTACATACCTTAAAAAAGCCGTCAAAAGCTTCATGCACAAGTACCCCTACATTACGGTAGAAGTTTTACTCTCTGATCATAAAGTTGACGTGATCAGTGAAGGTTACGACGTTGTATTTCGCATCGGCCCAATTCGCGAGTCGAACATGATTGTGCGCAAACTTGCGACCAATAAATTAGCCATCATTGCTTCAGAAGGTTTCTTAGCAAGACACGGTAATCCGCAAACACTGGAAAAGTTGATAGAGCTACCAGCGGTGGTTTACTCAAGTGAATCTTTCATATCGGACAAGATTAGAATTGTCGATGACGAACAAGCTGGTGAAATCAAAACCTTCAATATGAATGCCAAGTACAAGGTAAACGAAACTGATCTCATCATGGACGCAGTGAAAGACGGCCTTGGCTATGCTGTTATTGGGCAATTCATGCTACAGGAAGAACTAGAAAAACAAGGACTTGTACAACTTCTACCTGAATACCAACTATCAACTCACAGCGATATATTTGCTATGTACTCACACCGTAATCAACAACCTCTCGCCAAGCTGTTTATCGACTCAATACAGAATGAAATTGGTACAACGCCGATTTGGGAAACCTACTTGTAACAAGGCTCCCGTTTTACTCTATCGTTTTACCACTTTCTGGATTCATATAATGCAATATATCAGCCCAATTTATGACGAACGACGCGGCAACCGCATTTTTGATACGTTCATTATTTTACATAGCTGCGTACTCACATTAGTCATTGCTTACATTAGTATTCACTTTGACTCTCATACCAAAGAGAGCTCTGTACTTGAGATCAGCCAGGTTGTTATCCTTCTAGGCACTGCACTAATCAGTTACTTCAAAGCGCGAGAGAGTCATGCCTTTTCATCGATATTAAAAATTCATTCTCTGATCATGTTACTGCTCGTTTCGAGAGAACTTGACCAAGTGTTTGAGTTGTTCTTTTTTCATGGCTTTTGGAAGGTCCCCGCTAGTGTCATATCAGCAATAATCTTCTATAAACTGCTTTCCAATCAAAAAAGCATCATTGCTGGAGCAAACCGATTTTTCACTACAGATAGTTTTCTTATCTGGGTCATCGGTTTCTTTATGTTCTTTATATTTTCTCGCATTGCCGGCTACAAAGGCTTCTGGATGGATTTTTTAGGTGATGGCTACAATAGAGATATAAAAACACTAGTTGAAGAAGGACTAGAATTCTTCGGTTACTCTTTCCTTCTCTCTGGAATTATATTAATAAGAGAAAAAAGATAACCAAGTTCCTATCATTTTTGATAAAAGATCGAAAAACAATAAGATAGAATATTTTATACCAAATACTTGTGCTTATTATTTACCATAGTTAATTGATAATTACTCACTTTTAAATAATCCATGTGTATAGATAATTACTTCGACTTAAAACACAATGTAGTGGTAATTAAAATATGGACAAGAAAATCATTTCGCTGGCAATTGGTGCCGCAATCTTTGGCTCTGCAGTTAATGCAGCACAAGTTTACTCTGATTCAGAAACTGAACTGAATATTCACGGTAGAGCTCAAGGTGCTTACTATTTTTCTAGTGATAAAAATATCGACGGAGACCAAAGCTACATCCGTGTTGGCCTAGACGGAAAATCTCAAATTAATGATGATTTATATGCATTCGGTTTGTACGAGCTGCAATTTAAATCTAATAGCGGCAACGAAAACGAAGACGAATTTGACGTACGTAAAGGTTACGTAGGTGTGGGTTCTGAGCTTTGGACGGTTAGCTACGGTCGCCAATTTGGTGCAGTAACACTAGTGTCTGATTACACAGATATCTTCCCAGAGTTTGGTAACGAAGCTGCAGGTGTAAGTGCTGATCTATTTGGTACTGGCCGTTCAGATTCTGTATTCAAAGCAACGGGTTCTTACGATGCTCTTAATGTACACGTAAGCTACCAAGGCGAGAATGACCAAGTTTCAACAGATGCCTCTTCATACGGCATTGCAGCAGACTATGCACTGCCGTTTGGCATGAAAGTAGCACTAGGTTACAACGAAGGTGAAGGTGCAGCTGCTGGCGCAGATTCTGAACTTCTAACGGCAGCAGTTTCATACACCTACGAAGATCTGTACGCTGCAGTAGTGTTCAGCGATGGCGAGAACTGGGAAAAAGATGGTACGGATAACGATATTGACTACGAAGGTATTGAAGCAGTCGTTACTTACCAGGTAACTAAAGAGCTTAACGCTCTAATCGGTTATAACAACCTAGAGAAAGACGGTGTAGATACAGTTGATTACTACTCACTAGGTGGTGAATACAACCTAACTCCTAACTTCAAAACACTTGCTGAATACAAGATCACCGACGTAGACGGTGAAGATGATATTTTAGCGTTAGCACTTCGCTACTCGTTCTAATATTAATCAAGAAAAAGCCCACTTATAGTGGGCTTTTTTATATCTAAAGATAGCTTGATGCAAGTATTACCACAATGTATGGTTATTTATTATCGAGACAAATCACTATATTTAAAATATTATTTACCTCGTTGACTTTCCCCACTGCCTTTGAAAGTTACTTATTAACTGCGAAATATTCTAGCAGCAATTTATTGCTGCTTTTTTTACCTATCAAACACCCGCCACTTTCACTTTCACTTTCACTTTCACTTTCACTTTCACTTTCACTAAAAACATAAACCTCTCAAAGAAAAAAATCGAAAATATAAAATTATTACGTAGCTATACCTTTAGCTGCATTGTCACTAGATGATCTCTTCATTTAATAGTTTCTATAAGCTTCACAAACTGTATAAAAACACCTCCAACGTTAAAAATGTCACCACACCTGGGTCAAAAATGGAAAACCAAGCCTTTATTCGTGCATTTTTAACATCAGTGAAAAGAAGAATGTGATATTTATCACACTTCAATTCTGCATAATAATAGCGTTGTACCGAGGCAAAGCGCCTCAAGAAAATAAAATTATTTGAGGATTACATTATGAAACGCATTATTACTCTTGCAGCAACTATTGCATTTACTTCAGCTTCTTTCGCTTCATCTTCTTGGGTTCAAATTGATCGTGAAGCCGATCTAAATGTGGGTGTTTTTGCCACTCAGAAACAGGCACAAAACGCTGCTGAAGAGTTTGCTTCTTCACTAAATACAATGAGCAATCAAGAGCTAAAAGCAACGTTACCAACGAATCAACATCACTTTGTACGTAACGTACACCTAGGTGAATCAAATGTATCAGTTGAACAAATAGAAAGTGGTAAATATCAAGCAAACCTACAGCAAGACTACGCATTCACTGCGTTTGACCGTGACTAATCTAGAAACCCAAACGCATAGATGAAGCAACAGACGCCGTGGATAACGCCGTAAGCAAAGCGAAGTCATTATATAAAGCGGGCCTAGTCGATTATTTGCCTTTGTTCGACGAACAAAGCAACAAAAGTGATACGAGATCGCCAAGTGGCCGAAAAGCTTCAAATAATCAACACCACGATTGCGGTATATAAAGCGTTAGGTGGAGATTGGCAAGTTGCTAGTGAAATACAAAGTGTCGAATTAGCTTCTGCAAACTAGAGAAGCTATACGCGACTCTTCAAACCAATGCTCTCAATAAAAAATACCGCTGACTCGATCAGCGGTATTTTTGTCATTATATAAAACTCAACTGTCTGGATGTCGCTTAGCCCATTCTTTCAAGGCATCACCCATTGTCAACCCAGTCGCACTTTTCATCCAAAGCATAAAATCACGGTTGAATTTAAACTGCTCACCAAATTGGGATTTGAAATATCGGCGAACATTCTGAGTCGTTTTGTAGCTATCTGTAATAACGGTACTGTCGTCAATTTTATTCTTATGCCAATCAACCTTTTCCATGGCTTTAACCTCTTCTATTCGCTCAATACATGAATCACGCGTTTCGAGGACCAAACATGATAATCGCCATACCAAGTAGAGCGATTGAGCCACCTACCATATCCCACGTTGTCGGTTTTTCGCCATCAACCAACCACAGCCATATCAATGCAACCGAGATATACACACCGCCATATGCCGCATAAACCCGACCTGTCGCTGTCGGATGTAGAGTGAGTAACCAAGCAAACGCAGCAAGACTAATTGCAGCCGGAATTAAAATCAGAATACTCTTATCTTGCCTAAGCCAAAGGTAAGGCAAATAACAGCCGACGATTTCCGCTATCGCAGTTAATACAAAAAGACCTACTGTTTTAAATTCAATCACAAAATACCTTATCGGCTAACCAATCAAGCTAGCAGAAATATAGAGCCACCTTAGGATCGAGACTCAAAATAAAAACTAGATATTGAAAGCTAGAGAACAGTTACGCCTTCAACTTCAATCACTGAGTTAACATTAGCGCGTTCGATTACCTTGAGTAAGGTTGTTTGAATGAGCTCATTATCTCTAATTTCAGTTTCACAAGAAAAACGCTCTTCTTGAACACTGTCTCCCTCGCCCATTACAAATTGGACGGCTACTTGAGTTGCAACCTCTTTTGTTGGGCCAAAGTACGCTAACGTAATTTTAGGGTAGCCGTTGTCGCCTTTCTTAACCTGTTTAGCAATCCGTTTCTTCGCTTTATCTAAATTCATACCACTTCCTTTTTAAGCTGAAACTCAAGATGACACTAACGTCTTGTTATGTCGATGCTTCACTATAAAGTATTACCACAATCGCCACATGATTTTATGGCCGAGAATCCGCTTTTTCTTGTGTTAGTTTTTCCACATGAACTACAAAATTTTACAGAGTGGACATTGTAAATGGAAACTAAAGTGACCAATGGAACCCAGACCAACAATTTTGCTCCTCCACCACCCGATAAATAGATATATCCAATTAAGAAAATACCAAAAGTAACATTCTGGAAAGTCCACAACGCTTGTTTGAACTTAGCGTTTTTGATGACAAAAAATGTAAAAAATCCAATAACGCTACTGATAAGCCCATAAGCAATAAACCCTATAAAGATTTCTTGTTGACTCATAAACTGTCCTTGTTCATATATCACTTTACGGTCCGAGTAACGCCACTAACCTAAACCATAAGACGTTAAACACTAACCTAGCATTAAACGAGAAGTGCCAAGCCTTGTAAATCAGTTGCAAGCGTACTTTTCAAATTTTAATCACATTCAGTTGAGCACATAACAGCGCGTGAGAATTACGCGCCAAGAAGCGGTAGATGTTTTCGTTGCTGATAAGTTAAGGCGAGCTCTAAGCACTGCTTAATAGGCGCCTTTGGAAGTGGTTCTGTTAGGTTCAAGACGATTGACCGATTACCTTGAAATGCCAACGTACCATCGTGTAACTCTCTGAATGTGTCGACTAGCTTTGTTTGACAGTTAAAAAACAAGAAATAGTTGTTTGGCGATTTCAATTTCCAGTCGATTCGAATTGGGCTGCCTGTCTTAACGCTGTAACTCGGCTCACCCCATTTCAGAGACTCTTCGACGTCACCTAAACCCAAATCAGAGGAAAGCTCAAAGATTAATGAACGTAACTCTTCAAGCCGGCCCCGAACATCATCAGGATACTCGTCGAAATGTGTTTTGATTGCTTTGTCCATTGAACCTCCGATTCACTTGTTGCGATATAAAGGCGCTGCTAACTCAAACTATGCTTGGCTATATAGCTTGCTAAGTGTCCTGTTGAACCCAAACCACATTTTCAAGAAGCAGCGCTCCTATATACTCGAAGAAATACTCTAGATCAGACCGACTTGCTTCCACTATTCTCACGCAGTCTCCTTTTTGCGCATGATTATTTCTTTTAGAACGGTACCAATACTGCTAACTACAAACGTAAAAGCAGACACCACAATTGGCCCATAAAAATCAAACGCACCGTCTGTCATAAAAAAGTACTGATAGATCGCAAAACCAGATCCAATACTTACAGCTAACTGCATATTTCTGAATATTCGTTGTTTCATGTTGATTCCCTTGGTTTCTTTGTCGTGACCATCGTTCAACTGTTGTACTTAGACCTGGTGCGTCAATGACTCTATGCTTATTCAAGAGACAGTTCTACTTAAGTGTTTGTTACGCTTGCAGCTCCATCAAGTACTCATCATCCGCTTTTTTCACAATCACAAAACCCATCTGCAAATACAACTGTTGAGCGGGATTGGTTTTAATGACACTTAAACCTATTTTAGAGCTCGTTATTACAGCTTTCTCGATCAATCCATTAATCAACGTCCTACCAATCTTTAAACCTTGGTATTCGGGATCAATTTGAATTTGCACCAAATGCCAGTAGTTAAGATCTTTATTGTAGGTAGCCTTGAATAATCCAATGGGTTCATTGTCCAACTCAACGATTTTCGCATGCGCAAATTCATAGCGTATTCGCTTTTCATGCTCTTCGTTAGTTGTTGATATACCAACATCTTCCAAATATTGGTTCATCGTTTTATCGCGCAGTGAAAGTAAAAAAGGAATATCTTTTTCACTTGCCTGTCTGAGGGAAATATCCATTCCTACTCCGTAAGCCTAATACCTGCATAACACGTTCTCTGCTATGCGATTAAGTCCAAACTTACCACTCAACGCGGTAAACCAAAAGTAGCCTAGAGTGGCGAAGATAGCAAATTGGGTGGATGTACTATATCGAGAATGTTAAGTGACTATTTTCTTTGACATATTGTAGCCAGAAATAGCAAAGCCAATTTCTTGATACAGCTTTAACGCTCTCTGATTTTGGTAAGCAACTCTCAGCTTTATCTGTTCAATACCAACCGATTTCAATTGCGATTCAAGAACAGAGATTGCCAATTTTCCGTAACCATTATTACGGAAGTTTGGAAAAATAAAGAAGTCATAAATAAACGTGGATTTGTCAGCTGCATTAATTGAATGCCACAAATAACCAACCAATTCTGAACCCGATTCAACGCACAACAACGCATGAACGTTAGTTTCTAAGCCATTTGGAAAACTACGAAGAAGATCCTGATTAGCCAATTCAATCGCCCTATCCAATGAATGACCATAGTTTTCAACAATTTCACGACTGTAATCATCAATAAAATAATCACAATAAGCTGGATATTCACTTGAGGTCATTGGTCTGAGCTTAATCATGTCTAATCCTTTAAAACGATGAACTCAGAAAACGATATAACGCCTTGTTTTGAAATTCAATGTGAGTTCTGAACAAATTTGGAATTTAAAATACCACGTGTTGGCTGTCTGCTTGGATTGATCAAATGGCTTGTTAGCATCGCGTTTTAGCATAAATCATCGTGCTATCGATCTCACCTGACGGCAGTCGCCTAGAGTTAATTAGTGTTGCTTCAGCCTCATAACCACAACGCTTTGCAACAGCCTGACTCTTAAGGTTTGACGCTGCCATTCTAATTTCTAATCGTAGTGCTAATAAGTCATGAAAAGCGTATTGTTCAACCAAACCAACAGCTTCAGTTATGTAGCCAAAACCAGTTTTTGAAGTTTGTAACCAATAGCCAATTTCAAAATATGGTACGGATTTATCTCTGACAATAAAACCTACAACGCCGATAAACAACCCTGTTTTCTTTTCAATGATATTAAACCAAAATTCACCAGTACAGCTGGCAAAATTCACCATTGCTTCTTTAGTGTTATCTTCTAAAGTTTGTTTAGATAATAAGCCTGAAACCCAAGGCAAAAACTGGGAGAGATCTTGCTTACATTCCTCAATGACTCCATACATAGCATCGATATAATTTAAGGAAGGAGGTTCCAATTTTAATCTTTCACTTTCCATCTAAACTCCGATGTTAACAAGTGCTTATAAACCGTTTGTCAGTACTAAAATTCATCACATGTATCACGCTCTTCATATTCAGGGAAATCAATTTCAATGGAACCGTTATCATTGAGGACAAACAGTACCCTTCCATGCTCGATACCAGCGTCATTCATGTCAGAGCAACCACGATAGACTTCCCAATCGTATGAATAGTCGAGTTGATATTGATTGGAACTCACGTAAGAAATCTTTACAACTTCAATACCATTAACATTGTGAGCCATATGATCTATGTGAGACAGATCTGGAACTAGTTTCTGTTCAAAGTTACTTTTGTTTTTGGATAAAAACCTAGCCAACTCTTCACACAAATGAGTGCCATTAACTAAGGGTTGATATGAACTAGAAAAAAACATTTTCAATACTCCTAAACCTACCATTGTAAACACAAAACCCAACGTATCGTAAAATACCAAGCATTGACGTCCTGCTTTACTACTTGTTATGTGAATTCTCGGTTGAAACGCCGAACTTTAGTACGTATGTTTTTCATAGGTGATGACGTATTAAACTGAATCATGCGCCCCAAAGTCCATTGTTCATACCACGCAACACCATACAAATCATGGTCACTTAAGCTTGAAATGAGTAAAAGTATCTCGTTAACCGTCGACTCAAGTTCAATGAGTAAATCATCGTATTTCCAATCACGATACTCCTCGTGGAAGCTTTCGGCGAGTGGGCCTAATTGGTTCCATTTGTAACCAGTTTCCGGGAAATCTACCTGTTTATGCTGAGATCTTTGGTGATGCCATTTAAGAACGAGCTTACCCCAACCAATCAAGTAAGCCACTGTATCACTAACGCTAATGGTTGTACCTTTGACGTTCCCCTCTACTCCAAATGTACGAACTTTCCTTTCTGGAGTTGAACGATAATCAGCCATGAGTTTCGGAAATATCGAGTTTATAGCTAGCTCCAATTCATCCTTATTTCTTGGTACAGAAGACATTTTAACCTCCATTAACATAACAAATGACATGGATTCGCCCTATAGGGGGGGATCTGCCACACTTATGTGGTGCTTAATTGTGCCGTAATCCCTAAAGCTGATTTAAACCTTAAATGCCAAGCGTTGAGAATCTACTTAAATGGTTTGTTATAAATTTGAGTATGGATTCATCCATGCCTTAGGAAATTTAGAGAACAACGTATAACTAATTGCTTCACGTAAACTAAACTTGCCTAAAAGGCACATTACTAAAGAAAAAACACTCGCGACACATACAACACCGGCATACACCGACAATACTAGCACTAAGATCTGTGAACCTAGAAATTGATAAACACCATACTCTGAACCATCTAATTGGCTTAACGGTAAATTAAGATCAACGCCAAACCAACCTGTTAACAGCATGCTTGATTTAATACAGAAGAAGATGCCCAAAATTACACCAAAAAAACCAACATAAGACGTGATTTTTTGATATTTCATCGGTAATCGATACTGTGCTTTAACCGCTTTAATAACCATTACACCGCCTCATTTATAGCGCTAAGCTAGGCGAAAAAATACGGTTGGCTAAAATGTGCGAGCACAAGCGAGAGCTAACAGTAATCTTTCCGTTTTTGAGTGACTTGTTAGATTTTTGAACAGTCCGCCGTTTTTACATTAGCTTCCGTGATGTATTTACTATCTTTATCGTAGTAATGGTAAGAAATATCGATAGCATTATCTACAAAATATTCCATCCCTGGCGAAGTACAAACAAAACCGGTTACTTGCTTAGTAATTATTTCTTGGACTTTTTCAGTATCGAAATCATCCACGCTGTAATTTATCAAGGTGTATTTATACACCAACTTATTTTCAACTGCATACGAACTATCAATTCGGGTCTCACTATCAACCATTTGTGGTGCAATTTTGTTAATTGCGTTAACTGAAGCTTTTAATACATCAGCTATTGTCGTTTCTTCATTCTGAACCGGTGTAGACTGGCAACCAGCGACCATTATTAAAGCAATAGTTGATAACAATAATTTTTTCATATAATTCTCGATAAAAAATATAACGAATGATATAGACTCCTTCTACCTGACACTCTGTGTGGCATACTTATTTAGTACACGCTTAAGAACTAGAAGTTACTATACCCACCATTCAAACTATTGACGTGACCTCGACAAGAATGCGTTTAGTATTCACATCGTTGATGCATATGGCAAGTGCATCCTACGCAAAACTGTTAAAAAAAACAAAATCTTAGACACATTCGCTAAGTTACCGCTCTGCCTCATTTGCATCGAGACTTGCTCTGGTGCACACCTTTGAGCGAGAGAACTGCTTCAAGATCTATCGAACAAGATTTAATACCTTAACCTAGAAATACTGCACTATGATCGCAGAGTCTCTGGTTTAGTCCCTGAGATGGCTTCAGCCAAAGCCCTGATGGATATGGATATTCCAGGAGTCGATGAACACAGTGCCAGTGTCGAGACCGTAAATGACGCCAAACAATTTGGCTCTAGCCGCCAATTTGCCGCTTGGATAGAGTTGGTTCCAAGACAATACTCAACAGGTGATCATGTCCATCTTGGTCGCATTAGCAAAAGAGGCGAAAAACACATTCGCACTCTACTTATTCATGGCGTAAGAACTGTTATTGCACGATGTAAAGAGAAAACCGATCGCAACAGTATTTGGTTAAATCAACTCGTTGAACGACGAGGCTATAAACGAGCAGCTGTCGCCCTAGCAGCAAAGAATGCTCGTATAATATGGGCATGATTAACAACAGGAAAAGAGTACAAGAATAACTATGTAAACGGTTAACACTCACCGAGTCAAAGCAATATCAAATGATGACAATACAACGCCAAATTAAGGTGTGAACAACGCCACTACCTTACCTAACGGATTGTGCCATAAACACAAAACTAGACTGAAGTGAAACCGCCAAGCGTTGTGAATCACTCTTAAATTTATTGTTAGGCAAACTATTTCGCCCAAAACTCTTCGGCAACAATTTTGTGATGATTCATTGAGTGTTCACTATCAAAGTGAGACTTAGTAAATAGGCTATATAGTGGAAAAATGATGTCATGAGACATTTCAATAATGTCTTTTGCATCAGAGTAAACTAAACCGAAGTCATTGGCTTCAAACACTCTTCGCCCCGAACCATCAGCAGATTGGAATTCTTTATGGGATATCATTTTATTTCTAGCATTATTTACCCGTGAACCAATTTCAGAAGTAAGCAGCACTTCATAATTGGTAGTTGCCTGCTCAAGAAGTTGATCAAACCAAGTTGCTTTCAACTTGCTATCCTCTGCGCGGATGTAGTCTTTTGTGTCCTCAGATAAATCTCCGTCAAATGATAGAATTTCCTTTTGGCTCGTGTCACAAAACCATTTTCTTAATTGATTTAAAAAGCTTTCGTCTTCAAGGCTCTTAAAAACATTATGAATGCTTGCTACTTTCTTGTGCGTATCGAACAAGATTGCTCGCATTTCTGACAGTACGTACATATATAGAGAAAATCGAATACTGTTAGCTCCACTGGCTGCGTACGAACCATCCCAACGAGCAAGTAAATCGGGGTTGTCTAATAATTGGCCGAACAACTTCTGATTTTGATCAGCTAGAAAGTAGGTGTTTACGATACTGGAAAGCATCATCTCATTCTTTTCTATTCGATTCTGAATTTTGCTGTTCATATTTCCTCTGTTTGCCTAACGAATGACATGGATTCCCCCTACCGAGGATCTGCCACACTTATGTGGTACTTAAATGCATCGGAGGCACCATGTCTGATTATTCTTATTTCTGCGGTATCGACCTAGCTAAAAACCACTTTAGTCTTCATGCCGTAGACCAAAATGGTAAGGTCATACTTCATAAGTCAGTAACCCGCTCTAAACTACTGACTACAATAGCAAATATGCCACTCATGCGTATAGGTGTTGAAGCGTGTGGTGGTGCACATTATTGGGCAAGAACACTCAATAAACTGGGTCACGACACCCGCATTATGGCTGTTAAATACGTAATTCCTTATCGAACCAAGGGAAAGAACGACCTTAATGATGCCGTTGCCATATGAGAAGCTGTTCAGCGGCCATCAACTCGCTTTGTGCCTGCTAAGTCCCCCGAGCAACAAGCTATCTTATCGGTACATAGAATGAGAGAGCATTGGGTTCGTGAACGCACCGCGCTTATGAATCGCATGCGCGCCCTACTTTCTGAGTTCGGGTTGATCATTCCCGTTGGTCGCTCTTCATTGATGAAACTGGTTCCCTTAATGCTCGAAGATGCAGAAAATGAACTGCCACATCTCGCTAGAACAGTAATAGCCGATGCTTATCACCACCTTGGTGAATTGAATCAACGTATCGCCGATACTGAACAAGTCTTTGATTCTTTTGCTAAGGTCAGCGCTAATGTTCAACGAGTGATGAGGGTTCGAGGCATCGGTCCTCAAACCGCTACTGCGATACTCGCTTCGATAGGCAATGGCTCTCAATTTGATAAAAGCCGTGATTTCTCTGCTTGGCTAGGACTCGTACCAAAGCAATATTCCACAGGAGGAAAACCTCGCTTAGGCCGAATAACCAAACACGGTGATAAATACTTACGAACACTATTAGTTCATGGCGCAAGGACCGTGATTGCCAACCTTGGCGACAAGCAAGATAAGTTAAGTCAGTGGTGTCGCGGCGTTCTAGAACGAAGAGGAATGAACCGAGCAATAGTGGCACTGGCCGCGAAGAACGCACGAATTATATGGTCGCTTTTACACAATCAAACAGAATACGAAAACTATGCTGCTTAAATAAAAAACTAAGCAGCATAAAGAGTTAAACCCACCGGGTCATTGCAGACGCTAATGATGGAGATAGGTTAAGACCACTTGCGGAGAGCCTGTTAATGCGGCGGACACACTAGATGTCATCTAACGAATAAGGCACCGCAGTCGCGCAAAGTCATCAGGGCCACGACGTATGCGAATCGTCGATAAGTAGGCCGAATGTAGAGCGGCAGTCCAAAACCCATCAACATAAGTTTAGCGGATGTTTGACAACCGGGGGAATCCATGTAGCCGCATTAAGGTGTGAGCAACGCTACCACGAAACTTAACCATACCACCATAAACACAAAACCCAACGCTGGAATGAAAAGTTCCAAGCGTTGGGAATCACTCTTAAATGCTTTGTTAGCTGTCTAATTTTGACTCTAAAAGGCTAACCAACCACTCATTAATAGAAGAATTAAGATCTTCTTTATCTTGGTAAATAATTATTTGAGAAGAAGACAAATCAAAGGTTATATCTTTTTCGCTTCGAGATATTAATATAACATCTTTACCTAACGCATGAGCAATACCAAGCTCGTAAAATACATTAGGATTTCGCCCTGAAATATTTGCAACAACAAGTTTCGAGCTTAACATTTCCTTAATGATATGGGGTAACAAGTTATTTTGGACTTTGACATCATCACCTCTAGTACAAGTATATTTATGTCTTACAAATGCCTCTTTAACCCATTGATAGTCTTTATCGTATTCATCATTGAAAGGAGTTAAAACAAAGACGGTCTTACTTTTAACCTCAACATCCTTACTTACACCCATCCTTTCTAGAAAGTCATCAGCGCTATCTTTGCGGATTTTCTGGTTACCACCTATTACTAGATGATTGACACTTTCAAAACGATCTTGACTCATAGTCATTCTGGCATTGAGTTTAGCAATTTCAACTTCTAGATCTTTACGATAGCTATCCTTACTGTACTCTTTTGATTTTAAGTAAGAAGCTAGCAATCCCCTTATAGAAACAAAACCTACCGCAATCATAAGCATTGTCGGCATTGACTGGATTAGCGTTTCAATCGCAAGGCTATTAATGTCAATCATTTTGCAACCTCGCTGACTTGCATAACTAAAATTGAGAAATGAAGCATATAAGCAGACACTATAAATGATAAGAAAAGATAAGCGTTCGCTCTTTTTGAGTTCAATTGGGTTATATTGTCTACCTCTAGATAATTGTAAATGCCAATTGATACACCCAATACGAACAGACCAAGCATTGCCATTGACAATAACCCAATAGCATGAACTGGTTGAAGTACTGCAGATGCAAATACGAATGAACACGCTACTGTTTTAATTTCAATAGGCAACACAATTAATGAGCGATAAAAGTTAAGCCCAGAAATTCGCTTGTACACAAAACATTTCATAAGAAATGTCATTAGCAGTAAGCCTATCGGAAACAGCCAGCTACCTCCAGTCAAGATAGCACTAGAAAACTTACTGATAAGTCCAGGCATTTCACTTTGTTCAAAAGTCCCCAATCCTACATCCCATAGCGTATAAATTATTAATAATAAAGATGATTTTAACGAAAAAACTTCGATTTGTCACAAAATTTGCCATCGAGTGATGTAGACTGCTAACGCCCTGTTAAGGTGTGAGCAACGCAATACCGATGCTTCCGCATACCACCTTAAACACTAAACGCAACGCAGAGTAAAAATGCCAAGCGTTGCGAATGATCTTCACCCGATAAAATGGACACCCTATCTTCTTTAACCCGTCATGACTTCATATTCATGCGGGCTTCGATATCCAAGACTTGAGTGCAGTCTATAACGGTTATAAAAATGCT